>CAZMND010000005.1:0-49439 GCA_964567585.1 uncultured Lachnospiraceae bacterium
GTCAAGACGCCGCCCTCTCACGGCGGAATCACGGGTTCGATTCCCGTACGAGCTGCGCAGGGCAATGAGAATTGCAATGAAAAAAAGGAAAGACTAATTATGAACTTGTTCATACAATTTAGTCTTTCCTTTTTTTGTTATAAGGCGAAGCCTGCGACGAAATAGTTTGCGCAGCAAACTATGAGTGCGCAATTCTCATTACTTACATACCGCCTTCTAAGTTTCTATCGAAACATCCCCAGTATCAATCCACCCACAACCGCAGACGCCACCTGTCCTGCCACGTTGGCGCCGACTGCCTGCATCAATATTACATTTCCCTTGTTTTCATCCATAGCCATTTTCTGTACGACCCTTGCAGCCATCGGAAACGCCGATATACCTGCCGCTCCAATCATAGGATTTATTTTCTCTTTTAAAAACAGATTCATAATCTTTGCCAAAATAAGCCCTCCTACCATATCAAAAACAAACGCCAGAAGTCCAATGCCCATTACAAGCAGTGTTTCTGCCTTTACAAAAACTTCTGCCCGCATACTAAAAGAAATTGTAATTCCAAGCAACAACGTAATCAAATTTGTCAATGCATTCTGCGCCGTATCCGAAAGAGAATTCAACACCCCGGATTCTTTGATTAAATTTCCAAACATCAAAAAACCTATCAGTGATATGGACATAGGTGCCAAAAGCCCTGCTACAAAGGTTACCGCAATCGGGAAAATAATTTTCACCGGCTTTGGCACTTTTTTAGCATCCTTTTTCATCGCAATACTTCTTTCTTTTTTCGTGGTTAGTGCTTTTATCGTAACCGGTAAAATAAGTGGCACCAATGCCATATAGGAATATGCCGCCACTGCAATTGCACCCACATATTGCGATTGTAATATCTGCGAAACCAAAATAGCTGTAGGCCCGTCTGCTGCTCCAATCATCCCGATGGAAGCCGCATCATTTGCCAAAAATCCCAGTCCAAGTGCCAGCCCCATCGCTACAAAAATTCCAAGTTGCGCAGCAAAACCAAAAACAAACAGCACCGGTCTTTGTAAAAGCGGCTCAAAATCAATCATTGCCCCGATTCCGATAAACAAAAGTATTGGAAAAGCTTCCGAACTTTCTATTCCCACCTTGTATAGCCACTCAATAATCCCGTTTACTTCTATTGTGGCCTCTCCTACTTCTTCCATCGTCTGATTTAACACTCCACTCATCGGTAAATTGACCAGTATGGCTCCAAACCCCATAGGCAAAAGCAATGCCGGCTCATATTTTTTCTTAATTGCCAGAAAAATCAGTACCAGACCGACACCATACATGAATAAATGCGACCACGTTATTTGCTGTAATAGTTCTAACATAAAATCACCAAATATTTTTTTATAATATATGCAAAAGTTTCCTATATATGGATTTTAATTTGCAGAATTGTCAACAAAAAGAAACTATGCTATACTGTTTGGCGATATAAAAAAACACTTACACTAAGGAGATACACAAGGAGAATTATGAAAAAGAAATTACTGCTCTCGTTCTTAACTCTTGTACTGAGTGCAAGTCTTTTTACAGGCTGTAAGAATGAGGATGATAAACAAGAACCGGTATTATCAACGGAACCAACTGCCGAGGAACAGGTTTTACTGGACTTATGTGATTTATATATAGAATGCAATGATTTTGCTTCGGCCAATGCGTTGGTAGAAAATTATTATGGAGAAAATACTTTCTTTAAAAAATCCAAAAACAATTTAGCCCAAAAAGAAGAGGCACTTAAAAACCATATAGCCATTATGCAAGAGGCCAAGGCAATTCTTGATAAAATGGTATATCCTGAAGGAAGCATTCCTCTTTACAATGAATTGTACGCATTGCAAAGCACAGAGGAATTTGCCGCATTTGTAGAATATCTCGGTGATGGCGGAAGTTTTACCTACGTACCCCACACTCACCTTGCTACTTCCGTGGAACAATATGAAGCAACCAGTGCCGGCGGCATTTCAGTTTTTACAGGAAAAAATTGTGACTGTATCTACTGGTACTTCGGTTCATTTTATGGAACTACGAAAAACAGCGGTATTTTAGTACATGCCGAAGAAAATGACGCTGTTGTTGTTACCGGTCTTTCCTACGAATTAGTGCGTGTTGCCCACAATGAAGATACTGAAACAGCTTATGTAGAACAAGATGCTGAAAACCCTGAAATTGAAGATACAATCGACCAACCTCTTGTGGAGGAAGAAATCGAATTCGTTATGGAAGAACGCATTGTAGACAGCGTTGTGAATGAATATTTCTTTAAAGACGGCTCTTATGAACGAAAAATCAGTGGTCCGATTAAAAACGGATATTTTGATGGTGAAGTTACCTTTACAGAATTTGTCGGTGACGTAGCCTATACAGGAACAGGCGTAGCGCATAACGGTATTTTTGAAAGACTTACAGACGCCATTCCAAGCGATGTGCTTAAAACAACCAAAGACCAGTATGTATGCGCAGCCCTTTATGACCCATACGGAGAATTGTATTCATTGAAACTTTCAGCATCTCAGGGACTTGCAGAGCTCCATCACTACACGGTATGTCCTGAAAAATATCAGGCTTACTCCACTGCCAGAGGCGGACAAATTACTGCTTTCCCATTTATCGGTTATAAGAGTTTGTATCGCCTGAATGTAAATTTCACCACTCTTAGCGGCGATGAGGTACTGTTTACATTAAACGGTCCGGTTTCCATAGCCGAATCCAGCAGCGATGATTTTTCTTCCCTGACTCTTTATACAGACAGCAGAACACGTTATTTATCTGCGAAAGTTTTAGGCTGTGTCGTAGATGCGCAAACCTTGGAAGAAAAAAGCGGTAAAATGGATATCATTCCGGATGAAGAAAAAGTAATCAATCTTCCAAAGGAAACCGTTGTTTCATGGCTTGATGAAAGTACGACTTACAACGAAGATTCCTACTACTCTGTTTTTGAGTGTACACCACTGGTAAAAGAATCAACCTTCTACTTAACAAGAGATGGTTCCGAATCTGCAAATATCAAACACGCGACCGTTGGAAAAACGATACTTCGTGTTACCACAAAAGACAGTACCGGTATTGTATATGAAGGTTATGTCGTGTTTATGGAAAATTACAAAACGGGAATCCGCTATCAGTTCTCATACATGGTAGAACGAAGCCTGTTTGAAGAAGACCGTGATTTGGAAATTGCACAAAGTATTATGTTGCTTGATAATTAAAACATATTAAAAAGGCAGTTGCCTAACGTTTTATACGTTTTGGCCTCTGCCTTTTTCCTTTATAGTAGTCCACATTCAAGCCATATATTTTCCCTGCTTATCTCTGCCATCTTACCATTTCCTAATATAAATTCAATTTCATAGATTTGGGTATCAAAATGGATATTCCTTAATTGCCTATAAAGCTTTTTGTGAACATCCGTATCACCGATACCAATCACATACATCCCAAATTTTTGTTTAATAACATAGTTTATATGATTCAAGAACGCTTTGTAATATTCTTCGTTGTCATCCTGACTGATAAAAAAAGATAACATTGGAAAATCAAGCACCTCATTTTCTTTTGGCAACGTAATGTATCCAAGTAGTTTTAAAAGTGGATTCAAACACCTTGCAAATCGGTATACTCCACGGTATTTCTTTACGATATATTGTCTGTAAGCAGTTTGCTTCCAAAGCGCACCAACAGCCAGGATTTCATCCTGCTCTTTTAAGACATAAAAATCTTCCGGTTTTAAATCTGTAAACTGCGAAAGGCTTTCGACCACCGGGAACATTTCTCTTTTTCTTCCTTCTTGATTTAGAAAATCCAGTACTGCTCTTTCGTCCTCCTTTGACACCTGTTTAAAAATGTAATCTATGTTTTTTACTTTGAACTTAAAATACGGTGCCAGCATATACGTGGTATAGCCTTGAAGAAGATTCATATTCATTGTTCTTTTTCTCTTTTTCCCAAAGAGTTTTTGTGCCTCCACGTTTTCACTGATGATGGAGCAAAAATAGCAGTCAATGTCCTCCTTCACCAGATTTTGTATGAAGGTTTTCGCCCAGTTGACAGTACCCTTATATTCAGGTGCGGTTTTTAAACCACATACATATCCCAGTTTTTTTACCTCACCGCCTATGTAAACTTTACGCACCACTTCCGCCACCGTACCCAGCATATCTTCCCCATCTTTTACAGCATATACATAGGTTTCACCGCTTTCCTTTTGGTAAGATTCACAGGCGTTTGGTCTTCTTGTATAAACAAGTTCAATGTTTCCTTCGGCCGGAGAACTTTCCAAAATTTCCAGAATCCGTTCTCCATCGTTTTGGTTGGCAAGGTATGTTATCTGACTCACTTCTTTTTCTCCTCCAGATTTTCTCCCACAGGTATACCGGAACGCTTGTCCACTTCAAAATGGAATAAGATATTCATAAACCAGAATGCAAAATTTATCATAAAATTCTTAGTACGTCCCCAAAGCGTCCTACCACGTTTGATTGTGGATTTAAAAGTGAAAAACTTCTTCTTATATGCCTTACAATATTCCTTCAATTCTTCCGGTGTTAGGAGATTTGGCTGAAAAGAAATCGTTCCGAAGGTATAGCCCTCCTGCAACCACCATTTGTCAGTAAGTAATCTATTTCTTTCTTTAAAATCATCATAAGTTTTTGTGTTCGGGAAAGTCAGCAAATGATTATAGGCAGTTATGAAAAACTGGTGCTTTTCACAAAACTCCAGAGTTTTCTTAAAGCTGTCTTCGTTGTCATAATCAAAACCAAAAACAAAGCTTGCATAAATACTGATACCCACTTTATGAATCTTTTCAATCAATTCATCTCTTTCACCAAGTCTCTGGGTCCATTCCTTATTCATCTGTTTCAGGTTTCCTTCCGTAATGGATTCAAAACCAATCAGCACCATTTCGCAGCCACTGTCCTTCATAAGTTGAAGCAATTCTTCATCTTTTACGATATCCAGCGTTATCTGTGTAGTCCAAATGATATTCAGTTTTTTCAGTTCCGTAAACAATTCTCTGGCAAACTTCTTATCTGAAAAAATACTATCATCCACCAGGAAAAAGATTTTGTGTTTACAGGTCTTAATTTCTTCAATAATGTCTACAACATCCCTATGTATATAATGGGAGTTATAATATTTGGCAATGGAACAAAATTCACAATTGTGATAGCATCCTCTTCCCGTTTCAACCAGAGAAACCGGAAGATATTTCTTCATTTTTTTCGCATAGATGCTTCGATCCGGCAGTTTATATTGTATACATGCTCCGCCATCATATCTCTTTTTCAGCTGCCCATTTTCAAAGTCTGAAAGCAAGTTTTCAAGCAAACCATCCGCATTACCAACCACAATGGCATCCCCATATTCTGCCGCTTCTTCCGGTAAAAGTGTTACATGATAACCGCCTAAAACAACCGTTTTACCGCGTTTTTTAAATTCATTCGCAATAAAATATGCTCTCTTTGCCGTATAGGTTTCTACCGTAATAAAAACCAAATCGGTATCTGTTTCATAATCTATTTTTTCGATACGGTCATCGTAAAACTCCCTGTCCCACGAATCCGAAATCATCGAATTTAAAACAGCTATAGTCAGCGGTTCCATCAACCATGATTTTAAATATTTCTGTCCTTTTTTCTTACCGATTGCCGGCAAAATAAATGTTATTTTCATACTTCTTCCTCTGCATCTTTTTCTTTACATCCAAATACCATTCCCTGTTTTTCAAACACTTCTTTTCTGAATACAGGATTATAAATGATATAGGTAAAAAATCTGACAGGATTTCTCATATTTGTTTTCGGTTCAAAAAGTCTGTAAATTACAGAACGGATACTGTTAAAATTTTTTCTGCAATAGAAAGCAACCTCCGTCAGTTCCGGTGCTGTCATATTCTTTGGAACAAAAGACGCATAATTGAACTTATATTCCGGATGAAGCCACCATTTGCCATCATATAAAAGCCTGTTTTCTGCTTTCATCTGGTCATACAACGGCGTGCCCGGATAAGGCATTAAAATATTGTATGCCGAAAAACAGAACTTATTTCTTTTGGCAAATTCATAGGTCGCTTTTATGCTCTCCACTGTATCCGTATCGTGTCCAACGGTAAAAGCCGCCCATGTTTGCAGCCCGTACTTTCGAAGTTCTTTAATGGCATCTTTGTACTGATCCTGTACAAACTTTTTGTTGACACCTTTCCCCATTACACTGATACTTTCGGGCTTTATGGACTCAAAGCCAATGACATGTCCAAGACATCCACTTTTTACCATAAGGCGCATCAGTTCTTCATCTTCCAGCATATCAATACTGCCCTGACTTACCCATTTTATTTTAAGTGGTATCAGTCGTTTAAACAGTTCCTTCGCCTTTTCTTTATCCCCTACAATATTGTCATCCACAAAAAACAAAAGCTTTCTCTTTTGGGACTTAATTTCCTCGATAACTTCATCAATATCCCTGCAAAAATGCTTTCTTTCAAAATACACACTGGAGGCACAATATTTGCAATTGTATCTGCAACCCCTGCTAAATTGCAGCAGGGTAATCGGCATATATTTTTTTCCTTCAAAAATATCTCTTCGGGTGATAACGCCCTTTTGAGGCACACAAACAGGATTGCAGTGATACTCTTTTTTGAGTGTACCATTTCTTAAATCTTCAATCATTTCTTCCCATTTATCTTCTGCGTCCCCAATCATTATGCTGTCACACTGCTCTGCTACTTCTTCCGGAATCAGTTTTACATGCATTCCTCCCATAATGACTTTCACGCCGCGTTTTCTGTATTCCTCGCTGATTTCATAGGAACGTCTGGCAGTAAAGGTTTCCACCGTGATGGCCACTAAATCCGTAGGCTCATCGTATGGAATTTTTTCCAGTCTGTCATCATACATAACAACCTCAATATCCTTAGGTGTTAAAGCCGCCAAAATTCCCAGCTGTAAAGGCTCCATACTGGCATTGTCCACGTAAAGACTGTGTTCTCTTCTTCCGATATTAGGTTTTATCAACGTAATTTTCATATTATGTGTCACTTCCTAACACTTTGCCCTGTTTTCTATGGATTTCTTTTCTGGAAATAATATTTAAAGCCAGAAAAACAAGCGCATTGACAGGATTTAAGTATATTTTGTTTCCAAATAATCTTTTAAAGATATTCCGATAAGTATTAAACGTATATCTGGCGTTTTTGCAACCCTCTTCCAAGTCCTTTGGTGTCATATTTTCAGGATAATACGCACTGTCACCATATTTATATCCGGGTGTAGTCCACCACTTTTCATATAGCAGCTTTTTCTCATCTTCCAATCTGGAATACAGCTTCGTTCCGGGCATTGGAATCAGCGGATTAAAATTGGCTGCTGCGAAGTTATTATCCAGTGCAAACTTCATCGTCGCCTCTATGGACTCGTTCGTATCGTAATCGTAACCTAAAACAAAGGTTGCATAAATCATCAGTTTATGCTTGTATATATTTTTAATTGCCTCTTCATATCTTTCGATTTCTAAATTGGCAACCTTGTTCATCTTCTTTAGATTTTCTTTATTTAAAGACTCAAAACCGATTAAAACAAGAATACAGCCGCTTTCCTTCATGATTTTAAGCATTTTATCGTTAAATGCCACATCCATACTTATCTGACATGCCCATTTCTTTTTTAACGGTTTGATGGCTTCAAAAAGTTCAATGGCAGTCTTTTCATTTAAGAAAATATTGTCATCTATAAAAAACAGTATCTTTTCCTTGATACTGCGTATTTCTTCCACAATAATTTCCAACGGTTTTTGGCGTACTTTACAGGCATAAAATGAATTGACCGAGCAAAAATCACAGTCAAACTTACAGCCTCTTGAAAACTGTACCAGGCCGATTTTGTTGTATTTTTTCCCGTTAAAGGCCGGGCTGTTAAAATCAATTTTCTCTAAGCTCTGTTGATTGGTGGATACATACCTGTCTTTGATTGTCCCGTTTTTATAATCCCTGACAAATGCAGGCCAGGTATCTTCCGCATCTCCGATTAAAACTGTATCACAGTATTCCAAGGCTTCCTCCGGCAATGCCGTAGGATGAAAGCCACCCATCACAATTTTGTTTTTGTCCGTCTTGTATTTTTTTGCAAGTTGATAGGCTCTTCTTGCAGCAAAGGTCTCTACGGACAAGGCAATCACATCGGAATCTATTTCTTCCGGAATGTCTTCGATACGCTCATCGATATATTCTATTTCCACATCCTTGGGTGTGACAGCTTCAAATATTGGAAAGATTAAAGGTTTCATCGCATCATAACCTTTTCCTTCCAGCATACTGACCTTTATCAAAGTAACTTTCATTTCTGCCTCCTAATATATGCCAAGATACTTGAAACCTAAATTCGCACCCATACAAACAAGTTTTTCCTTTAATGTTTTGTTTGGTAAATTTTTAAATCGTATAAACAGATTTTTAAAGGAGTACGTTTCCTTCCACACCTGTCTGTAAATTTCTTCCAGTCTTTCAGGTGACATATGGGTAGGCTTGTAAACACTCTGGTGCTGATTGTACTTTGACCAGTCTTTTGTAAGAAGTCTGTCCTCTTTTTCCAGTCTCTTGTATAAAGGTGAGTTTGGTACCGGTGTCAAAATCGAAAAACGTACCAGATTCAAATTCAAATATTTCACCTGTTCAGGCAGGGATAATAACAATTCTTCCGTGTCGCCGTCCATTCCCAAAACAAAGCACCCGTTTACGCTTAAGCCGTAGCTTTGCATAATGGCAATTGCCTCTTTATATTTGTTCGGATCATTAAAGCCTTTGCCCGAATTTTTGAGAGTATCTTTATTTAAGGATTCCAGTCCCACAAGTAACCCCGCACATCCGCTTTTTCTGGCCAGTTCCATAAGTTCCCTGTCATAGGCAGCATTAATGGTGGCTGAGCCCGCCCACATAATGTTAAGCTTGGCCAGCTCTGTCATCAGTTCAATGGCATAATCTCTCATCGCAAAAATATTGGGATCAAAAAATGTAATCATCTTGGAATTCAAATTTTTTATTTCATTAATTACAGCTTTAACAGGACGTGGTGTACAATGCCTCCACATTTCACTGATTACGCAAAACTCGCAGGCATTTGGACAACCTCTGTTTGCAATAACTGCCGGATATTTCAGATATTTATGCTTTGGAATTACACTTCTGTCAGCATCTACAATATCCTCACCTTTTACGTTTTGCATATTATAGATTTTCTGAGGTTTTCCGGCTATATAATCTCTTAAAAACTGTGGCCAAGAATATTCCGCCGCTCCCACGATTACGGTATCACCATACTGCGCTGCTTCATTTGGCATATAAGTGGGATGATAACCACCTAGCACTACATAGGATCCCTTTGCCTTAAAATATTGGGCCAGTTCATACGCTCTTTGGGCTACAGATGTCTGCGATGTAATGGCCACAATATCATAGTGCTTTTTCTCGTAATTCATTTTTCCTGAGATTTCATCACACACATCCAAATCACAAGCAATATCCTTTGGAATTAAAGCCGCAAGGGTTGCCAAAGTCAGCGGTGCATAAGAAACCAGACAGGACAATCTGGAGCGATAGCTTCTGTCTTCACTGTGCCATGGTTGAATCAATAATATATTCATAGGTTTACTCTTTCTGTACATCCGGAATATCGGAATTGTCATTCATCACACTACTGTCAAATATTTTGAACCCTTTTGCATATTTTCTGTAACCAATATTCAACAGCATAAAAATGCTCTTTTTCGTCTTCTTTTTGGAAAAATCCAGTCTCTTGAAAATACTTTTCCAGGAGTAGGTCGCCTCCCAAGCCCGGGCAATTCCCTCTTCCAATTCTTCTTTCGTCATATTCTTTGGTATGTAAACACAGTGTTCTACATCATACATTGACCAATCTCTTTCCACAATTCTACCTTCTGCCTCTAAAGACTTATAAAAATCTGTGGCAGGGAAAGGCGTTATAATGGAAAATCTTGGCAAATCAATTTTGGCTTCCAGACACAAATCCACGGTTCTTTTGAAGACATCTTTTTTATCTTCATCGCTTCCGAAAGCAAAACAACCCATAACCATAATTCCACGGTTATGTAACTTTTCCATCAATTCCTTATATTCACTTACACGATTTACACCTTTATGGATATTTTCCTGGGTTTCCTGATTTACGGATTCAAAGCCGATAAGCAGCCCCTTACAACCACTTTTTTCAAAAATATCAAGCAGTTCCTCATTATATCCGACCGCAGTCGTGGTAAGTCCGAACCACCATTTTTTTAACGGTATTAATGCAGTAAATAATTCTTTGGCATAGCTTACATCCGCAATCAGATTCACATCCGGGAAAATGACTTCTTTTCCTTTGAAGGATTTGATTTCATTTACCACATCTTCAACGGGACGCTTAAAAACCTTTTTACCAAAGGCCGCCGGGTAGGCACAGAAAGTACAACTGTGGTTACAGCCTCTGACAGCTTCCACCGTGTTGAGTGTTATGTATTTTTTCTTTTTCAGTAAATCTTTTCTTGGAAGCGGTCTGTTCGCAATATCCGTACACGCTTCCTGACAATAGACTTTTTGAAGAGTCTGATTTGCCGCATCCTTTATGGCTCTTGGGAAGGTATCTTCGCCCAAGCCCAAAATAATACTATCCGCATGTTCCATCGCCTCATCCGGCATCAGGGACGGATGAACACCACCTAAAATCACGGTAAGTCCCCTGCTCCTGAAATAGTCCGCATATTTGTAACATCTGGAAGCGGTCCCTGTTATACAGGTAATGGCAACAATATCCGCATCCAAATCAAGTGGAATCGCCTCTGCCGTTTCATCGTATATTCTCACCTCGGCATTTAATTCTTTCGGAACAAGCGCTGCCAAAAGTGCCAGTGTTATCGGTGCGTAATGAAGCCCCTTATGAAACATTCCATTATATCTGTGCATAGCTCCGGCCGGTGCCAACAATGCTATTTTCATATCGTTATCCCTACTTTTTGCTTAATTAATCGGTATGAAGGACGAAATTGCCATAAGAAGTGTACTCATTCCTATCAACCCAATTAGTATTTTACTTTTTGCCATTTTCCCAAGAAGCAAATCTTTTTCCTTATCTTTTACAGCATTATAATATGCCGGTAAAATAATCAATCCCACCACAATAGACAACGCTCCTGCTCCTATCTGTGCATAATCCAAAATGGATAATGGCAATACAATTGCCAGAATAGTCGCCGGGAAAGTCCCCAGTACTACTGCCTTTCGCATTCCTATGTGAAATTCATCCTTTAATACATCCGCAAAAGCAAGTCCGCTTGACCAATAGGAAGTAAACATGGCAAGTAACACAAATGCCGAACAAACAATTTTTACCCATGGCTTACCGATTGCATCTGCCAAGCCTAAAATTGCCACTTCCGTAACTTCCTTGGAGCCAACTAATGCTACTACCGTAAAAATAAAAGTTAATAATGCATTAATCGTCAGCCCTCCGATGAGTACCTTTCTCGTATCCTTTTTATTTTCTATGTTATTTGTAACCTGTACCACAGAAAATATAGCGGAAAATGCAAACATAAAAAGCCCGAAAACTGCTGTTATTACACTTGGTTTGCCAAAACCGAAGGTCAATTCTTTCTGCGGATTTACTGCTGATAAAACAATCAATAAAAGAATGGAACCTGCAATAAGCGGAACCGCTATTTTTTCTCCGATACCGATGCCTTTTATTCCAAACATCAATACACCCAGTGCCAAAACATAAAATATCAGTTTTCCCATATTCTCCGGAATATGAAACAATTCACTGATAATGTTTGTCGCACACAAAATATATGTAATCAGATTCTGCAGTAATATAATGACAAAAACTGCAAAAAAAGTGTACGTTAATGCCTTTTCATATTTTCCACGGAACAAATGCTGCTTAAGGATACCTAAAAGCTGTGTTGAATCCGTGGAATGTATTGTCAAATCTGCAATAAACAAATATGTAATTATACTGGCCAAATAGGCAAGCCCCAAGGCCAGCACAGTTCCCCATAACCCTATTTTTGATGCAGCGTACGGTATGGTAAGTATTCCGGTTCCCATACCCGCACCCGCAACAAGCATAAGTCCTTCTATAAATGTCAGTTTTTTGTTTTTCATTTTTTCCTCATAATGCTATACAAAGTCAAACAAACTAATCTGGTTAGATTCCGGCAAATCTCCCAACAGTCCCAGTTCATCCATCAAATCCACCACGCTTTTGGAAACCTTTGCTCTCATACGCAAATCATCCTTGGATAAGAACGGACCATCTTTAGCCGCTTCCACAATCGCATCCGCAGCTTTTTCTCCAAGACCGTCAATACTGTTTAAGGAAGGCATAAGTTTTCCATCAACAATCTGAAAAAGACGGGACTGCGCCCTAAAAATATCAATAGGCTCAAACTCAAACCCTCTTGCATACATTTCTTGAACAATTCTCATGTCCTTCAATGTATCTTTTTCCTTGTTTGTCAGTGTATCTGCTCTTTTTTTGTAATCTTCTATGACATTTTCAAGATGTCTTTGTCCCCTGCACATAATCTCATAAGAAAATGCTGAAGCACGGATACTGAAGAACGCCGCATAATATGCCAGTGGATAATTCACCTTACAATATGCAATACGCCACGCCATCATAACGTAAGCAGCCGCGTGTGCTTTCGGGAACATATATTTAATTTTCTTACATGACCAAATGTACCAATCCGGTACATTAGCTTGAAGCATCGCTTCTTCCCATTCCGGCTTCAAACCTTTTCCTTTACGCACGCTTTCCATAATGGTAAAGGAAAGAGAACTTTCCACCCCCATATTAATCAGATATGTCATAATATCGTCACGTGTACAGATGGCTGTGGCAATCGTCGCTTTTTCCTCTGCAATCAAGGTCTGTGCATTTCCAAGCCATACGTCTGTACCATGGGAAAGTCCTGATATTCTTACTAAATCCGAGAATGTAGATGGCTTTGTATCCACAAGCATCTGAATAACGAATTCTGTTCCAAACTCCGGAATACCGAGAGAACCAACCGGACAGTCACCTATCTGTTCCGGTGTAATCCCCAGAGCCGATGTGTTCTGGAACAGTGACATAACCTGTGGATCATCCAGTTCAATGGTAGTCGGATCAATTCCGGTTAAGTCCTGAAGCATACGAATCATCGTCGGATCATCGTGTCCGAGAATATCCAGTTTCAACAGGTTATGGTCAATGGAATGATAATCGTAATGAGTTGTAATTGTATCCGTTGTCATATCGTTCGCCGGATGCTGTACCGGTGTAAAGGTATTGATTTCTTCTCCCACAGGTAATACTACAATACCACCCGGATGCTGTCCTGTACTTCTTCTGACACCCGTACAGCCCATGGCAATACGGTTTACTTCACTTTCACGTTTATGAATTCCACGTTCTTCATAATACTTCTTCACAAGACCATAAGCAGTTTTATCTGCCAGTGTACCGATTGTACCGGCTCTGTAGGTCTGACCTGCACCGAAAATAACTTCCGTATATTTATGAGCCTTACTCTGATATTCACCCGAAAAGTTCAAGTCAATATCCGGCTCCTTATCTCCTTTAAATCCAAGGAAAGTCTCAAATGGAATATCAAACCCATCCTTCTTCAGTGGTTTACCACACTTTGGACATATTTTATTCGGCATATCACAGCCTGCTCTTCCGGCATAAGCTCTGACTTCATCCGATGTAAAATCATTATAATAACAGCTTGTACAATAATAGTGCGGACTTAACGGATTAACCTCCGTAATACCGGACATAGTTGCAACAAAAGAAGATCCAACCGAACCTCTCGAACCAACCAAATATCCGTCTTCCACCGACTTCCACACCAGTTTCTGCGCAATAATGTACATAACCGCAAAGCCGTTGGTAATAATGGAATTTAGTTCCTTATCCAATCGGTCTTTTACAATGGTCGGAAGCGGATTACCGTACATCTCATGTGCCTTGTTATAACAGATATCCGTCAATGTCTTATCCGAATCCGGAATAACCGGCGGACACTTATCCGGACGAACCGGACTCATAACCTCAACCATATCCGCTATTTTATTTGTATTTGTAATAACTACCTCGTACGCCTTATCACTGCCAAGATATGCAAATTCCTCCAGCATTTCTTCTGTCGTTCTAAGGTACAAAGGAGCCTGGTTGTCTGCATCGTCAAACCCTTTTCCTGCCATAATCATACGGCGGTAAATTTCATCCTCTGGGTCCAGAAAATGCACATCACAGGTGGCCACAACAGGCTTTTTAAACTGCTCACCCAGTTTTACAATTTCCCTGTTAATATTTCTAATATCTTCTTCACTTTCAATTTGCGGCAATTTTTCGGAAGCAATCATAAACTGATTGTTTCCCACCGGCTGGATTTCCAGATAATCATAGAAATTCACCAACCTTGCGATTTGAGCATCCGATTTTCCTTCCAATAAAGCCCTGTAAAGTTCACCGGCTTCGCAGGCACTACCTATAATCAGACCTTCCCTGTACTTGTTAAGAAGTGTTTTTGGTACCTTCGGCCTTCTCTGGAAATAATTAATATGTGACTCTGAAATAAGTCTGTACAAATTCACACGTCCCACATTATTTTTTGCCAGCACAATACAGTGGTAGGAAGGCAATCTTCTGACAGATTCCACACTGGAAGCTCCCAGTCTGTTGACGTCCTTTAATGTTTTGGCGCCTTCCTTTTCCAGCATTGGAATAAATTTCACAAAAATCTGCGCCGTTGCCTCGGCATCATCCACTGCCCTGTGATGATTTTCCAGAGGAATTCCAAGTGTCTTTGCTACCGCATCTAATGTATGCTTTGCCTGATTTGGAAGCAGCATTCTGGCAATACCAACGGTATCCACATAAGTAAATTCCTTTGGAATATTAAGACGTCTTGCATTTTCTTTGATAAAACTCATATCAAAATTTGCGTTGTGTGCAACCAACACCGCATCAGCACAAAATTCCAAAAACTGTGGTAAAACTTCTTCAATAACCGGTGACTCCAACACCATATCATCTCGGATTCCCGTCAATTTTTCAATTTCAAAAGGAATCGGAGTTTTTGGATTTACAAAGGTCGAAAAACGGTCAACAATTTCTCCGCCCTTTACCTTGACTGCCCCGATTTCTATAATACGGTTTTTCACCGGCGAAAAACCGGTAGTTTCGATATCAAATACAACGTATTCTTGCTGCAAATCCTTTGATACATCACCGGTTGCAATCTCATTGGTGTCATCCACCAGATAGATTTCACAGCCGTAAATCACCTTGAAAAAGTCCTGCTTGTCAGGATTTTCGTCGCCATTCTCTTTACGTTTTTTTGCTTCTTCCTTCCACAAATCTTCCCAGACATGATTCGCATCCGGAAAAGCCTGACTGACACCGTGGTCCGTAATGGCAATGGCCGGATGTCCCCATTTATACGCCCGCTTTACAATATCCTTGGCTTCGGAAACACCATCCGAATCACTCATCTTGGTATGACAATGCAACTCCACACGTTTATAGGCACTGTTATCTGACCTTGGAACTGTGAAGTCCACACCTTTTTTGATACCCATAATCGAAGAAATTGCAATTTCCTTATCATAAGTATCCATTGCCGCAACACCTTTTAACTTGATGAACGCCTTTTCTTTCAGATGTTCTGTTACATCCTCAAGCTGGTCATCACGCATAAAAAGCTTTGCTGTAATCGTATCCGTAAAATCCGTAATATCAAAACTGATAATTGTACGTTCACCTCGGATAGAACGTAATTCCAATCTGGTAATTTTACCCCTGATACATACCTGTCCGATTTCTCCGTCAATTTCCTCAATTTTGATAAATTCATCATCAAAATCTTTGCCGTAGATAACATCCGGATTATCTGATTTTTTCGGTGCGCGTCTGTATTCCGATTGTTTATTGTCAAAAGTTTTGCCACCCTTTGACTGTTTATCGTTTTTAATTGCCTTATTGTCCGCACTCTGCTCCTTCGCATCCATCTTTGTATTTTGTACAGCCGGTTCTGAAGGTACACCCTCTTCCTCATCCTGTTTCGAAGTATCAATTCGGCTTAAAATATCGCTTACCTGTTTTTCCACCTTAATCTGGGACTCTTTGGCATAGCGGCTTGTCTGTGGCTCCTTATAGTCCACTTCTATTTCAATAGGAAGACCGCATCTATCGTGAATAATCTTGTCCAAAATACGTACAACCTCTTTTTGGGCATCTTTATTCAATTCCGTATCTTCCACGATTAATGCCATTTTGTAATCAGACAAAAACTTAATATCTGCTCTTTTCAAAAGTAAATAATGGATATGGTTATATTCCTTGAATTCCCACAAAATGCTGTCGAAATACTCTGCAAAAAGATTTTTCAGAGTGTACTGCTTACTAAGGTTGTATGTATCATAAATCTTGACAACCGTTCCCTTTAAATGAAAAAGCTGATTGGCAATTTCATTTTCTACTTCTACAATTTTTTCCTTTGCAATCAAATGCTCGCCATGTATATAAATGCGAAGATAGTTTCCGCTTTTTGTGGCGGAAACTCTCTCTACAGTCATTTGTTCCATTAAGGTATATAAATTTTTATTCAATTTTAGTGTTGTAAACACACTAAAAAACGGTTTTGACATAGCTATATCACTATTCCTTCCAATTATCCAATTCGTATTTTAATGTCGCCAATAATTCCTGTTCCGGAATCTTCTTCACGATTTCTCCCTTCTTAATCAAAAGGCCTTCTCCGATTCCTCCGGCAATTCCGATATCTGCTTCTTTTGCTTCGCCGGGACCGTTTACCACACAGCCCATTACGGCAACCTTGATATCTAAATCGTAGTTTGCAACCAGTTTTTCCACCTCATTGGCAAGACCGATTAAATCAATTTTGGTACGTCCGCAGGTCGGACAACTAACCACCTCGATACCACCTTTTCTAAGGCCAAGTGTACGCAGAATCAGCTTTGCAGACTTAATTTCTTCCACAGGATCGCCTGTTAAAGACACACGGATGGTATCACCGATTCCCTGATGTAAGATCAGTCCAAGCCCAAGCGCAGACTTAATATTACCGCTTGTCAGTGTACCTGATTCCGTAATTCCCACATGCAAAGGATAGTTTGTTTCTTTTACCAATAATTCATGCGCCTTTACGCACATTAAAACATCCGAAGATTTGATACTGATAACCAGATTCTCATAACCCAAATCCTCAATCATCTTCACTTTATCAAGTGCACTTTCCACAATACCCTCGGCAGTTACACCATTATATTTTTCTACAAGATTTTTCTCCAACGAACCGCTGTTTACACCGACACGAATCGGAATATTTCTCTCCCTTGCCACGTCCACGACAGCTTTCACATTTTCCGGCCCGCCAATGTTACCCGGATTGATTCTGATTTTATCAACACCGTTTTCCATAGCTGCAATGGCCATTTTATAATCAAAATGGATGTCCCCTACAATCGGAATGCTGACTTCTTTCTTAATTTCAGCAATTGCCTTCGCCGCCTCTAAGGTCGGAATGGTGCAACGTACGATTTCACAACCTGCATTTTCAAGAGCGCGGATTTGCTCAACTGTCTTTTTCACATCTTCCGTTCTTGTATTCGTCATAGACTGAATTAAAATCGGATTTCCGCCACCTATCACACGATTACCGATATGTATTACTTTTGTATTGTCTCTATACATCTTTCATTCCTCCTTAAAATCAATTATACAGATTGATATAGCCCATTTTACGGACATAAAAGCCTACCGTCCGGGACAGTAGGCAATTTTTATGTGTTTTTTTCATAGAGATGCATTTTTTTCATTTTACGGTTTCCATTTTCATACTCTAAAATAACCGTAATTGTAACGTTTTCCTCAGTATCCCATACATCCATTGGGATTTCCATAACAAAAATATCTTCTACAAAGACTTCTCCATTATCTTTTATCAGTGCCTTATTGCCATACACATCTCTCGTGTAGCAAAAAAGCGATTCCATTTTGAGCCCCGGTATCTTTATCCCCCAGATAAAAAATACCAGTGCAATTAACAAACCTCTAAAAACTATTTGTCCAGACAGGATTTTTTTCATAACTCTCCTTCCAAACAAACCTTCTCTCTACATTTAATATATCGTTCATTTCCTACTGAAACAATCTCATAACATCATTAAATAAAACAAAAATCATTAAAAGGAACAACGCCGCCATACCAATCAGATGAACAACGCCTTCTTTTTCCGGTGGAATCGGCTTTCCTCTTACTACTTCAATCAGCATAAACAAAAGTCTTCCGCCATCCAGTGCCGGAATCGGCAATAGATTCAAGATACCTAAGTTCACCGAAATCAGAGTTGCAAATTCCATCATTGTAAATAATACACTTGAAAATCCGTAAGGTTTGACTGCCTCATAGGTTTCCCCAATCTGCTGTGTCATTCCCACAGGTCCGGCCACATCATCCTTAGTAAGCTGACCACCTACGAGCATTTTCAAACATTTGAAGGTATAACCAAACCAGTACTCCATCTCATAAAAGGCATATTTGAAAAGATTTCCTCCCTTACATTCAATCAATTCACCGGCGCCTAAAATACCTATATAGTATCTTCCGGCTTCTTCATCAAACTTTGGAACAATCACTGTACGATATTTTTCACCGTCACGGACATATTCAATTTCCATACTTTCCCCTTTGTTGATAGCCGAAATCAAGCTTACCTGACGATACAGATGAATCTTTTCATTTCCAACCTTTGTAATCAGATCCCCGGCTTCAATTCCGGCCTCATCGGCAGGATAACCTTCCATAATCCCCTGAATAACCGGTTTATCCGAACCGCAAAATCCTACAATAATTAAAGAAAAAATAAATGCTAAAATAAAGTTAAAAACCGGTCCTGCAACTACCGTTGCAATCCTCTTCCAAACTCCCGCCTTCATAAACGAGCCTTCCGGAATCTCCTTCGGTTTCCCCTCTTCATCCTCTTTGTCTTCCAATCCGTTTTCGCCTTCAAACATACATGCGCCGCCAATTGGCAACAGCTTCAATGCATATTTGGTTCCGCCTTTTGTAAAATGTAACAGTGTCGGTCCCATACCGATGGAAAATTCCACAACGGTAATTCCGTTCAGCTTTGCCAAAAGAAAATGTCCGAATTCATGGGATGCCACTACTACAGTAAACATAATCATAAAAATCAAAATCGAGATTACTGTATTCATTTTATGCCTTTCTTATATCAAAGTATTTATATAATCATATGCTTCCGATTCCGCAGATAAAATCTCATCAACGTTAGGGTTTGCTATAATTTTGTGATTATTCATTGCTCTGTTTATCAATTCCGGAATCTGTAAGAACTTAATCTTCCTATCCAAAAACAAGCTGACCGCCTTTTCATTTGCCGCATTATAAACCGTCGTCATACTGCCGCCCATTTTTGCCGCCTCAAATGCCAGTCTTAAGCCATAGAAGGTATCCATATCCGGCTTTTCAAAGGTCATCTGACTAAGTTCATAGAAATCCAGTTTTTTCCCCGGCAAATCACGTCTGTCAGGATAAAAAAGAGCATACTGAATCGGCAACTTCATATCCGGTGTACCAAGCTGCGCAATAATACCGCCGTCCTTGTACTGTACCATGGAATGAATAATACTCTGCGGGTGTACCACCACCTGAATCTGATCCAAAGAAACATCAAAAAGCCATTTCGCTTCAATCACTTCAAGCCCTTTATTTACTAAGGTAGCCGAATCAATGGTGATTTTTCTTCCCATAGACCAGTTCGGATGCTTTAAGGCATCCTCCACCTGAATATTTAACAAATCTTCTGTCTTTTTGCCACGGAACGGCCCCCCTGAAGCAGTCAGTAAAATCTTTTCAACCTGCTCCTTCTTTTCCCCGTTCATAGACTGGAAAATTGCACTGTGTTCACTGTCCACAGGTAAAATCTTAACACCCTTTTCCTTTGCCAGCGGCATAATGATATGACCTGCCGTTACAAGGGTTTCCTTATTGGCAAGGGCAATTGTTTTTCCGCTTTCAATGGCTGCAATTGTGGGCCGGATACCAATCATACCTACAATGGCTGTAACAACCGTATCAGCTTCTTCCATAGTAACGATATCCAAAAGTCCCTCCATACCGGATAAAACTTCCACTCTTAAGTCTGCCACTTTTTCTTTCAAGTCTTTTGCGGCCGCATCTGACCACATAACCGCCTTCTTTGGCATAAATTCCCTGATTTGCTTTTCCATTAGTGAAACATTACTTCCCGCTGCTAAAGCCAGCACCTGCAAATCATCTGAATAATTTCTTACAATCTCAAGAGTCTGGGTTCCAATGGAACCTGTAGACCCCAAAAGCACTATCTTGTTCATTTAACCCATTCACTCCTAAATAAACATCTTGGCAAGAAAATAGATAATCGGAGATGCAAAAATCACACTGTCAAATCTATCCATTACACCGCCATGACCCGGAATCAGTTTTCCGTAGTCCTTTACATCAAAGTTACGTTTGATGGCCGAAGCTGCCAAATCTCCCACCATGGAAATCAGTGCACCCACTGCGCTGATAATCGCAAACAGAATAATAAAATTCACAGCAGAATCCACTCTCGAATTAACAAACCATCCAAACAATGCGCCAATTCCGGCCGCTCCTACTACTCCGCCCACAGCACCTTCAATGGATTTTTTAGGACTAAGTACCGGTGCCATTTTATGCTTGCCAAACAACACACCTACGCAATAAGCACAGGTATCACACCCCCATGAACAAATCAAAATGAGCCACACTAAATAAATACCAAATTCTAATTCTCTCGTTGCATAAATAAAGGACAAACATACAGGAACATAAACAAACGCCATAACCGCCGGTGCTACCTGCGAAGCGTGGAACTTAGAAAATCCAAACACATAGGTTGACATCATAATTAAGAACGTTGCCATAGAAGCCAAAACAAGATAAGAATTAAAGCCCGTAAAATACATCACCAGATAATATGCTACTGTTCCGATAAGACCAATCATTTCAAAGGCATTTATCTTCTCTGACCCTTTTCGAACCTGCATTGTTTTTGTAATTTCCAAATATCCCACAAGGGAAATAAACAACAAAAATGCTGCCAACGGTATTCCCGAAAAATACAACGTAACCAATTCAATTAAAACTAATACAATACCACTTATTAATCTTGTTACAAACATCCTAGTCCTCCTTCACAAGGCCATACTTTCTATCCCGCATGTTGTATGCTTCTATCGCCTTTGTGAGTTCTTCTTTTGAAAAATCAGGCCAAGCCACCGACGAAAAATAAAGCTCCGTATAAGCTAACTGCCACAATAAAAAGTTTGAAATTCTCTGCTCATTACATGTTCTGATAAGCAAATCCGGTTCCGGAATTCCTTTCGTATCAAGACTATTTGAAATCATATCTTCCGTAATTTCTTCCGGTTTAATTTCTCCGCTTTTCACTTTTTCTGCAATAGATTTCGCAGCGCGCACGATTTCATCTCTTCCGCCGTAGTTTAAAGCAATCTGGAAATGCAGACCATCGTTATTTACCGTGGCCTTCTCCAGTTCATCAATACGGTTTCTTATATCGTCATCAAGTCCCGTTTTATCTCCTAAAACACGGACACACATTCTGTTTTTCTCCGCTGTTTTCAGGCAGGTTTTCATATAGTTCCGAAGAAGTGTCATTAAAGCCTCCACTTCATCCTTCGGACGATTCCAGTTCTCCGTGGAAAAGGCATACACCGTCAAATACTGAACGCCCATCTTGTATGCTTCTTCACAAATAACCTCTACCGTCTTCGCACCTTCTATATGACCATATTTTCTTGGAAGCCCTTTCGCCTTTGCCCAACGACCGTTTCCATCTAAAATAATCGCAATATGCTTTGGAATATTCATACTTACTACCTCTTATAATCCCACATAAGATTTTCTTAAAAAATCGATAAAAGCCTGCCCATAATCTGCTTGATTAAAGGCAGGCGTTCTGTACTTTATTATACAGTCAAAATTTCTTTTGATTTTTCATCAACCAGTTTGTCGATTTCTTTTACAAATTTGTCTGTCAATTTCTGTAATTCATCTTCTAACTGTTTGATTTCATCTTCAGATACTTCTGTTTTTGCCAATTTCTTGAAAGCATCGTTACCATCACGACGAATGTTTCTGATAGCAACTTTACCTTCTTCCCCTTTTTTCTTAACGTCTTTTACTAAATCTTTTCTTCGTTCTTCTGTTAATTCAGGGAATACCAATCTGATAACCGAACCATCATTTGAAGGTGTGATACCTACATCTGAAGTCATAATTGCTTTTTCAATATCTTTGATTAAGCTCTTTTCCCAAGGTGCAATCTGAATCATTCTTGGTTCCGGAACTGTTACGTTACCAACCTGCTGGATTGGTGTAGGTGTTCCGTAATAATCTACTCTGATTTTATCAAGAACGTGCGGATTTGCTCTTCCTGCCCTGATTGTTGAAAAATCAAATGCAAGGTGATCTACTGCTTTTACCATTTTGTCATTATATACTTGAAGTCTTGCGTCCATACTCATTATCCTTTCTTTATACCGTTACTTTTGTTCCGTTAAATTCGCCCTTCATTGTGTTTACAATGCTGTTTGTTTCATTAAGACCGAATACCCACATCGGCATCTTGTTATCCCTAGCCAAAATGGAGGCTGTCATATCTACAACCTGTAAATTCTTCTCAATAACCTCATCAATGGAAACACTGTCATATTTCTTTGCATCCGGATTTGTTCTTGGGTCATCATCGTATACCCCATCAATTGCCTTTGCAAGTAAAATAACATCTGCGTCCACTTCGATTGCTCTAAGTACAACACCTGTATCTGTTGAAAAATATGGGTGTCCTGTTCCGCCTGCAAAAAATACCACCATACCTTTTGCAAAATATTTGTTGGCTCTGTCCTTTGAAAAAAGCTTCGTAAAGGAACCGCACTCAAATGGTGTCAAAATATTGGTCTGCATACCCTCAGAACGGAAAATTTCCGATACATAAATACAGTTCATAATTGTAGCAAGCATACCAATCTGGTCTGCCTTTGTTCTGTCAATGTTTTCGCTGGAACGACCTCTCCAGAAGTTACCGCCACCGATTACGATACCAACCTCTACACCATCATCTACAAGCTGTTTTACCTGATAAGCCACCTCTTTTACAGTAGCCTCATCAAATCCGGTTTTCTTTTCACCGGCCAACGCTTCACCGCTTAATTTTAATAAAACTCTCTTCATATGTTTTATGTCCTTTATTTATTTTTTACCGTCTTTGAATACTTCGAAGAATGATGTTGGGCTTACATCTGCGTAGCACTGTGAACACATACCTTCGATAACCGCACCGTTATTAATCTGTACAGATTTGGATTTAATATTACCCATAACGATTGCAGAAGCATCCAAAATAACAGGTCCCTGAACATCGATATCACCTTTTACGGCACCTGCAACTACCGCGCTTGTAGCTGTAATGTTACCGATAATTACGGAACTCTGACCGATTTTTACAGAACCGTCACTGACAACTTCACCAACGATTTTCGCATTGTCAGCAAACACTTCTGCTGCTTTGGAATTTCCGTTGATGGAACCTGTAACGTTCAATTTACCCAAAACATCAATATTACCATTGATGCCACCTAAAACATCTACTGATCCTTTTGATACGATATCACCTGTGATTACCATACCTTTTGTAATCACTGAAGTTTCATCTTCTACTTCGTCATTATATGAAAATGTGCTATCCATCTTTCTTTCTCCTCTTGTCTCTTTAACAGGTTCACTAACTGCAATTGTATCAAGCAATTCATTCATCAATTCGTCGTTCACTTCTTCTTTGGCTTCTTCGACTTTTTCTTCTTCCATCTTGCTTAACATTTCTTCTAATTGTGCAGTAAATTCATCTTCAGCTTCTTCGCTTTCTTCTTCCTTTTCTGCAGCTTCTTCACCGGCTACTTCTTCTGTAACCTCTTCATTTGATACATCCGCCGCTTCTTCTGTAGCATCTACAGTTTCCGTGGTTTCTTCTGTTACTTCCTTATCATCCGGCATTAACTCATTAACTGCCTGTGACAAGTCTTCTTTTAAATCTGAAAAGAATCCCATTTATACTCCTCCGTTTAATATTTATATTATTCCTTTATAATCTGTTGAACCGGTACTGAGCTCTCAGTAATCGGTACAATTTCCGTATTATCCATTGCCTGTACCCACTCAATGATTTTAGGCAACGCTTCCACTGTATTTTTCTTCGTGGAACTATCATGAAGTAAAATATATGCACTGTTATATTTTTCCAGTTCCAAAGTGCTGTTTTTCACTATATCATCCACACTCACCGGAACACCTGTGGCATCTCCCGAAGAAATATTCCAGTCATAATAAATAATCCCTTCTTCGTCCAGATATGCAATGTATTCCTGTATATGCTTTTTTCCTATGGAATTACTACTTCCACCCGGAAAACGATATAACGAACATTCAACACCTGTCTCATCCTTTATAAGGCTTCTGATTTTCCCAACATCTGTCTTGAAACTTTCAAGTGACTCATAAATTTCCGTATACTTATGACTATAGGAATGCATTCCAATAGAATGACCTTCCTCCACAATTCTTTTATACATCGGTAAATATTCTTCCTCTTGTGTGCCTACCACAAAAAATGTTGCTTTCACACCATATAAAGATAAAATATCCAAAATATCGTCCGTATAAATACTTGGTCCGTCATCAAAGGTCAAATAAACCTTTCTGGTCATAACGGACGGTTCCGACACAGTATCCTTTTCTTCAACAATCTCTTCATCCGCTTCCGTCTCCGGCTGCTTTGAATCTACGGGCATATCCTGTGTTTCTGCATTGTTGGTACTGATTATAGCATTTTGTTCTTTCAACAACTCAAGTTCCTTTGACACCCTAAAGAGCTGTATTCCTAAAAAGATACATAGCACCGTAGGAAGTAAAATTGCCATAATTATTGTCGTGACAATCATTTTTTTCAGTCGTTGAATACGTTTTCTACGTTCCGGGCTCATTCCACCAGGCGATGTTTTTTCGTTGCTCTCTGCTTGCACCTGCCTTGCCTCCTTATACCCTGAATTTGCTTCTGCTATAATACTATTACAAATTCTTATATATTTTACCACAAAACCAAAAGTTAGAAAAGCATATTATTCTATTCTTCAAACTTTTCCCATAAAATATATCTTAAATTGAAATCTTCCTTATCTTCTATGTATTCATAAAACATTGTGACCTTATCTTTTGTTCCCTTAAATACCGAAACCGAGTAACTTCCTTCGGTTTCAACCACCGGTTTTCCAAAGCAGGTTGAGAATGCTTTTTCGATTTCCTTTTCAGGGTCTGCTCCTTTGGTATTTTCCACAAAATGGAACTGTACGGATTCCAGATACGGATATTCTTCCGGTTCTTCCACTGTAATATCGGATGAGAAATTGTACACAATTTCACATGCATTACCAAGAAGGGCTCTTTCCTTTACAGGAAGCAAATCTCTACCTTGCCCATCCTCCGATGTCATTGCATAAAAAGTACTCTTATCATACTCTTTATCCTCTACATAAACACCGATATTTTTCAGCTCATAATTTACAACCTGTCTGAAAGTCATTCCGAGCTTAATATTACGGATTGCAAAGGTCCCGTCACTGTAACCATCGCACAGATGTACACTGTACACATCCTCTTTATAAGTCACAGTCTCCGCTTCTTGTCCTACGTTTGTCTCGCCCTCATCCCCTTCATCTCCTTCCGAATCAGAGGGAACATTTGGAACTACAATGGGCAAATCTATTTCGGCGTTTTCCCGCCAGTCCACATAGTACCAGACACCCAATCCTATCAAAACCAATATGGAAATTATCATAAAAAAGCCAAATACTTTCTTTGTCATAATCCACCTTTAATTATTTTTCTTTTTTTGCGGCTGCTTTATACATTTCCTCCGTTGCAAAAGACAACTTCGTAATCGCATCCCTCTTTGATAAATAGCACCAGAAACTGTCATCCGGAATGGAAATATCCACACAGTCCCCGCGTCCCAAATAATCATATTCGATATGCATACTTTCAAGACTGACTGCACTTTTTACAAGCACATATGGCTCTCCGTAATAGTTACATTCAATTCTTGTTTCCGTAGGCGTCTGAATCAGTTTTCCCATTCCCTGCTTATAAAACTTAAGAGCCCCCGGCAAAGTTTCTATGCGCACATCATCTTCAAAATAGTAGGTCCCGTCTTCAATTTCTTTTCTGACACATTCTCTTTCCCAGTTACTCCAGTCCGGAATATGCGAAAATTCTGTTTCTCCGCTTTCGGTATGTAATCTTCCGTACTCATCCATCTGCCAAGCCTTGTTACAGGCATTACACCAAAGTCTTGTTCCTTCAGAGTCCGTCTGTCCTTCAGACATACACGCCGGACATTTATACAAAAGTGCATGTAATCCATTGGCTCTCTTTGGATGCGTAATCTTAAGTTTATTATCATACTGCCATTTAAAATCATCATAAACAAAACTTTCCCTGATAATCTCATTGATTTTATCCGGTGCAAGCTGCTTTGCTTCCTCCGCCGAAATTATCATTTTCATTTCAGCCTCTACATATGTTTTTTTATTTATTTTATTCCACTGCGGACAAGTAACAAAATTTCCGTGAATTTTAAGGACCACAACCGGAATTTTAAGAAGTCTTACCATCTTGCCGAGCGACTTCGGAATATACGAAGTACATCCATCCAGAGAATATCTCGCTTCCGGAAACAAAACAAAAATCGTTCCAAGCTTATCTACACAATATTTCATATTCTTTACAAGATGCACATCATCAATAAACTTTCTAGTGCCAAGCACACCGAGAAGACGCATCAAAATCTCTGTATAAGTATTAAAGCCTTCCAAGGTCATAACGTTACTTACCTTCTTCGGATGTGTCGCCTTAAGCATAACATTAAAATCTACCATAGAGGAATGTGTAACCAACAATAAATATGGTCCCGTGACTCCTTCCATTCCTACCTTTGTGAGTTTGAAATTTCTCTTTTTAAGGTCCGGCCAACTGATAATCCATTTTGCAAGTGTCATCAGAAACGTTGGTTTGATTGGTTTCTTTGAAAAATCAAAGCTTTTTACATTTTCTTTTTTAACTTTTGTCACTCGTATTTGTTTGCTCACTGTTTTCTCCCCACTTATATCTTTCCTCATAGTTATTTTTATTCTAGCAAAAAAAAAGTCCCGATACAATCGGAACTTTCCTGAAATACCATTTTATAACGGATTATATACCACTTCTCTGATACAAAGCTGCTTTTTAATTTCACGAAGCAACTGATGTGGCATATATAAAGAGGCCTTTTTCTTTAATTTAATTTCACTTGCCAACTGCAACATCTCTACAACAAACTGGGAGCAAAAATAGTAATTTTTTTTCTTATAAGGAATCTGGAAAAAGCAAAATACAATTCCTAAGTTCGAATAATACAATTTATCCTTCTTCTCTTCAAACTTTTCAATCGCTGCCTTAATCCGGTCATAGGCTTCTTTTGAAATTTCAAGACGATACCCTACACACTTTTCATTTCTGTTTTTATGCTTCTTAGGGTATTCTTTTCGAAATCCCTTACTGTTAAAACTATAAAAATATTCATCCTCTTCATCTAATGCAAGCGATGTATGTGTATATCCTTTACCGCTTACTATATGTAAAAAATTCGCCATAAATGTATGATAACGACTGAACAGTACTGTAATTACTTTCTTTTCCATATTTGCCTCCGTTTGTTCATCTCGTTGTCATTATAACACAACGTAGTTTTAAAAGCCACATAAATTTTATAATTATTTAATATTTTTTT
Source organism: uncultured Lachnospiraceae bacterium (assembly GCA_964567585.1). Classification (GTDB taxonomy): domain Bacteria; phylum Bacillota; class Clostridia; order Lachnospirales; family Lachnospiraceae; genus CALZKI01. The sequence goes on from CAZMND010000005.1 coordinate 28,025, forward strand.
TGAAATGTCCGGCGAACGTCAAAAGAGTGACAAAACTTTTCGTCTTATCACTCTTTAATCATTTTGCTTATTAACCTTTTAATTAGTCAAGTGGGAACAGTTCTAAGTGAACGAAATCCACTTTATTATAGGTTGTAGATGTTGTTACTTCCGTAACATTACCTGTAAGAGAACCGGTCTTTCTAAGTACAGTCTTAGCAGCTAACATAAATGTATTTACATTCTGTCCGTCTACACCTGTAATATCAAATACAGTTGTCGGAATATCTACATAGTATACCACACCACACTGAAGTTCATTGGCAGCAACCGTCTGATTGCTTGTATTATATGTCTTCAAGTCTGTAAGTTTGATAAATTGTGTGCCCGAAGTATCGGTATAAACACTATACGTTACTCCATTCGCTGTATACGTTGTCGCACCTGCAGCAATTGTGCCCGGTTTAAGTGCTACATAATATTCAGCTGATGCAACCTTTGTACCACGGATAACGTTCATATCGTTTACGGAGAAATACATTCTCTGCGAGTCTGCACGGAATGCAACATCATTATCCACATCACCGTATTCATAGAATGTTGTCGTTGGTGTTAAGTTGTCTTCAGATTCATATACCATAACCTGTGGTTCCTTAACCGCTGCATTGTAAGCTGCTACAAGTGTATTAACAAACAATTTACATTCTTCAACGATAACCGCTTTATCACGCCATTCAGTTGTATCAAAGTCACCAAATCCGGTATATGTAATGTTACCCTTATTATAAATATAATAATTGTTCATTACATCTTTTTCGGATGTATCATCGAAGTTAGACTCATTATTTGTACCAAATGTACTGCTTACATTACTGGTATAGCCTGTTTTCCCATTAGCATAAACTGTCGTATCCTGATGCGAATTATCACCTTCTTTACCACCCATAGTGTACCATACTACCAAGTCGGTTTCACCATCGCCATCATCATCTGTGTTCAAATCCAATGTAAAATACTGATGATGTGTACGCGTAATATCAATGGTTTCATCAAGATAATACGGGTAAGTTGTAATCTGACCTTCATTTACACGTTCTGCTCTGTCCGTATTGTACTTACTTCTGGTAGCACGATAAGTAACATCATTTCCGTATCTCCAGTGCCAGTCCATCCATGCATATACAAATCCTTGGGTCTCTTTAACTGTTTTGGTTTTATTACTGTTTGGAAGGTATGCTAACGGTTTAAGTCCAATCTGATAATATCCCTCTTCATCCAGTTTGTTCTCAAGCGCTGCCATCAGTTGCTTACCTTTGGTTGTAGTACTTAAATCCGTACCACTCTTTACCTGACTATAATCTATACCATCTTTAGTAGTTAATGTAATGCCATAAGTATCAAGCCCTACCATATCACGGATATACATATTCAGATAATATCCCCATACGTTGGCACCTGTTCCACTTGTTGATGTATATAAATTACCACTTTTTCCGGCAACAGTAACCTGTTTATAATCCGGGACAACCGTAACAGATGTGGTATCATGTGCAAATAGAACACTCTTGCCACTATCAATGTACTCTTTAATACCACCCGCACCATTAACTGCATCATAATTGATATCCGTCTCGCTTGAATATCGTAAATCATAAGAGTCATAGAAACCAAGCACGAGCATATCATAATCCATCAAATTAAGTGTATTATTTGCATATGCTGTATTAAACTGCTTATTTGTCATAGTGGTAAAATGGAACTGGAAATCATCGGTGATACCTTGATATGTCACACCATCATAATTACATTTACCACCCCACACAAGTGAACTCAACGTATTATTATTTCCTTCACCCTTTGAGTTACCGATTGCATCCTCTAATACTAATGGTGAACCACCATCTCTACGTACCTGTAAAACCTTGATGATTGCTTTTTCTGTTTCAGCCAATCTGGTATAACCGGTAATACTATCTCTGATATACTCATTTGTCGCCTGACTTACTTCTACCTTCCATGTCAAAACACCACTATAGGATTCCGGAACCTGTCTTAACAAAGTGTATTGCTCACCGGCAATAAGTTCACCATTTTTCACAGTTTTACCACTTGCTACATGAGTCAGTGTAATATCTGCCAACTCTTCATATTCGGCTGAGAATTTACCATCAGAGTTACTGTCCAGGTACAATGCCGCCGTGTATCTGGTACTATCAAATACCGCACCATTGTTGGTAATTGTAAATTTATATTTCAAATAATATTTATTATTTTCTTTTGAAATATATGTCAAATGTTTTTCCGTTGTATCATTAGTAGCTTGATAAACGCCCGGCTGTACAAATGCTGTTCCGCCTGTTACAGAGGACTCTTCGCTTGCAACCACTTTCGTACCAATATTTAACTTACCTCTGTTTGCATAGAATTTGAAATTTGCATTGTCACCATTTTCAATTTCACTTGCTTTGAAAACATTGGCATCTTTCAAATGCTGTTCCATAAAAGAATACAAATACGAACAGTTATCTACTGTCGAACTATTAGGTGTTGTAGTATTCGTACATAACTTATCTGAAAATACAACCGGATATGTTCCCTTTACATAATCCACTAATGCGTTATGCTTATCCGCAGTAATATCATTTCCACTGTATCTTGCTAATACGAAATTATAAACTTTCGTATATTTTGTTTTCCAGTCAGATTCCAAGTGTCCTGCAAACTGGGAATTAACAGGCACTAATCCACCAACATTAGAGTATATTAACCCATCCATAGATGGATAAGTTGATGTTGTATATTTGGGATGACTATTATTTGTAATTTCATAATAGTTCGTTTTATTATTAACTCTTGGCAAACCATAAATATCCGCACCAATATAAATTAAGTCATACTCGGAATTCAAATCTTCGATAGTTCCGATAAACTCCATTGTATTCATCGTAGTAATATTAACACTGACATTGCTACCAACTCCAAGCCATTTTCTGACTCTGGATGGTGTTAACTCTGTTTCTGCAACCGCACCGTTCTTTTCGCTGTTCTCCGGATACCTAATGTTGGCCGGCTGGATTTCCAATACCTCAATAGCTGTCTTTGCTTCAATAGAACGAGCAGATACATAGTTCATAATGTAACGAACTACTGTCGCCTTGTAAATATCTGTGCTGAGCGGCGCATAACCTGTTGTCTGGTCAGCTGCTCTGTATAGGTTTTCTAAATTAATTTCATCCAAAACCGCCTGATAAGCTTCCGCTACAACAGTTGAATTATAAGCATCTTTATAATAGCCAGCTGTAAGTTTATTAACAGTTGAATTAATAACCATTACGTTACCATTCACAAAATTATAACTGTTGATATTACTGATATTGGAACTCCATGTCGCTACTGCAGTGCTTCCAACTTCAATATCTGTAGTAAACTCTCCATTCGAGAGAATACCTCTGTAGTCATCCTGCATAAGCATACAACCAAGGGCATAAGCCTTTGTATTTGATACGCTTGCGTAAATAGTACCTAATTCCTTAAGATAATAATCTACAATACAAGGTGTCTTTTCATTACAAATTTTTTCAAAAATCAGTTCAACTGCTTCTGTATCTAAATCTAAAGAATCGTTATCGTATACATACTGATAAGTACTATCACCTGCATTTAAATAAATAAAATCAATTGTACCTAAATATGCAATCAAATCATCTCTACTCATTGCATTAAGTGTACCTGCAGTTACAGTTTGAACATCTATATCATAGTTGGCAACATCTGCCGCCTCAATGTTAAGTGTATTTTTCTTAAATAATTCATTTGAGTAAAGACCACCCTGATAATAGACATTATCAGATGGCTTTGTCAGATTATGACCTTTTGTGTTCTGTTCAGGAATAACGTATGGAGCACCTGTATCTAAATACACAAAATCTGATGCTTTATATACTACCGGACCTGATGTAGCAGTATAATCTGATTCTGTTAACATCTTAAATTTTAAAATATAGTAATCAGAAAAATCCTCAGTCTCATCTCCTGTATCAACGAGACCGCCATCTGCATAATCCGCCTTTAATTCACCAAATGTAACTGATGGTACATAAAACAAACCACTTATATCTCTTTTATATGTGTAAAAATGATCCGGATAAAGAGAACCTGTAACATCCGCTTCTGTAAGTGCAACTTCCGCGTCAGCTTTTACTGTATCCACAATGTAATATGGTGTTGTGTCTGCTACTAACTCGTCATAAGTTTTACCATCAATTCTAGTAAGTTTGGCATTCCAACCGATTCCTCTTGAATCATCCGATATTAGCCATCCATATACCGGCGTATTTCCGCCATACAGAACATTCTCTGCTGTTTCCGGCGTTACACCTGTTTCCGTATATGTCTTATACCACATTGGCTTATCCGGGGATGGTGAGTCTCCAACATGGATGTATGCCGAATTATTTGCAACAAGTGTGTTCAAATAATCACGACGTGTTGCTTCATTCATAGTTTCCGTATATTTGGTAAGATGTTCCTGCCATGTAATCCAGTCCCCTGTCGTACTATCATACAAGGTGGCTACATCCAATGGTTCTTCTCCCCCTACAAGGAAACCAAACTCTGCTACTTCCAAATCAGGAACAATTTCCAGAACTCTATATGCACTTCCCGAGTTTGCCATATCATTACGGATATTAACGATTCCGGGTAATGAATCTGCTGCAAGTGTCAAATTAGACACTGTAAAAATCGTACCAAAAGCAATTACGAGTGTTAAAATCGTAATGATAATACCAGTACTCTTTTTCCCTATTAATTTCTTAAAAATATTTTTCTTCATAAGGTTTTAGACCTCCGGTCATCTTAAATTTGTTCCTGTTTAAGATTCATTTTGATTAAGGTGTAGTCAAATCCCAAGTTTTATTTATCTTGTTCATTGTATACTCTGTTTCTATCCAGTTCAAATTCTGTAATGAATAGAATTTTGCTTCACTAAACTGATCATTTAAGTAGACAATATTCATTCTATGACTGTCATCTATATAATAAACATACCGTTCTGTTGTATCTGTTCCTGATGTCGCCGTAGATATTTTTGTCCATTCATCTTTGTTTAACGGCACATAGTAATCTGTTCCTATCACATTTGAACTTGCTAATACGATGCTTACCGTATTATTTAAGCCGCCGTATGTAAAATTAATTGTATTGTTGGCACTTAATTTATACTGTGCATCACTTTTCCCAACTACCGCAACCCTATTTTTATTAAGGTCACTTAACCCGGCATTAACATTACCAAATTCTGTACCTGTGCAAACCGCATTATCCAGTGCAATGCGATAACCTTCGCTTGCAAATCCGCTTGTAAAACTGATATATATCGGTGCAACATTTGCCTTACTCGTAATATAAGATTTCATATTGCTTTTTCCCGCATCTGCATCAGCTCTCTTAAAGCTGATAGTTGCCTCCGGAATAAAATAAGTTAAATTATCACTACAACCGGAAACTACTGTTTCACCTGCTGTGTTATACAATAATTCTGCACTTACAACCACTGTACCTGACTGTAAAAATACTTTATCAGACAACTTTGCAGCTGCTTCATATACAGAACTATGTGTGACAGATTGGAACTCATCTATCAATACCAATGACTGATTTGTTCCCGTTGTACTTTTCGCTGTTCCCACTAAATTATAGTTACTGTCATACAGTCTATAATTATATCTGATAGAGTAGTTATCTTTTAAAGTTCCGTCCTGATTACAATAGTTTTCTTCCGTATCGCTATTTACAAATTCCACTTTTGTGGTTGCAGTGCCAAGTCGTAACCATTCCGCACTGGTATCCCCATTATAAACATGCAATACTTCTGCAGTTGAATTATTTATTTTATAAACCGGTGTTTCTATATGAATATCCGTAAATCCATCTCTGGCCGGTTTAAATGATAAACCAATTTCAGCATTTTCAGGTATATTCCGTCCTATCTGAATTGAAAATGTAGCAGTTAACCCATCAACTGTCATATCTGCGATAGTTGCGTAGGCACCACCTGCAGTAAACTGTGCAACAATTCCACCGGCATCAGTTACATTACTTGGAAGATTCTCACCCTCCATCTGTACTTTTATTTTATATGTACCCATTGGTGAAATTGAAACACTTGAACCTTCAAATTGATTTTCTACAATTTTCAAATTACGAATCTGTCTTACGCTAACTTCCAATGGATATTTGTTCGGATATAACGTTTTTGTTGTATTTGCATCAAAGTCATAGCCCTGCGCCGATAAATACAACGCCAATGAACTACTTTCTTCATTTACACCAACGCTCAAAAGATTGCCGGCATTCATTTTTGTCTCTTCATTCAAATCCATATGAGCTGCATCTGTTGATGCTACAATCCATGACGCATTCTGACTCGGAACACCACCTCTTGAACAGGTAAGTGTTACTTTGTACTGCTGTGTTTCACCCGGCCATAGTGTAACCGTAGTTTCCGGAGATACAGTCATACCATCTGCTCCCGGCTGGAATTCAACCCCTGCCGCATTATATACTTCTTCAGCAGGTTTATTGGTTAAAACATTGTTTCTTAAAGAAACCGTTTTTGTAACATAATATTCCCTGTTTGTCCCTGCTTTGGCAAATAAAATATTAAAAGAGACCAGACGGTCACTTGCCACCTTTGACAAGTCTACCTTGAACTCTGAAACAAATTCGCCCAATAATACACCTTCATTCGGCATACCTGTTACAAGCACATAGTCACCCGAAGCATTTTTCTCATATTCCTTGAGATATAATTCAGCCTTTTCTTTGTCCCAGAAAATATGATAATACTGGTCTTTTCCGTATATATATACATCCTTTTGCGACAAATCCCCTGCCGGCAAAGTGGCTGTATCATTTTCCATATAATTAACAAGCTGTGCACCTGTATCATCTGTTACCACATACTGATATGAAATACCATATGCAGTGTCCAAAATCATTTCCTGGACCTGATTGGCTACAAGCTGAGCTTCATCCTGTAAGTTCAATTCATTAGCATTGATGGAATAAGAACGGCTCGCAGCTAAAAGGAAACCTCCCACTACGACTCCAACCACGGAAAAAATCGCAATTACAACTATTAATTCAACTAATGAAAAACCTTTATTTTCGCGTTTAAATCTCATAATAATTACTCCCCGCTATTGAATCGAAACCTTTCCGGTCCATGGTTCAATATTTACAATATATTTTGCCTGACCGCATGTGATTTTAAAACCGTAACAATACTCTCCGGTACTCATTTTTTTACAAGCTCCGGAAGCTCTGTCAAATTCAATCTTTATTCCCGAATCAACATCTGTTCCAACCGCTGTAAATGCGTCTGAATCTCGTACTGTACGATATTCTATTTTTACACTTTTATCCCCAATTTTTTCAATCTTTTCTGAATTGCCCTGTACCATTTTAACATAAACACCCGTGTCGTCTGCATAGACAGTTAAGCTTGCCTTTGAGCGGCTCATAGCACATACCTTCGTCTGTGAAAGACTACTTGATAATTCATTTGCGCATTTCTTTGCCTGTGTCCCTCCGAGCATACTCACATAAGAAACAATTGAAATCATAAGCACAGCCATTATTGCAATAATAACAATTAATTCTACGAGAGAAAAACCTTTATTATTTTTCTTCATAATTTATACCCACCAATCAATTATTGTTTTGCCCAGTTTTCATAAACAATCAGTTCGCCCATTGACTGTCCTGCCATTGAGTTCGTTACTTCACCTGATAATTTTGTATCCAATGAATACTTTTCACCATTCTTGAAATACTTTGCAATAAGGCTCATTGCATCTGCCTCATCAGATTCCTGTTGACGAAGTGTTTTTAATACTAATGTCTTATTGGGCATAACAGATGTTACACCACTACCTATATATACCTTACCATCTGTAATTAGCAATCCATCAAAGTCTTTTGTCAAATAAACATCTCCTGTTGCTACGATAACACAAATATCTTCGTCGCTATAAGTATAAGGATCTTTGCCTCTGTTATTTACAAAAACAGCTTTTGTAGTCAAACCAATTGATGTAAATTCAAATATTCTTAAATCACCTGTAGAGTTATTCTCTAAGGCATTCATTACCGATTCATTAATAAGGTTTGCATAAACAGTATTACTTAATTCGGCTGCTGAAACATCGCTTTCTTCTGTAGTAAGTTTTGCCTTTAATCTATCAAAACGACCTGCACTGATTGCATACTCATTCTGAAGTGCTTCTATCTCTGTTGTTGTAGTATTTTCATCAATTGTATTTGCTACAAGTGAAATATCGCCGGTACCATCTACATCATATGTTAAAATAGTTCCTCTTGACGAACGCATATCCATTGCATCCAAATCCATTAAAATACTATTGTTATATGTTGTAATATAACGATTCATTTTTGTTTCTGCTTTGTAATAATACTCTTTGTAATATTTCGCAGCACCATTCTGTGTTAAATCAAGATATAAGTAACAGAGCGTATCTCCGTTAATCGTTCTGAAGATTGTCTTATATCCCGGACTGTTAACTTCATATTCCCCTAAAGATTTTCCTAATAATGCTGTGTCTTTTGTGAAGGATACCATCTGGTAATTAGCGTAATTCGCATCACCTGCAACACGTTTTGCTTCATAATCTTTCCACAATGCATATTCTTCTGCTGTCATCGGGTTTTTGCCGATTAAAACAGAATTACCGTTTACACCGATACACTCAGACGGTACCAAGTATGCAATCTGATCACTCTTTACAGCCAAAGAATTACCTGTGAAAATATTCTGGTTATTATCTGCATTAAATCCTTTGGATGCATCTACATTATAAGTAACCTGTGAAGTCTGAATATAGGCATTACCGCCAAGCATCAATCTTTCAAGACCGGTCATATCCAATTTGGCATTTTTACCGTTTAAAATAATCGCACTGCTGTCCTGGGCAGTAGAACCGTACCCAAAACCATAATAATTTCCACTAAGTTTAACCTGCGCCTTGTTTCCTTCAAGTGTCAGGTCGTCTTTTACGTATGTATTACCTGCTAAATTCAAAGTCCCACTGTTTATACCCGGATATCCTGATAAAGTTATACTTTCAAACCAGCAGTTTGTATTATTATTTGCAGTAAATGTTGCACCCGGTCCAACAGATAATGGGCCTGCAGACACCACTCTGGTCTCTCCGTCAAAGGTCCATTTATGAGCTGCTGAACAGTTAATTCCACCTAAATCTGTTGGATCACTTGTATCATTACCTGCATAAATATTTCCATTAAAAGTTGTCACTGCACCTGTCGTATCACCTACAATACCGGAATCAGCAACCAAACAATAATCAAAAACGTTCGGCATAGCTGTTTTGGTAACTAAAGTTAAAGACGGTGTTTTTAATCTAATATTCGTTTCAATTACAGATGTAAAATCATTTGCATCTGTATATTCAATATGTAAATTATATAAAACAAGTCCCTGAGCTTCATATTCAATCTGACCCGAAGCATTTGTCCTGGAAACTGCTACAGACTGCATTTTCGGTTCTGTCGATGCAATAATTAAATCACCATTAGCATAAGCTGCCTGTAAAGCCGCATCCAAATAATGAACAAGACCACAATCATATACACCATCGCCATCTGTATCAATCGGATCAATCTGATATTCAGTATCCAGACTTGCTGTTCTTAACCTACTTGTCAATTCACCAATATAATAATTTGCAAAGTTCGTATTTCGCGTAATTTCATCATCCAATGTATAACGCTGCATAGAACGTACATAAGCATCTTCCAAAGAATCTGAAATTTCCTTCTGTAGACCAACATTAATCTGGTCTAATACAATTTCAGCCGAATAGAAGTTCTTCTTAGAGTTCAACTCTGTTACCTTCATGTTATAATTCATATACGACATAGACATTAAAATAGTCGCAAGAACTGCAATCAACGCAACTGCTACCATAACAATCATCATCGTAGAACCGCTATTATTCAGTTTCATTTTATGTCGTTTACTTAATCTATTGAACATAACTTCTCCTTTAGCCTTACTGGCTGATTGAACTCGTTATTGTAATTAAATGATCCTCTTCTTTAAACCATTCAGAAAGAGTTGTTCCTGTATAAAATGTATTAAAATCATTGATTTCTTCACTTGCGTAAATATCAACCGTAACCTCATAAATTCTGTCATACGATTTTTTATTTTTAATATCTGTCATTTTATACATTTCTTTTGTTGTCGGATTTCCATTTCGGTTAAAAATAACCTGATCCGGAGTGAATACCGTATTTGTATAAATCGAACCAATATTTTCATTCCAATTTGTATGTAATTCAATATGGGATTTTCCATCTGCAGTAGTTGTTGTTTCCTTTACATTAAAGCTTACACCGTAAGTATTTTCCTTATCTATCAATTGCTGTTGTGTCACTGCACTATCGGCCGGCTCCTGTTTAATCACATATAATTCAACATCCATATTGTTGTTATTATTGATAATAATGGTATCTTTAGGATTTATACGTGTTGATGAATACATTGGATAATAATACAAATAAATATTTCTCAACTGTTTTTCATCTTCATTTCCGTCATTATCAAAAACGGTATTGGTACCTGTTACCGGTAATGGTTGGGTAGTTGTATTATCTGCTTTTTTTATATAGTAGTAATAATCCACTTTTACGCTGGTTCTGTACTGTCCGGATGTACCTACCATCAAAGCATTATCGATAGTAACTTCTATAATTCTATATAAATTATTTTCACTTACCGATTCACTCGGATTAGTCATCTGCATAAGAGTCAATCCATCATCATCAAGACTCCCCTTCATAACCTCTACCGCATCATATGTGGAATCAATTGTTGGAACAGAAATTATCTTGTCATTATTTACATTAAGACCAGTTGAACCACCTGTTTTATATGCAGATGCATCTAATGTGATTTTGGCATTATAATATCTGCCATCATTCTTGATATTTCTCATATAATAGATGTATTTACCATCCTTATCCTGCAAAAAGTCATAGACGCCGGATGTAATATCACTCATATATGCACTTTTTGTCTTTGCAATATCATACGCATCGGTGAGTGCATTATACTCACTCAATGTACGCGATGTATTTACAACTTCCATATTTACGACACCTGTAACCGGATCGGTCCATTCCATCAACTCGCCCACACTATAGTTTGTTGCGTGTTGAAACATAGAAGAAGGATACACATTAAAATTATCAACATTGGCACCACTACTATCCTTTGTAACCGGGTAGTTGAACTGATATGCCATTTCCTCTGCCTTCTTTAAATTGATACCTTCCATAATGTTCTGTGCTACCGTTGTGGCACGATGTACATCTCTTGACTTTCCGGCCGCACGCATAGACGAGACAAACGCTGAAAGAATAAACCCGGAAACCAATGTAAGAATGGTAACTGTTATGATTACTTCAATCAATGTCATACCTTTATTATTCAGTTTTCTTCTTTGTTTATTACGTTTCAACATATCGCCTCCAGCCATACATATCAAAGTTTGTAAAATCTTAATTATTCAAGTGTACCAAAAATATTGTCTGTACCAAGACTTACGCCACTTAAATTCTGCTGTTTATATTCTTTATCTGTACCTGTTACAGAATACATATTAATTCCTGCAGACCCCATTAAAAGCCCATTGTCCGCATCATACGCTAATGAATAGCTTTCTAATGCCATACGATTTTTATGCTCGTAGATATAATCAATCATATCTTTAAAACCATCATATGAGGTTTTATATGAAATATAAATCTGATTATTATACAAACTGTACGATAACGGCACTGTTGTTGCCTCTACCGGATGAGAAGTTGCAACATACACATTAGAATTTGATCCAAATGTCACACTACTTACAGATGTACTCTGGTCATTTTTTTCCAATTCCCTGCCAAACATAATGATATCTTCTTCCATAATAGTAACAGGGAACTCATTTAATACTCCTGCTATCGCGCTTGTAGCATCTTCGATACCCTTCTGGTACAACTCAATGTTATTTTTAACTGCAGAATATTTCTGAATATCTTTCTGCAATAATTCTGTCTCTGCTTGTAATGCTTCTGTCTGCGCATTAATTTTCTTGAATCCAAACTGCCATACACAAACTGCAATACCTATCCCTACAAGGGCTAATAACAAATATATTTCTTTTTTTGATATTTTCATGTCTAACCCTCCTATTCTGTCACTGCTTCAGCCTGTTTCGGTGCATATGTAATTACCATACTGAAGGTAATTGTTTCATTGTCTTCTTCGTCAAAACTACTCTGAATACCTGTTGCTGAAAGTTTTCCTACTGAATCAAAGCTTCTAAACTGCTGAATCACCTTTGCTGCTGCTTCCTTTGATTTTACTTCAACCTGTATTGATATATCATTTGTCGTTCCGCTCATAGAAGCAATAACAATGTCTTTAGGCATCTTCTCTTCCATTTCGGCAATAAACGCATTGATTTTTTCATTATTATTTTCCGTATAAGCATACAGAGAGTTTACCTGTGCCTGCAAATCAATAATTTCCTGGTGTTTGTCGTATACAGCCTTAACTACCTGTAAGTTATTCATCTGTTTTACTGAATTATTGTATTGGTTAAGAGCTCTCGCATAAGAAATTGCCGAATATCCAAGAAGTACAATTGCAACTAAAACACTTAATGAGAACACCAAAATACCATAAGCCGCCCACTTCTGTTCCTTAGATCTTTCTTTGACAACCTTACCACCTGCCGTCTTCTTTGTAGCAACGACACCGAAACCAACCGGAGCCATAGCCGCACCAAAACAAGCTAAGTATTCACCAAATGAATCTTCACTGTACTGGTTTGTAGAAAAACCTGCATTTTTATCAAGAACCTGTACCTGTACACCAAGTTCGTTTGTTAAAAGTCTCTTAAATCCTTTGAAACCGGCAGCCACACCTGTAATCCAAATATGCTGAATCGGATTCTGTGAATTATGTGAGTTGTAGAAGTTGATAACACGGTCGATACCGGAAATCAATGTAGACATAGATGCTGTAATCTTGTCTTTTAAGGCAGTCATCTTCGGACTTTCTGGTTCTACGAAATCATAATCTTCAATAATTTCTGTACTATCATCAAGCGCACGTCTGATGAGCATACTTCTCTTCAATTCCTGCGCAGCCTGTGCATATGATTTTTCACCATATACTCTGGATTCAATTAATAAATTAATCGCTTCATCAACACCATATGACAATGAACGCTGAAGGAGAATTGTTTCTCCATCAAGAACTGTTGCCACTGTCTGATGTTCGTCGATATTAATTACCAAAGAAACTTCATCTTTTTTACATACAGTTTTAACTACCTGGTAAATAGAGTTACCTGTATAGTCTAAAGCTACAAGGTTCAAGTCACATTTTAACGCTAACTCTTCGTAGCCTTTAACCATTTCCTTTGGTATAGCCAATACGTTAACTTTTAATTTTTCGCCACCTGCTTCATCTGCAACTTTACCCATGAGCATGTGTGCCAATTCGTACTGTTCCAAATCAATTGGGAAATAATCCTTAGCATTATTCTTAACGATTTCACCGATTACGCTTGTTTTATTTACCGGTGGAATCAAAATTTCTCTGCTCGCAATTTTACTTGAAGATACGTTAAATACTACGTCTCTTGTTTTAATATGGTTTTCATAAATACCCTGTACGATACGAATAATAAGGTCATCTCGTACGGTAATCTGACCATCATTTAATACTCCGTCCGGTGTCGGAACGTTAAAACAATGGTACATTTTTGGTTTTTTTGACTGGTAATCCATTTCACAAACCTTTGTTAATGAATAACCGACCTGAATACTCAGAACTTTCTTTGCCATGATCATTACCCCCTGATCTTTTCTATTTGTTAATCTTCCTTTAATCTATACTGAACTTCTATCTCAAGTCGTTTCGAAATAAAAGGATTTTTTTCTTATTTACATTTTCAAAATTGCCACAAAATACCATTGTAGGAGTGCTTCCCCCCACAATGCGGCAATCATAATTCCAACGGATAAGTATGGTCCAAGTGCCAACATATGATCCTCTTTGGATATTTTCATTCTAATTAAATGTATTATAGAACCTACAATACACCCGATGGCAAGTGCTAAAATATTACACTTCCATCCAAGCATCAGCCCGCTGACAGCCATAAGTTTGATATCGCCGCCACCGATTCCTCTGCCTTTTGTTAATAAATACAATAAATACAAAAAACCACTGACACTTATGAAGCCGATTAAGTAGTCGAGGAAATTCCGATAATCCATTGCTAACTTGATCAGCCCCAATGCCAGTATAAATAAATTGATTCCAAACGGAATCTCATAAGTTCTAAAATCAATTACGCTGAGTGTGACAAGTGCGGAAAACATAAGACAATAGAGCAGGGATTCTATTGTAAATCCGTTTACGGCCACTACCAAAACGTATAAGATTCCATTCAAGCCTTCAATTATCGGATACTGAATGGAGAGTTTCGTTTTACATTTACGACACCGGCCACCTAAAAATATGTAACTAAAAAGTGGTATTAAATCATACCATTTTAAGTTGTAATTACAACTCATACAATGTGAGTTTATCTTTACGATATCTTCTTTTTTCGGTATGCGATAGATACAAACGTTTAAAAAACTGCCTATCACAATACCGAATAGAAAAATCATTATGTAAAGTAAGATGGTCGGTATCATAAATTCATTTCCTCAAAATTTCATTTCGATTTGTATAAAACTATACTAAATTATTATGACTTAGAAATCTTGTCATGTTTTGTGTAAGCATGGAAGCCGGCATTTGCATCTGTACCTGTAACCATTTTAATTGTAACTGCGCCATATTCTCCGTCTGGTACAGCTTTGATTACAAACTGGTTAGCCGGTGCTGTAGATGCGCCTGTAGCTGTTTTAGCTTCTTCGCCCCATTTTGCTGATTTAAGTTTTGTTGTTTCAGGAACGATTGCTTTTAATGCATTCATCATTGCTGTGTCACCATCATGTGCGCCTGCACCTGTAACAGTTGCATCAGCTGCATATGATGTTCCTGTGCTTGAAACTGTGATTGTGATAGCCCAGCTACCAGCTGTCTGAACAGTTGGGTCAATTGCAGAAATTTCAATTGCGTTAACAATTGAGTCTACTGTAGAAACGTCATTTGATTTTTTAGATTTTTCTACATACTGTAAGTAAGTAGGTGCTAATACACCAACTAATACTGCCATAATGGCGATAACGATAATTAATTCAACGAGTGAGAAACCTTTGTTGTTTTTCATAATTTTAGTCTCCTTTTCCTTTTTAATAATTTTTTATCTTAATCATTCCCTCCCTACAAGGAATGGTTAATTCGTTTATTACATTGTGTTAAGTGTTTCGTACATTGTCATCATCGGAGCAAGGCATGCACCAAGGATTGGAATAACAACGCCTGCCAAAACAACGATGATAAGTGGTTCCATAACAGCCATCAATGACTGTACAGCCATTTCCACTTCTTCGTCATAGTAGTCTGCCAATTTTTCAAGCATTTCTTCTACGTTACCTGCTTCTTCACCAATTTTAACCATATGGTAAACCATCGGCGGGAACAATCCACATGTTTCCAGCGGTCTGGATAATGGCACACCAATCATAATTTCATCCTTTGCTGCCAACAAAGCTTCCTTAAACCAGATGTTGCTCATCGTTCCTGCTGAAATTTCAACTGCTTCATTTAAAGACACACCGGCTGCAAGAAGTGTACTTAATGTTCTTGCTGCCATAGAAGATGCACTCTTAATAGTCATATTGCTAAGAATCGGTAATTTGATCGATAATTTACCAAATAAATGCTTTCCACTGTCAGTTTTTGCATAAGTCCAAATCAAAAATGCTGCCGCAGCAACAAGCGGTACCAGAATAAACCAGTAATCTATTATAAAATTACTCATAGCCTGAACCATTTTGGTAATAGCCGGAAGTTCTGTTCCCATATCCGAAAACATATCTGCGTACTGTGGAATTACGGCTACCAACATAACAATAACTACCACAATAGCTACAACCAATACTGCGATAGGATAAATCATTGCTTTACCAACTAAGCTCTTGATTTTAGCAGATTTTTCAAATTGGGTACCCATACGGTCCATAGCTACTTCCAAACTACCTGAAGCTTCACCGGCTGCCACCATATGAATCATAAGAGGCGGGAACACCTGTGGGAACTGAGCCAAGGAATGCGCAAGAGTTTCACCTTTTTCAATACTTGCTCTAACCGCATTTGTAGCTGTTTTCAAGTTTTTGTTTTCTGTCTGTTCTGTTAACATTTTGAGTGTGTCGATGATAGTAACACCGGCACGGATCATACTTACGAACTGTCTACAGAAAACACCCATATCTCTTGGCTTTGGTTTTCCGCCAAAACTGATTTTAATATCCTTGGATAACACACCCTGTTCCTGAACAGCAATAACAATGTTACCTGCTTTTTTCAGTTCATGTCGCGCTTTCTCTTCTGAATCAGACTCGATAGTGCCTTTAATTTCTTTACCGAACTTATCAATGACTGTATAGCCAAACGTAGCCATAACTAACCTCCACTATTCTTTATCGTTTTTCGTTTTATAATTCAAATGATACTTTTGCCATTTCTGATACGGATGTAATACCGTTCAAAACATATCTTGTAGCACTCATACGAAGTGTACTCATACCATTCTTAAGTGCTCCGTCCTTAATTTCATCTGCTGAGCCGCCTCTTGCGATAATTCTCTTCAATTCCGGTGTCATATTCATAATTTCATATACACCAATACGGCCTTTATAACCGATATTATCGCATTTCGAACATCCACATGGCTTATATACCATCTGTGTTGTACCTTCCGGCAAACCTAAAAGTTCTAATTCATCCGGTGTTGCCTCTACAAGCTGTTTACATTCCGGACAAAGTCGTCTGACAAGACGCTGTGCAATAACACCTACGATAGAGTCCGCAATCAGGTATGGGGCAATACCCATATCTGCCAAACGGGTAATTGTACTCGCTGCTGAGTTTGTATGCAGTGTACTAACTACCATATGACCTGTAATAGACGCCTGAACCGCAATACCTGCTGTCTCGCCGTCTCGAATTTCACCAATCATAATGATATCAGGGTCCTGACGCAAGATAGAACGAAGTGCTGACGCGAAGGTCAAATCCGCCTTTGCATTAACGTGTACCTGGTTGATACCATCGATATTTGCTTCTACCGGGTCTTCTACAGTGATGATATTAACATCTTCTGTGTTAAGTTCACTGAGTGCGGTATAAAGCGTTGTTGATTTACCACTACCTGTTGGTCCTGTAACTAAAAGGATACCATGAGGGTTGGATAAAATATGGTCAAACTGTTTCATTTCTTCCTGGCTGAAACCAAGTTCACTCTTATCTCTTGATAATGCATTCTTAGCCGCAAGACGCATTACGATTTTCTCGCCGTAAATAGTAGGAAGAATAGATACACGGATATCAAATTCCTGTCGTCCTACCTGCTGGGTAATACGGCCATCCTGTGGTCTTCTCTTTTCTGAAATATCCATACCGCCGATAATTTTGATACGTGCGGAAATAGATGGTAAAAGTTTAACACTATATGTATATTTTTCGTACAGCGTACCATCGATACGGTATCTGACACGAAGTTTTCTTTCCATTGGTTCGATATGAATATCGGATGCTCTCTGGAGAGCTGCTTTTTCGATAACAGTTTTAACAAGCTGTACAATTGGGGAGTTGTTAACGTCCTCACTGTACATATCTTCCTGTTCAATCAATTCGTTTTCTTTTTCTTTTGTGAACTCTTCCAACGCATCATTTACTTTACTTGTACCAAAATACTGGTCCAGAGCAATTTCAATGCTCTTTGTTGTAGCAACTACCGGTTCTACCTGTAAGTTGGTAATAATTTCGATATCGTCCGTTGCATACATATCAATTGGGTTGGACATCGCCACACGAAGAATATTGGGATTGGTCTTATGGTACTCAAACGGAAGCACTTTATGCTTCTGCAACACCTCTACCGGAATAAGTTTGAGAATATCCTCCGACACAGCCACATTTGCCAAATCAATAATATCCAAATGTAACTGTTCACTTAACGCTCTGGCAATCTGTTCATCAGTAACAACACCAATCTCAACTAGGGCTTCACCCAATTTCATCTTGGTGTCTTTCTGTACTTCCAAAGCCTGATTCAATTGGTCTTCATTGATGATGCCGTGTCTGATAAGCACGTCACCAATACGCAGTTTCTTTCTGGTAAATTCCATAATAAACTCTCCAACTTTTTTGTGTATAAGAATTATGTCACCTCATTTTTTGGCACAATATCCCATCTACACATTACTATTGTTATTTTAACACACTGATTTATCATTTTTCTCTTGGCAATATCCCCTTTTTTTCTACATTTTTATGTACAGATTGTACAAAAAAAGGTGCAATTTGGCATTTTTAGCTATGTTTACCATATGTAATACTATGTAAACTAACTTTTCTCCATCACTAAATTATGGGAGTCATTTAGAAAACACGTTTTTCCATCGCATCCGGGTCTACTGCAAACTGGATAGCCATTTCACGGCTGATAATTCCATCATAGAACAACTGAATAATAGCTTCGTCCATCTGAATCATACCAATTTTTCTATTAGTCTGCATAACCGTCGCCATCTGGTGTGATTTACCTTCACGGATAAGGTTCTTAACCGCATTATTGGCATGCAATACTTCAAATGCTGCAACTCGTCTTTTGCCATCCATTGTCGGAATAAGTTGCTGTGAAATTACTGCTTCCAATGTGTTGGCAAGCTGTACACGAATCTGCTGCTGCTGATGTGGTGGGAAAACGTCAATGATACGGTCTACTGTACTTGCCGCACCAATTGTATGCAGTGTAGATAATACAAGGTGACCCGTTTCAGCAGCTGTAACAGCAACACTGATAGTTTCATAGTCACGCATTTCCCCTACCAGAATAACATCCGGGTCTTCACGAAGTGCTGCACGAAGTGCGTCCGCATAACTTCTTGTATCCAATCCTACTTCTCTTTGGTTTACCATTGACATTCCATGGGAATGTAAGTATTCGATAGGATCTTCCAGTGTAATGATATGTGCATCACGACACTGATTAACTTTATTAATAATTGCTGCCAAAGTCGTTGATTTACCACTACCTGTAGGTCCTGTTACAAGAATCAGACCTCTTTTTCTCTGATATAAATCAATGACAGATTCCGGCACACCCAATTTTGCCGGATCAGGAATTTCGGTATTTACGAGACGGAACGCCATCGCAATAGTACCTCTTTGCTTATATATATTGACACGGTAACGACCAAGTTCCGGAATACCATAGGACATATCGTGTTCCCCTGTCGCCAAGAACTTTTCTCTCTGCTCTTCGTTTGTAATGCTATGCATCACTGCCTCTGTATCCGGCGGAAGCATCTTCGGAAATTCCGTTGAAATTAATCTACCGTTAATTCTGAATTTCGGCGGTACACCTACTGTGATATGTACGTCGGAAGCTCCTGCTTCTTTTGCTGCCCTTAATACCTCTTTGATATCTATCATTCGCTTTCCCTCCAATACCGCAAAACACAAAATTTCCTAAAACTTTGTGAATTGCTTGTATACATCCTTAAAATTTTTATTAAGATTTCTTAAGGTGTACACAATATTATATAAACTTTTAAGCATTTTGACAACCTGTAATGGTAAAAAAGTCACATTTTTTAGCACGATTACCAATTTTACAGTTTCATTTTTAACACATTAATTCATAAGAGAATTTTACCAATCGGAATCCCAATCTGAATAGCTCGAATCCCAATCACTTCCACTATCCCAGTCATAATCAGAATCCCAATCTGAATCCCAATCTGAATCCCAATCGTCATAACTGTTATCATAACTGTAGTCATAGTCATCATCATAATCATAATCATAATCATAATCATAATAATCAGAACTGTAAGAAACATCATAATCTGAATTTGAACTAAATATACTTGCAACGCTACCCATAATTCCGAAGAACAAAAACTCCAGAATCGAGGAACCAAACATAATAATAAATATAATGAGAACAATCTTTGTCAGCAGTTTATTATTCTTATTATTTTTGTTGCTTGTACCACTGCTTGTACTGCTTGTACTTTGACTTGAGTATGTGTTACGGCTGGTTCTTTCCGTATAATGACTCTGACTGCGGTTCTGCATTACTGCAGCCTGATGCGCCTTCTGCTTCTGAATTTCAGCCTGAAGTTTTACATAAATTTCATTTACCGCGTACGCCTCATCAACACCCTGATATCTGATTGCCCTTGAACCATCCGATTTATTTTTGTATACAATAAACTCACCGGTATCTTCGTCTTTATAAATACCATATGCTTTCGGCAATCTGTAGTTTTCGCCGATATAAAAGCGCATTTTTGTAATCGGTAAATTGTGGTCAACACAGAAGTCTTTCAGTTCTTCTATTGTTCGCGGAATACCGTTGGCCATCCTTTTCATATTTTCATTGACCGCCCCACAATTAGGACAGTGTTCTTCAAAATCATCAATATAACTTTCGCAATATTCACATTTTACTTTCATAAGTTGTCCCCACATTTCTTAAGTATAATATTTTATTCAAATATGGATAATTTTAGCACAGGAACCTTTGATTGTAAACAAATCACACTTTTCCTATAACAAAAAACCCGATGGAATTTCTCCCACCGGGTCATCATTTTTATCTATGTGTAACTTTTAATAAAATTACTGTGCCATCTGTTTTGCAACTTCTTCTGCAAAGTTTTCTTCTTTCTTTGCAATACCTTCACCTGTTTCAAAACGAACAATTTTCTTGATAGAGAAGTTCGCGTTGTTTGCTTTTGCAACAGCATCTACGTACTGAGCTACTGACTGTTTTCCATCTTCAGCCTTTACATATGTCTGGTCTAATAAACAGATTTCTTTAAGCTGCTTAGAAACACGTCCATCAACAAGACCACCAAAGATCTTATTCTCAACGATTGATGCCTTGTCAGCTATAGCAAGTTCTGCCAATGAAGCCTTTGCTTCTTTTGAAAGGAAGTTTGGTAAATACTTCATATTATCCTTCTTCTCTTCATAGATAGCAATGTCTTCATCGCTCCATACCTTGTCATTCACTGCCTTTTCGATTAATCCTTTTAAGATTGGCATTGGAAGTGTAAATGTATCATTTAATGCACTTTCAATTGTGATTTCTCTAATCTTAGCAAGTTCATCAGCTGAGATTTCATCTCTGCTTGT
>CAZMND010000006.1:0-45378 GCA_964567585.1 uncultured Lachnospiraceae bacterium
GGTTTACAGACTGGACAAATTGCAGAAGCTGACAGGACTTGACCTGAGGGTATTTGAAGATGCCATTACATTTAAGATTGCCCTTATGGTTGTAAAATACATGAAATACATGGAAAAATTCGAATATTAAAATACGTTAGGATGTGTGAATAATTTGAAAAACAGTAAAAAACTGCCAAAGTACAACGAGGATGAAATAATTGTACTTGAGAATGTAAGCAAAGCTTATTCTACGGGTGCACCGGCCCTTGATAATGTGAGTCTTAAAATCGGAAAAGGCGAGTTTGTATTTATCGTTGGTGACAGTGGTTCCGGTAAATCTACTTTGATTAAATTATTGTTGCGTGAATTGGTTGCAACAGAAGGCGAAATTCATGTAATGGGATATGATTTGAACCGTATCAAGCATAGAAATATTCCGAAATTCAGAAGAAATCTGGGAATTGTATTCCAGGACTTCCGTCTGTTAAAAGAATGGAATGTTTATGAAAATGTTGCATTTGCACAGAGAATTGTGGAAGTGCCGATGAAACAGATTAAGAGAAATGTACCTTCTATTTTATCCACTGTTGGTCTTGCGGGAAAATATAAAGCAAAGCCAAGACAGTTATCCGGTGGTGAACAGCAGAGGGTTGCTTTAGCGCGTGCTTTAATCAACAAGCCGACTATTTTACTGGCAGATGAACCTACAGGTAACTTAGACCCTAAAAACTCTTGGGAAATTATGCATCTGTTAGAAGAAATCAATGAAAACGGAACAACCGTTATCGTGGTAACACACAGTAAGGAAATTGTAAATGAAATGAAGAAGCGAGTTATCACTATGAAAAAAGGCGTTGTTATCAGCGATGAGGTAGAAGGAGGATATATCGATGAAGATTAGTACTTTCTTTTATACATTCAAGCAGGGTATCCGCAGTATTTTCAAAAATAAGTGGTATTCTCTTGCGTCGGTGGCAACAATTGGTGCCTGTCTGTTTTTGTTTGGTGTATTTTTTGCAATTATCGTGAACATTCAGAGTATTGTAAAAAATGCGGAGGAAGGTGTTTCTGTTACGGTGTTCTTTGATGAAGGATTGGAAGATGCCAGAATTAAGGAAATCGGTAATTTAATCAATTCCCGTCCGGAGGTTGCAAGTGAAAAAACAACCTTTGTTTCTGCAGAAGAAGCGTGGGCAGGTTTCAGGGATGAATATTTGGGAGAATATGCAGACGGTTTCACGGAAAATCCGCTTGCGAACTCTGCCAACTATGAAATATATCTGAATGATATTTCGCAGCAGGATTCACTGGTTGAATATTTGCAGGGTTTAGAAGGTGTCAGAAGAGTAAATTACTCACAGGTTACTGCTTCTACTTTGACAGGGTTTAATGCGATGCTCACTTATGTGTCTGCAGCCATTATCCTCATTTTGCTTGCGGTATCACTTTTCTTAATCAGCAATACGGTAACAATCGGTATTTCTGTAAGAAAAGAAGAAATATCCATTATGAAATACATTGGTGCGACAGACTTCTTTGTACGTGCGCCTTTCGTGTTTGAAGGTATTATTATCGGTGCTGTAGGTGCGGGAATTCCGTTACTTATTATTTATACAATTTACAACAATGTACTTAATTTGTTGACCACAAAATTCCCTGCGTTAACAGGATTTTTGAACTTTGTATCGGTAGGAGATGTGTTCAGTACGCTTGTACCGGTTTCGTTAGCGATAGGTATCGGTATTGGTTTCTTCGGTAGTTTTACAACCGTAAGAAAACATTTGAGAGTATGATGACCGGGTGAAATTTTTTATATGAGAATTTTTTTTACGAAACATATTAAGAAGATAATAGTAGTGCTTTTGTGCGTGGTTGTGATGACTTCTTTGCCCGGACAGAGTTATGCCATTACTTATGCAGATATTACTTCTGATGCCATAAAGGACAAGGAAGATAAGATATCGGCGGCGGAGGATGAGAAGAAGGCTCTGGAGGACAGTCTTGCTGAGTTGGAAGAAAAGAAGGCGGCTTTGGAAAAAGATAAAAAGAACCTCAGCAACTATGTAAAAGAACTGGATTCACAGCTTACTGCAATTGAAGCACAGATTGAAGAATTGAACGTTCAGATTTCCGTTAAGGAAGTTGAAATTGAAGAAGCCGAAAAGGATTTGCAGGCGGCAATTGAGACGGAAAATCAACAGTATGAGGCGATGAAACGCCGCATTCAGTTTATGTATGAACAGGGCGAAACCAATTATTTGGCAATGCTTTTTAGCGCAGAGAATTTTTCGGATATGCTTAATAAGGCAGATTATATAGAGCAGTTATCGGCTTATGACAGACAGAAACTGGATGAGTATGTGGCTATTACACAATACGTACGACTTTGTAAATCTGAACTGGAGCTTCAGAAGATGGTCCTTGATAAAACAAAAGAAGGCGTAGTGGTAAGACAGAACGAGATTGAAACGCTGATTGCGGCTAAGCAAGCCACAATTGTAAAATATGAAACAGATATTGCCAGTCAGCAAGCGGCGATTGATGAGTATGAAGAGGATTTGAAATTCCAGAACGAATTGATTTCCCAGTTGGAATCAGAGATTATGGAAGCCAAAAAAGAAATTTTATTGGAAAATGGAATTACTGTCAGCTACAACGGTGAAAAAATGACATGGCCGTGTCCGTCTTATACAAGAATTTCCAGTCCGTTTGGTTGGAGAATTCATCCTACTCTTGGGGTAAATAAATTCCACAATGGTGTGGATATGGCAGCTCCGAAGGGAACGGATATTTTAGCGGCTTTTAGTGGCGAGGTTGTGGCTGCTACCTATAACAGCTCTATGGGTAATTACGTAATGATGAACCATGGTAATGGTTTTTATACAATTTATATGCATGCTTCCAAACTTTGTGTTTCGCCGGGCGATATCATTATTGAAGGCGAGAAGATTGCGGAGGTTGGAAGTACGGGCCGTTCTACAGGACCGCACCTTCATTTTGGTGTGCGTAAAAATGGTGAATATGTGGATCCGATGGATTATTTGAACCGGTAATTTGCATATACTGTAGATAATAGCTTGTGGTTAGGAGTTAGATATGGAACAGCAGGAAAATCAGTACAATGCGGAAGCTGATACACAAGAGAAAGCAAAAACTCGTGGCAATAAGGCAAAAAAACAGGTTTTTTTAAGTGGTATGTTCTGGGGATTTATTGCCGGCGGCATTTTTTCCTGCCTTTGTATTCTGGCAATACGCGGAATTATTCTTTATCAAAACAGTAATGTGATTCAAATTCCGGAAGTAACGGATAAGGATGATAGTTCGGATGATAACGAGGCACTTGATACAGCAATCACAAGTGAGTTGATTCAGAAGCTTCGTACCTTGGAGTCGGCTATTGATGTGTATTATTATCAGGAAGGCCTTGATTACGAGGCGATGCAAACCGGAATGTTAACAGGGTTGGTTGATTCTTTGAATGATCCTTACTCTGAGTATTATACGAAGGAAGAATTGGAGAAGGTTACGCAGGATAACGAAGGTATTTATTATGGCATCGGTGCGTATGTAAGTATGGATACCACGTTATCTATGCCAAAGATTTCCGGTATTATTGCGGATACGCCGGCTGAAGAAGCAGGACTTCGTGAAAATGATGTTATTGCTGCTGTGGGAGATGTATCGACTTATCAGATGACGACTCAGGAAGCGGTGACCTATATCAGAGGTGAAGAAGGTACCAAGGTAGAATTGACGATTTACCGTGAGGGTGAGCCGGATTATCTTTATTTCAGCGTAGAACGAAGAAAAGTGGAAAGTCCTACTGTAAACAGTGAAATGATGGGAGCGGTCGGTTATCTTCAGATTACAAGCTTTGATGAAGTGACGGTACATCAGTTTACCGATGCATACGAAGAGCTTAAGAAGCAGGGGATGAAAGGTCTTATTATAGATGTCAGAAGCAACCCGGGCGGTCTGCTCACGTCGGTTTTGGATATTTCAAGGCAGATTTTGCCAAAAGGACGTATTGTTTATACGGAAGATAAGTATGGACAGAAGAATGAATACACCTGTGACGGAAAAAATGAAATTGATATTCCTTTGGTGGTACTGATTAATGGTAATTCGGCAAGTGCGTCAGAAATTCTGGCGGGGGCTGTTAAGGATTATGGTATCGGAACCATTGTAGGAACTACAACCTACGGTAAAGGTGTTGTTCAGAATATTTTTGCATTAAGTGACGGTTCGGCTGTTAAACTTACAATCAGTAATTATTTCACACCAAACGGTAACAATATCCACGGTATAGGTATCATTCCGGATGTGGAAGTGGAGTTAGATGCTGACAAGTATTACGACGAGGGTGTGGATACTCAGATTGAAAAAGCGCTTGAGATTTTGAATGAGGAAATAAAATAGTCATATATATTATATGTGAATATCTTTGTGCAATTTTACGGGTGTCATTTATTATATTTCTATGTATAATATATATGTAGGGACAAATAGTTCCTTGAACAGACAACCTGAGTGTCTGTTGTCGATAAATGTATGTGGCTTCGTCAGAGGAGTGATATACATTGACAATAATGGGGTTTGCACAGTTTCCACAGTCTGACTAGGGTAAAACCGAAAGAAAATGTGTTAGTGGGCTTCGTATTATGCGAAGCCCTTTTTAATACGAAGGGAGGAATGAATTTGCCTGACTTGTTATATCAAGCAGCTTTTGAGTATAGGAAATTAAAAAATATAATTTATAAAATTGTTCTTGGACGAAAAAATAAAACTTATTATCTTAAATTACATTTCCCGGAAGAAACTTTTTTCCATCTGGCAGGACTACAACATCTCACAGATTTAACTTTTCCATCGAAAAATAAACAACGTATTTATAAGGAAATTCTTAATGGCAAAATAACGTGTAAAACGTTAGAAAAATCAGTTTTTTACAGGTCATGGTTCATAGAAGAACGGCTGTCAATTTTACCTCGTATTAATGAAATTTTCGAATCAAAGGTTGTTACCTATCTAATTAATCCACAACAATATATACAGTATACAAATATAAAAGCAGATTATTTATGTGAACAAAAAAATGTTGACGAAATTTTATATCTATTTTTGGCTATCGAAAAAAACAATCCCACATCTATAAAAGAATGTAGAGCAATATCTTTTTTTAAAAAGCATAGAACTGATTATACAAAAGGTACTTCAAAAACAACAGTACTACTGATCGAGAAAATTGAAAACGGAAAGACTACGCAAATATTCAGAAATCCTAACTTTAGAGAGGATATATAAATAAGATATTCTTATTAGCCAATCTCTGCACATAAAAACTTTTATTAAAAATTTTCCAGTTATGTAAAAGAAATTTACTATAACTTTAGGACTATTTATGCTAAAATTTATGTATGGGATTTTATTTGTATTGGGAGGATATATGAGCACAAATCTTGAAAATTTTGTTAAGAAAAAAGAGTATCTGATTTGTGTGGATTCCGACGGTTGTGCTATGGATACGATGGACATAAAACACATCAGATGTTTTGGACCATGTATGGTGGATGAATGGGAGCTTTCCGAGTGGAGAGATGCTATTTTAACGCGTTGGAATGACATTAATCTGTATACTATGACCCGTGGTATCAATCGTTTTAAAGGTCTTAGTAAGGCACTTAGGGAGATTGATGGAACTTACAAAAAAATCGAAGATATCGAAGTTTTGGAACGATGGGTTGAAGACAGTGATGAACTTTCGAATCCTGCACTGGAAAGAGCGATTTCGGAAAATGACAGCATTATTTTAAAGAAAGCACTTTCCTGGTCAAAGAGTGTAAACGAAAATATCAATGCACTTCCGTTTGAGGAAAAGAAGCCTTTCATCGGGGTTAAAGAAGGTCTTTCCTATGCTCACGAATTTGCGGATATTGCCATTGTTTCATCTGCCAATTTGCAGGCGGTTGTGGAAGAATGGGAGCTTTACGGATTACTTGATCATGTGGACATTATTATGGCGCAGGATGTTGGAAGTAAGGCATTTTGTATTGGTGAAATGCTGAAAAAGGGTTACAAAAAAGAAAATGTCGTTATGACGGGAGATGCACCGGGAGATTTTGATGCGGCGAAGAAAAACGGGGTATTTTATTTTCCGATTCTGGTACGCAGGGAAAAGGATTCCTG
The DNA here is from genome assembly GCA_964567585.1 of uncultured Lachnospiraceae bacterium. Classification (GTDB taxonomy): domain Bacteria; phylum Bacillota; class Clostridia; order Lachnospirales; family Lachnospiraceae; genus CALZKI01. The sequence continues at coordinate 6,169 of CAZMND010000006.1, forward strand.
GGAAGAATTTAAAAACGTTGCGGTGGATAAACTGATGGATGGTAGCTTTGGGGGCGACTATCAGGAAGAAAAAATCACACAGTTTTTAGACAACTTAAAATAAGTAAAGGAGAGAAGGTAAATGGTTGATTTAAAGGCGAATCCGTATTACTTATCGGATGAAGATTGTAAGTGGGTAGAAGAAACGATTAAAGGGATGACTGATGAAGAAAAGGTTGGACAGCTTTTCTTCCAGCTCACAAGTTCCCATGAAGAAGAACACTTAAAAGAGTTAATGGAAAAATATCACTTGGGTGGTTGCCGTTATAATCCGGCACCCGGTTTTGCGATTTTAGAGCAGAACCGCAAGTTACAGAAATATGCAAAAGTACCTGTATTTATCGCATGTAATACAGAAGCAGGTGGCGATGGTGCCTGCGCAGATGGTACTTTTATCGGTTCCGGCGTAAAAATTGCTGCAACCGACAATGTAGATTACGCTTATGAACTTGGCAAAATGTCTAATGAAGAAGCGGCAGCAATCGGCTGTAATATGGCGTTTGCACCGGTTTGTGATATTGCGTACAACTGGCAGAACACAGAAGTTATCGGACGTGCGTTCGGTAGCGACCCTGACAGAGTAGCAACTATGAGTGCGGCATACTTAAAAGGTGCCCACACAATTCCGGGTTTTGCCTGCGCAGCAAAACATTTCCCGGGTAACGGACAGGATTTCCGTGATGCACACATCTCAAACAACGTGAACTATTTTGATGTAGATGAATGGGATGCAACATACGGAAAAGTTTACAAAGAACTGATTGCAAATGATTTGGATGCTATTATGGGCGGACATATTTTAATGCCAAAATACGCAAAAGCAATAAATCCTGACCTTCAGGATGATGATATGATGCCTGCAACTTTGAGCTATGAAATTATGACAACACTTCTGCGTGACAAATTAGGCTTTAACGGAATGGTTGTTACAGATGCATCTCATATGGTTGCTATGACAGACAGAATGAAGAGAGCGGATATGCTTCCACTTTCTATCAACGCAGGCTGTGATATGTTCCTTTTCTTCAACGATCCGGAAGAGGACTTTAATACAATGCTTAATGCGTATAAAAACGGCGTTATCAGCGAAGAGCGAATGACAGAAGCGCTTACCCGTATTCTTGGTTTGAAAGCAAAAATGGGACTTAACAAAAAGGCAAAAGAAGACCTTGTTCCGGCAGCAGAAGCTCTTCAGGGTGCTATCGGTAAAGATGAATACAAGGAAATGCAGAAAGCGATTAGTAAAGATTGTATTACCCTTGTTAAATATAAAGACAAAGACGTGCTTCCAATTACGCCTGAGCGTTACAAACGTATTATGATTGTGCACTTAAAGGGCAACGGCGGAGCGATGGCAGAGCTTATGAAGGCTATGGGCTACGGCGGCGGAAATCCTGCGGAAGCATTAAAAGAAAAACTTTGTGCAAAAGGCTTTGATGCGTTTATTTATGAAAGTCCATTAGACATCATGAAAAAACAGATGGCAGCCGGTGAAAAACCAAATATCAACCTCTATTTTGCAGGAAAGAATGCTATTGCAGACTTCCTTAAGGATATGGATTTGGTTATTACACTCTGCGATGTTTCAAACGGAAGACCAAGCTTTGGTTTGTCAAAGGGTGGCGGAGAAATTCCGTGGTATGTATATGAATTACCGGTAGTTGTTGTAGGTTGTGGTCAGCCGACAATGCTTGCGGATATTCCACAGGCTCGTACCTATATCAACACCTACGATTCAAAAGACGCTACATTGGATGCGTTGGTAGAAAAATTATTGGCAGGCGAAGATGCCTTTACGGCTATCGACCCAATCGACAGCTTCTGCGGATTGTTTGATGCAAGATTATAATTTTATAGAGTTAAAGATGTTTTTTACAGGGCGTGGTTCATATATCACGCCCTTAAAAATTATACTACAAATATAATTGTCAAATTTTTGAAGAAGTGGTATAGTGACCATAAAGTTAAAAAATAGAACGAAAGGTTCGGAAAGGAGATACGATATGATGACAACTATTACAACAATGACAGCAGTGTTAAAGAGAGATTATCATAATGATGTGAAACAAGTGGCGCTGGATTTAAGAAAAGATCAGAGTCGTATTTTCCTGTACGCATATAAGATAAGAGAGAAGTCGCATGACTTTATGCTGATATAGTACTACCGGTTATTTGTCGGGGTAGTATCATATAAACATAGGTTTTAACCACTTATCGGTATATGGGTAAGTGGTTTTTTTATATCTTTTTTTGCAGGAATTGACAGCAGTTTGGGATTTGGACATTGGGCCAAGGGCGTATCTGCGGCCCCGGATGAAATGGAGGAAAACAATATGAGTAATATACCTACAATAAATATGATTAAAACAGGGGAAAGGATAACACAGTTGCGGAAAAATGCAGGACTTTCTGTACGGGAATTACAGGAGATATTTGGATTTGCAACACCACAGGCAATCTATAAATGGCAGCAGGGAGTAACACTTCCGGCCATCGACAATTTGGTTGTACTTGCAACTTTGTTTGGCGTAAAGGTGGATGACATTTTGGTTACAGACGATGTGGTATATATGGGTGCAACTGCGTGAAGAGACGAAGAGGACACGGGAGAATCTTGAAGGATTTTCCGTGTCTTCTTTTTACTTTACGGGCAAAGAATTTATATAAAAAGAACATTTGTTCTGTACAATTTTTCAGGTATCTGTTATAATACAATGTGCGGAGGTGTTTCGTATGTTTGATTTTTTGAAAAGTAGTAAAAACAATAGTTTGGAAGATGTTATTTTGAGACTTAATATGAATATGTCGAATAATTATAAAGATGCTGCGCAAAGTAATCTTAAAGAGTTTGAAGAGCTTTTTACAGAGCTTCGGGATAGCGGCAAGTTAAATGAAAAGCAGAAGAAACGCTATGAAGAATTGCTGAATGAATATAAAGATAAGATGAAAAATTATTCTCATAAGGACCAGAAACCGTTTTGGGTGTAGGGAGGATATGTTATGGATAAATTTGTATTGCACAGTGAATATCAGCCAACCGGTGATCAACCCGAAGCGATAGAAGCACTGGCAGAAGGTTTTAAGAAGGGAAATCAGTTTCAGACACTCCTTGGTGTTACGGGTTCAGGCAAGACCTTCACTATGGCGAATATTATCGCAAAACTGAATAAACCGACGCTAATTATCGCCCATAATAAGACTTTGGCGGCGCAGCTTTATGGTGAGTTCAAGGAATTCTTCCCGGAGAACGCAGTAGAATATTTTGTATCCTACTATGATTATTATCAACCGGAAGCATATGTACCTTCTACGGACACGTATATTGCAAAGGACTCATCTATCAATGACGAAATAGACAAGCTGAGACTGTCGGCGACTGCCTCTTTGACAGAGAGAAAAGATGTCATTGTGGTTGCCAGTGTGTCTTGTATTTACGGTCTTGGTAGCCCGGACGATTACCAGGAAATGATTGTATCTTTGCGTCCCGGAATGGAAAAAGACAGGGATAAGGTTATTAGGGAATTAATTGATATTCAGTATACCCGTAACGATATGGATGTGGAACGTGGTAGCTTCAGAGTGCGGGGAGATGTACTGGAAATTTATCCTGCCCAGGGTGGAGATTACCTTATTCGTGTGGAATATTTCGGAGATGAAATTGACCGAATTACAGAGGTTGATCCGCTTACGGGAAAGGTTCATACGGCACTCAGTCATATTGCGATTTTTCCGGCATCACATTATGTAGTTTCTAAAGATAAAATCATATCTGCTTGTGACAATATTGAAAAAGAACTGGAAGAACAGATTCGTTATTTTAAAGGTGAAGATAAGCTGATTGAGGCACAGCGTATTTCTGAGCGTACCAATTTTGACGTAGAAATGCTTAAAGAAACGGGTTTTTGCTCAGGTATTGAGAACTACTCAAGACATTTAAATCATATGCCGCCGGGGACACCTCCACATACACTAATGGATTATTTCAAGGACGATTTCCTTATAATCATTGATGAGTCCCATATTACAGTGCCACAGATTGGCGCGATGTATTCAGGTGACCGCTCCAGAAAGACTACCTTGGTGGAATATGGCTTCAGACTGCCTTCGGCACTGGATAACAGACCGTTATGCTTTGAGGAATTTGAAGAAAGGATTGATCAGGTACTTTTTGTATCTGCCACGCCATCCAAATATGAAGAGGAGCATGAACTACTTCGTGCCCAGCAGATTATCAGACCCACAGGGCTTTTGGATCCTGAGATTTCGGTGCGTCCTGTAGAGGGGCAGATTGACGATTTACTTTCAGAAATTCACAAAGAGGTAGATAAACACAATAAGGTTATGATTACGACTCTGACCAAAAAAATGGCAGAGGATTTAACGGCTTATTTGAAAGAATCAGGCATCAGAGTAGAGTATTTGCATTCGGATATCGATACTTTGGAAAGAGCTGCGATTATCCGCGATATGCGTCTGGATGTCTTTGATGTTCTGGTGGGTATCAATCTTTTAAGGGAAGGTCTTGATATTCCGGAAATTTCGCTGGTGGCGATATTGGATGCGGACAAAGAAGGTTTTCTTCGTTCCGAAACGTCCCTTATCCAGACTATCGGTCGTGCGGCGAGAAATGCGGAAGGCAGGGTTATTATGTATGCTGACAAAATCACGGATTCTATGGATAAGGCTATTGGAGAAACCAACAGAAGACGTGCGATTCAGGAAGAATATAATCAGGCACACGGCATTACACCGCAGACTATCAAGAAGAGTGTACGTGAGCTTATCAGCATATCAAAAGAAATTGCCAAGACAGAAGTACAGTTTGAGAAGGACCCTGAATCTATGAGTTATCAGGAACTTACCAAACTGATTGAAAAACTGCAGAATAAGATGAAGAAGGTTGCGGCGGATTTGAACTTTGAAGAAGCGGCCGTACTTAGAGATAAAATTGTTGAACTTAAAAAACATTTAAGAGAGATGGAGTGACAAAATGTCCGAAATAAATAAGATGCGCCCCAAGAAAGACAGTATTATAATCAGAGGCGCCAATGAGCACAACTTAAAAGGAATTGATGTGGATATTCCAAGAAATGAATTTGTCGTTTTGACAGGTCTATCAGGTTCGGGAAAATCATCCCTGGCATTTGATACCATTTATGCGGAAGGGCAGAGAAGATATATGGAGTCGTTGTCTTCTTATGCCAGAATGTTCCTTGGACAGATGGAAAAACCAAATGTTGAAAAAATAGAAGGTCTTTCACCGGCTATCTCCATCGACCAGAAATCTACAAATAAAAATCCACGTTCTACAGTGGGAACCGTGACGGAAATCTACGATTATTTCAGACTTTTATTTGCAAGAATCGGTATTCCTCATTGTCCGAAATGCGGCAGGGAGATTAAAAAGCAGTCTGTAGACCAGATGGTAGACCATGTTATGGCATTGGAAGAAGGTAGTAAAATCCAATTGTTGGCACCGGTTGTCAGAGGCCGAAAGGGTGAGCATGTCAAGATTTTTGATCGTGCCAAGAGAAGCGGTTATGTACGTGTCCGTGTAGATGGGAATTTATATGAATTGTCTGAAGAAATCAAACTGGATAAAAATATAAAACACTCTATTGAAATTGTAGTAGACAGACTGGTTGTAAAACCGGGAATTGAGAGAAGATTAGCCGATTCTTTGGAAAACGTGCTGGAACTGGCAGAAGGTCTTGCTTATGTGGATATTATCGGTGGTGAGACTATTTCTTTCAGTGAGAGTTTTGCCTGCCCGGATTGTAATATCAGTGTCAGTGAAATTGAGCCAAGAAGCTTTTCTTTCAACAATCCGTTTGGTGCATGTCCTGATTGTTTTGGTCTTGGATATAAAATGGAATTTGATGTGGATATGATGATTCCGGATCAGAGACTTAGTATTAACGAGGGTTGTATTACCGTGATGGGGTGGCAGTCCTGCAACAACAAGGGTAGCTTTAGCAATGCTATTTTGCAGGCTCTTTGTGAGGAATATAAGTTTGATATGGATACGCCTTTTAAGGATTATCCGGAAGAAATAAAAAATATTTTGATTCACGGTACAAATGGAAAAGAAGTTCTGGTTCACTATACCGGACAGAGAGGTAGCGGGGTATATCCGATTGCTTTTGAAGGTCTTGTGAGGAGCGTTCAAAGACGATATAGGGAGACCTCTTCAGAAACCTCCAAGGCAGAATATGAAGAATTTATGCGCATTACACCATGTGCGCTATGTGGTGGTATGCGTTTGAAACAGGAAGCTTTGGCGGTAACTGTGTGCGATAAAAATATCTATGAAATCACCTCCTTATCTATCTGCGCCTTACATGAATTCCTTCAAAATATGGAGCTTACGGAAACGCAGCAGATGATTGGAAAACAGGTGCTAAAAGAAATTCGTGCCAGAGTCGGATTTCTTATGAATGTAGGTCTTGAGTATTTATCGCTTTCGAGAGCAACGGGGACTTTGTCAGGAGGGGAAGCACAAAGAATTCGTCTGGCTACACAGATTGGTTCAGGATTGTGTGGTGTATGTTACATTTTGGATGAACCAAGTATCGGACTTCATCAAAGGGATAATGATAAACTTTTGGCAACTTTGCAGCATTTAAGGGACCTTGGTAACAGCCTGATTGTTGTAGAGCATGATGAGGATACAATGCTTGCGGCGGACCATATTGTGGATATCGGTCCCGGAGCGGGAAGTCATGGTGGACAGGTAGTGGCACAGGGGACTGCGGAAGAAATTATGAAGTGTAAGGAATCTGTGACCGGACAGTATTTGAGCGGTGCACGTAAGATTCCTGTGCCTAAAATGCGTAAAAAATCCGAGGCAAAACTGCTGATTAAAGGTGCCAGAGAAAATAACCTGAAAAATATTGATGTGGAAATTCCGCTTGGAGTTATGACTTGTGTGACAGGTGTGTCAGGTAGCGGAAAATCCTCATTAATTAATGAAATTTTATATAAACGTCTTGCAAGGGATTTAAACAGGGCAAGAACGATTCCGGGAAAACATGATGACATTATCGGTATAGAACAGTTGGATAAGGTGATTGATATTGACCAGTCGCCGATTGGACGTTCACCGCGTTCTAACCCTGCTACGTATACAGGTGTTTTTGATCTTATAAGAGATTTATTTGCGGGAACACCGGATGCGAAAGCCAAGGGTTACAACAAAGGACGTTTCAGTTTTAACGTAAAGGGTGGCCGATGCGAGGCTTGTAGCGGTGATGGTATCTTAAAAATTGAAATGCACTTTTTACCGGATGTTTATGTACCGTGTGAAGTATGTGGCGGAAAACGTTATAACAGAGAAACGTTGGAAGTGAAATATAAAGGCAAGAGTATTTTTGATGTGCTGGATATGACAGTAGAAGAAGCAGTTCCATTCTTTGAAAACCTGCCCAGCATCAAGAGAAAAATCGAGACATTAAACGATGTCGGGCTTTCTTATATTAAGCTGGGACAGCCATCGACTACTTTGTCAGGCGGGGAAGCACAGAGAATTAAGCTTGCCACGGAGCTTAGCCGTAGAAGTACGGGCAAGACTATCTATATTTTAGATGAACCGACAACAGGACTTCATTTTGCAGATGTGCACAAGCTTACTGAGATTTTACACAAGTTAAAAGAAGGTGGAAATACGGTGGTTGTTATTGAGCATAATTTAGATGTGATTAAAACGGCGGACTATATTATTGATATTGGTCCCGAGGGCGGTGACAATGGCGGTACAATTGTTGCTACAGGTACACCGGAAGAGGTGGCAGAGCATCCGAAATCATATACCGGTATCTATGTGAAAAAAATGTTGCAAAGAGATGCTAAATAAATTTCAAAATATGCCGATATATTAAGTACACATTTTAAAGTACTTTAAATAATTTTATAACCAAGGATGGTATCCGTTTAGAAAAAAGGATTTTCTGAATGCATACCATCTTTTTTGTATTGATTCACGGAAGAAGAATATACAATGAGGCAGCTTAAGGAGGGAAATGATTGAGAATTGAATCCGCAATAATAGGAATGGATTCTGCCAGAAGTTATTCTTCTAGAACTGAGCAAAAAAGCAGTGTGACATTTACATTGCTTAATGCACAGGAAGAGGTCATGAAGACCGACAATGAAATGACAAATGAAAATAAAATATCGAATGATATGTCTGAAAACCTGACAGACATTCAAAACAGATATCAGGAAATGGTAACAAAAACAAATCGTTTATCCGAAAAGGATTTGCGGGAAACATTTTTTAGTTTGAAGCATCAATGTTTTCAATATTTATTCAGAACGATTTTTGGCCGTTCTATGGGTCAAACGACCACAGATGGTTATATTTCAAGTGGGGAACTGACAGATACGCAGTATTATCAATTGACCCGCCCAAGAGAACTGAGTTTAAGTGAAATGGCGGTAACTACGACAGAAAGTTACTATTTTGAAGAAAGTGAACAGACTACCTTTGATACGACCGGTATCGTAAGGACTGCTGACGGAAGAGAGATTGAATTTAATCTTTCTCTGGAAATGAGCAGGAGCTTTGCGTCCTATTATGAGTCAACCTATCAGGAAAAAGCAGTCACCTTCTGTGATCCGCTGGTTATTAATCTGGATGGAAACATAGCGGAACTTGAAGACCAGAAATTCTACTTTGATTTAGATGCGGATGGTGTAGAGGAATACGTATCCAAACTCGGTAGGGGTAGTGGATATTTATCACTCGACAAAAATAGTGACGGTATCATAAACGATGGTAATGAGTTGTTTGGAACGAAATCCGGCGATGGTTTTGGCGACCTTACTATATACGATGAAGATGGTAATGGCTGGATTGATGAAAATGATGCTATTTGGAACGAACTGAAAATCTGGACCACCGACGAGAACGGAGAAGACATACTTTATACATTAAAGGAAGCAGGCGTAGGAGCTATTTGTCTGCAGAGAGCAAGTACAGATTTCACACACGCTGACAAAAATAATGAGGTAAAAGGTGCCATTCGCAGTACCGGAATTTTCTTATATGAAAATGGAAATGTAGGAACCGTTCAGCATCTGGATTTGGCCCAGTAGGAAAAATTTATACAGTTAATTTTAAGATTTTGCATAAAATTACGTTCTCAGGCAAAACTACAAATAAATCACAAAGTTGGTAAATTTTATATCACATAAGTGACAGATAGGAGTTTTGTTTATGAGAAAATTTAGAAGAAGAAATGCAAAACGTGGGGAAATTATTGCAATGGTATTAACCACGGTTGTGGTTCTTAGTGCACTGACAGTAACGGGTTTATACATTAAAAACAGAAATGAGGCTGAAAATCAGGATGGATATTATATTGATTTTGATGCCTTGGAAGCGGAAATTAACGACAAACTGAATCAGGAAGTGGCAGATAGCGATCTTGATTATACGGGAACACAGGAGGAATTTGATTATACGCAAAATAATTCTGAGGCGGTCCAGTCCGATTCTATAGAAAAAGAAAAAAAGGATGCGGATGATGAGAAAATCACTGAAAATCAGGTTGTGGAAACTTCTCCGGAGGAAGTGATAGTTGTAAATCCACAGGAAAGTGCACCTGTTACAAGTAATGACGCAGTGCAAAATCAAATCGTAACAAGTGTTCCGACACTTAGTTTTTCCGAGAAAGAAACATTGGTTTGGCCGATTGTAGGCAATGTAATTATCAATTACAGTATGGATAAATCGGTATATTTTGCAACCCTTGACCAGTTCAAGTACAGTCCGGCAATGGTTGTTTCTGCCAAGGAAGGTGAACAGATTACCGCGGCCACAGAAGCTGTTGTAACGAGAATTTATCAGGACAATGAGCTCGGCAATGTGGTGGAGATGGATTTAGGCGATGGATATACGCTTTCTTACGGACAAGTGCATAACGTAGCAGTGTCCACAGGCCAGTATGTAACCACGGGACAATTGATTGCCCAGGCCGGCGCACCGACCAAATATTATTCCGTTGAAGGCTGTAATGTATACGTCAAATTGACAAAAGACGGGGAACCTGTAAATCCAATGACTTTTTTAGAATAAAATAAATACGGTTTCAACTTTACCGAGACCATAGTTTTAGGTATAATAACTATGTATGTGAAAAACCTGGACTATGGTCTTTTTATGTTACAAAAAATATGTAAGGAGAGAGGAAAATGAAAATAAGTGATTTCAAAAAAGTTTATCGTACATTTTTAACCACATTTTTATGTGCCACGCTCCTTATGGGTTGTTCGGGAAACGAACTGGATTTGTCTTATCTGACAGATAAAAAAGAAGAGCAGGTTTTCGACTATGAAGTACCAAAAAGCCAGCCATCTGTTTTGGTAAACCAGGTGGGCTATCATCCGGATAGTGTCAAGACCGTTATTTTTATCGGACAGGATATTCCGGAGAATTTCTCTGTTATAGACGAAAAGACAGGAGAGGAAGTTTATACCGGAAAAATTGAACATAAGGGCTTCGGACAGGATGTCGGCATGAATACAGGTATCGGAACCTTTACCGATTTTGTCAAAGAAGGTAACTACTATATTTTGTGTGATACTATTGGCCAGTCATATCATTTTTCCATATCGGATATGATATATGACAGTTTGTTCACGGATTTATTAAAGGAGATTTCGGATAATCGTTGGCTTTCTTATCATAGTGAGACGGAAGAAACTTATCAGATCGATGAAACTACATCCATTGAAGTTTCCGGCGGCTGGTACACCCATCTTACAGAGGACAAAAAAGTAAGAGATGTAAAGACAGGCTGTGATACTTTGGTCAATTTATTGATGAGTGCCGAGCTTTATATTGAGGAACAATCGGATGCAGCGGGAATCAGAGAAAGTGGAAATGAGATTCCCGACATTTTGGATGAATCGGCTTATGAGGCACTGTGGCTACTTAAAATGCAGGATGGAAAAACGGGGGCTGTATACAGTGGTTTGACGGAAGAAAATGGAACTTTGAAGTTGGAGGAATCCGACATAGAGTCTTGCCAGCGTTTCATTATTGCCATGGCGAAATTTAGTTATTCCATGAAAAATTATGACAATGCCTTTGCTACGGAATGCTTAAGGGCTTCGGATGCGGCGTGGAAATATGTAGAATCGATACGAAACAGCCGGAAAGAAGAAGATAAGGCTTTGCAGGATGAGATTGATGAAAGCCTTCGATTTTTTGGCGCAGCAGAACTTTTTAGAGCTTCCGGTGCATATAGATATCATACAGTTATAAGGGAATATGTGCCCAATACGGCGGATGAGAGCAAGTGGACCCAAGAAGAATATCTGGGTATTTACACATATCTTGGAACCAGACTTGCTGTCAGCAGAAGCATCTGCGAAGAGTGGATGAAACAGATTATGGATTTGGGCGAAGAAATTGCCGGTGACAGTAAAGAAGACAGTATGCTTGCAATATCGGTGGAAGATGGAGTATCCTGTCAGAATTTGTTATGGAAAATGACAGTTATGACAAGTATTGACTATATCATCGGTAATCACGAATATGATACAATATTGGAAAACAATTTACACTATCTGCTTGGAAGAAATATCAATTCTTACAGTTACATAGCAGGTTATGGAAATGACAAAGAAATTAATAATGAAAACTTGAGCATTTCAGACGACTTGACACAAGTGTCAGCATTGATTTTTATAATAAGTGAAATTATTAGTAACAGATAAGGCGGTATTTTTGTAAGGACTGCTTTGAAAGGAAGGAAAAATGAACGTAGTAGTTTTAGCCGGCGGTATCAGCACGGAAAGAGATGTATCCTTAGTATCGGGAAAAATGATTTATAATGCGCTTAAAAAAAATGGTCATAATGCCATTTTACTGGATGTGTACTTAGGTACAAATGAACCGGATATTCAGAATATTTTTACATTGGAAAAAGACTGGGTTAGCGAAATCAATCCGGTTCAGGACGAAAATCCGGACATTGAAAAAATCAAGGCCTTAAGACCGGATGGAGACAAACAATTTTTTGGACCGAATGTAATTACTATTTGCCAGAATGCGGACATTGTTTTTATGGCTCTCCATGGTGAAAACGGTGAGAACGGTAAAATTCAGGCGTGCTTTGATTTGATGGGAATTACCTATACGGGAACGGATTATTTGAGCTCTGCGGTTGCTATGGACAAAGCACTTTCCAAAGATATTTTTGCAGTGTACAATGTTCCGACACCAAAAGGAATCCGCCTGAAAAAAGGTGCCACAGAATCTGAAATGGTTCCGTATCCGTGTATTGTAAAAGCATGTAAGGGCGGTTCCAGCGTAGGCGTATGTATCGCGAATAATGATGAGGAATATGCAAAAGCCAAGGAAGAAGCCTTCCGTTATGACGATGAAGTGGTTATTGAACAATACATCAAAGGACGTGAATTTTCTGTAGGTGTGTTGCAGGGAAAAGCCTTACCTGTTATCGAAATTGCACCGCTTCAGGGCTTCTATGATTACAAAAATAAATACCAGGCAGGTAGTGCCATAGAAACCTGTCCTGCCAATATTTCTGAGGAAAAAACAAAGGAAATGCAAGCTGTGGCGGAAACAGTATTTAAAGCTCTTCGCTTGAAAAACTATGCCAGAATGGATTTTATGATGAGCGAGTCAGAAGAGATTTTCTGTTTGGAAGCTAATACTTTACCTGGTATGACACCAACGTCACTTCTTCCGCAGGAAGCGGCGGCTATCGGAATCAGTTTTGAGCAGCTTTGTGAAAACTTGATGAAATATTCATTAGAGGGAAAATAGTTCCCGGGAGATGGCTATGAAAAATATGACTTTACAAAATATTGCAACTGCCTGTCACGGACAGCTTGTTTGTCAGGATGGGCAGGAACAAATCAATATAACCGGTGCCGTTTTGGATTCAAGAAAAGTGGAAGAAGGATATTTATTCTTCGCCACAAAGGGAGAAAAAGTAGACGGACACAGCTTTATCCCACAAGTAGCAGAAAAAAAAGCAGCTTGCGTGGTGTGTGAGAAGGCGCCTGAAAACGTAGAAATTCCATATATTTTGGTAGAAGATTCTTTTGTGGCATTAAAGCAGGTTGCTGCTTTTTACAGAGAAAATCTGACAATACCGATTGTAGGTATTACGGGAAGCGTTGGAAAAACAAGTACCAAAGAAATGATTTCTTCGGTGCTTTCGACCAGATATAATGTACTGAAAACCGAGGGAAATTTCAATAACGAAGTGGGACTTCCACTCACCATTTTACGAATCCGCGATGAGCACAAGGTGGCAGTAGTGGAAATGGGAATTAATCATTTTGGAGAAATGCATAGATTGAGCGAAATTGCCAAGCCTGACATTTGCGTCATAACCAATATTGGGCAGTGCCACTTAGAGTTCCTTGGCAGTAGGGAAGGTATCCTTAAGGCGAAAAGTGAAATTTTCGATTTTATGAATCCGGAAGGCTACGTGTGCATCAATGGTGATGACGATATGCTTAGCACGATAAAAGAGGTACACGGACATAAACCTGTAACCTATGGTATGACTATGAAAAATGACGTTTATGTCACAAGTGTAACAAGCAATGGTATTTTAGGTTCAAATGCATCTGTTTATTTGAATGATGAAACTTTTGATGTAAATATTCCACTTCCGGGAGAACATATGGTAATGAATGCTCTGGCGGCGGCTTGTGTAGGTGATTTGCTGGGACTTAAGCAGGAAGAAATTGCAGAGGGTATTGCAAACGCAAAACCTGTAGGTGGGCGTAGTAATCTGATCGTTTTAGAGGACAGAATGGTTCTGGATGACTGTTATAATGCAAATCCTGTTTCCATGAAAGCAGCCATAGATTTGTTAAATCTGTCTAACACAAGAAAGGTTGCTATTTTAGGTGATATGTTTGAATTGGGTGAAGGTCAGGAAGAAATGCACAGCGAAATCGGAACCTATGCGGTAGATAAGGGTATTGATGTGCTTGTATGTGTGGGAGAACTTTCCCGCAATATGTTTGATGCGGCAATAAAAGCAAAAGCGGATACAAGTAAGGACATTCAAATTTATCATATGAATGACAGGGAAGAGGTTGTTCAAAAGATAGAGACAATTCTTGAAAAAGGCGATACTATTTTGGTGAAGGCTTCTCATGGTATGGGCTTTGCTGAAGTGGTGAAAGCGTTACAGAAATAAGATATAAAAGATATATTATAAAATACGAAATAAAATGAAAAATCCGTTGCGCGAGGTAGTGAGCTTCATACTCCGGCAACGGTTCTTCTTTATGTATGAGGGGACGCATACGTGTTTTGTATTTGTGCTTGCATTTTACATATAAATATATTATTATCAGCCTATATTTTATCCTTCACAAAGAAGGATTACTCTATGAGCAAATCATATAAATCTTTTTTTCATTTTTATTTGGTGCTTCAACCAAAAGAATTCAAAACATAAAATTCGTTAAAAAACAGTAAAGTCAAGGCAAAAGGAGGATTTGAATGGAAGAAAATACAGAGTTAATGGCAGTAGAAAATATATGCAGCCGAGTCTATATTATAAGAGGTCAGCAGGTTATGCTGGATTATGATTTGGCGGAGATTTATGGATATGAGGTAAAAAATCTTAACCAACAGGTAAAGAGAAATATCATAAGATTTCCGGAAGACTTTAGATTTCAATTAACTCGGGAGGAGATAGAAACCGTGAAATCACAAATTGTGATTTCACGAGAAAATAATTTTTTTGAGGGACAAAGCGGTGGTAGAAGAACATTACCTTACGCATTCACCGAGCAAGGCATTTATATGTTAGCAACTGTTCTTCGTGGTGAACTAGCAGAACAGCAGAGTATATTTATTATGCGTACATTCCGAGAAATGCGTCATTACATAAAACAGAATCAGCAGTTTGTTACCGAACCGGAAATGCGACTTGTCACAGCAAAAGTATCTGAAATATCTGTACAGGTTGCGGGAATTACGGATTGGAAAAAGAAAACAGAAAATGATATTAAGAATATTCAGAAGAGTATTGATACAATTAACGAAAATTTTGTGTCGGATAAAGATTTTAAGAATTTTGTTATATATAAGGGGCAAAAATTTGAGGCAGACGTGGCCTATATTGATATTTATCAGCAGGCAACTACAAGTATTTACGTAGTTGATAATTATATGAATACTAAAACTTTAGAACTCTTATCTCAAAAGCGACCAAACGTGGAAGTTGTATTGTTTACAGAGAATGGACATGGGCAAAATGGATTTTTAACAACAGGTGTGGTAAAAGATTTTGCGTGTCAATACCCACCACTTCGCATTAAGCCTAACCCGGATTGTCATGACAGATTGCTTGTTCTTGATTATGGATTATCTACAGAACAAGCATATCATTGTGGTGCTTCCAGTAAAGATGCAGGCAAAAAACTTTGCGCTATAAACAAAATTGAAAACACAACAATGATTCATCCGGTCATTGATAAACTAATATTAGGTGCAGATAAGGCTATTTAATGTATTGATAGCTTATCCCAATTTTCTGTTTTCTTCATACTTCTTCACGATAATATCTCTTACATAATTGCCGGGAGCTTTTTTGATTTCATCCGGCATTTCATCCAAAATAATCGGTTCACAGTACTCGATAGTTATGTGAGTTTTTTTGATCCACGGTATATGGTCTTCGAAAATTCTGTTTGTGTTTGTCAGAACAACCGGTACAATCGGACATTTTGCTTTTGTTGCAATTTTGAAACTGCCTTCGTGGAATGGAAGAGTCACATTCTCATCCTTGGAGCGGGTTCCTTCCGGGAAAATAAAAATTGAAATGCCGCTTTTTATTTTGCCAACTGCGTCAATAATCATTTTTGCCCCGGCCTTCAAATCTTTTCTATCGAGGAAAAGACAGTTTAAATAACGCATCCAGGTACGAAGAATGGGAACCTTTTCAATCTCTTTTTTGGCAATGTAGCCGGTCAAACCGGGAACACGCGTATAGGTTGTGATGATATCGAAGAAGCTGTGGTGATTTCCCACATACAAAACAGCCTGGTCCTTCGGTACGTTTTCTTCGCCAATGATTGTCATTTTGATACCGCTTAAAAAGATAATAACTCTGAATGCCCATTTTACAATTGCCAGAGAGCTTTTCTGTTTAGCTTCCATATTAATTTTTCCGATAATCCATTCAATAAAAAACATCGGAATACTAAAGATTACAAATATCAGTAAAAATAACGCAACAATAATAATTCGCATATTGTCCTCCAAATCAAAGTGTCTCAAAACATTATAGCCGACCAAAACCTTTAAAGCAATAGGAATAGCTCAGGCTATTTACTAATAAAATATAAAAACAGGTTTTTTTAAGGTGCGTATGAGTGGAAAAATGCGACGAATTGCCATAGTGCTGACATTGGCTATAATAGTATGTTTTACAGGGTGTAAGGATGAGGAAAAAATAAGGGATTTGGATTTTACCGTAGTGTCAAGTGAGTGTATTCCGGAGGAGTTACTAACGGAAATTGAAAGTAAAAAGCAGGAGGAGTTCCAGTTGTCTTTTCGGGACGGAAATTATTTGTATTTGTGTGTGGGATACGGGGCAAAGGAAACAGGAGGATACAGTATATGTGTGAAGGATTTTTATCTGACGGATTCTTCCATTATTCTGGATACAACACTTCTTGGACCGAAACATTCGGAGGATAAAAAAGTGTCGGGAGAAAGTTATCCATATATTGTTATAAAGACAGAATTTATTGATGCGGTAGTTATTTTTTCATAGGTGGCGACATACAATTTAAACAAGGCAGAATGGAGGATTTGAATGGAATTAGTACAAAAAAATATACATTTTAACCGTGTTGCGAAAGAAGCAAGAAATCAGATTACAATAGAAGAGGATATCAACATTCCGGATACAAAAGAGGATATTGAGGACATTCTTTTTTCTAATTATAATGTAATGATTGAGGATGTAAAAACAGGAGAACAGAAGGTACATATACGGGGAAAAATTACGTATTCCGTCTTGTACAGATCGGAAGAAACCGGAAGTCTTTGCAGCCTTACGGGAAGTATTCCGATTGAAGAACAACTCTATTTAGAAGGGGTGTCGGGCTCGGATAGGGTTATGGTCAGAACGCAGGTGGAAGATTTTTCTGTTGGAATGATCAATTCGAGAAAAATAAGTATCCAGTCGATTTTGGAGTTATATGCATATGTACAGGAACTTTACGATGAACAGATAACAACAGGAGTAAACGGTGTAGAGTGTGAAATCTGTCAGAAGGAGTGTGATTTCACACAACTTGCAGTTTGTAAAAAGGATATTTTCCGTTTCCGCGAAAACGTTACCATTCCCAATAACATGCCAAACGTGGAGGACGTGGTTTTTAGCAGTGTGAAGGTAAGCGATATCGAATACAAACCTCTCGACGGACAACTGAGTGTACAGGGAAAGGTACAGGTGTTTGTTATCTATGACGGGGAGAGAGATAGCCGTAATCAGATGTATCAGACGACCATTCCGTTTGGCGTTATGATGGAATGCACCGGAAGCGGTATGAATATGGCTTCACAGATTTGTTACGATGTGGTGGACAGTCAGGTGCATTTGGAACCGGATTTTGACGGAGAGGCGAGAAGCTTTTCGGTTGAGCTTGTTTTGGAACTTGATATCAAATTGTATGAGCCGCAAAAAGTAAACGTGTTGTGGGATTTATATGGGCTTCAAAAGGACTTACAACCAAACATTCAAACGATTGATTATAGTGTTCTGGGCGGACAATACGCAGGAAAAATCAAGACATCGGATAAGGTGAGAATGTCTCTTGCAGAAAATGCACAGGCAAAAGTAATCCATTCCCAAGGGAATGCGCTCCTGGAAAAATGTGAAATGACAAACGAAGGAATGGTGATGAAAGGGGTAGTTGTCGGTCAGGTACTGTATTCTATAGGTATGGAGGATGCAGAATACGGATGTAGTCAATTCATACTTCCGTTTATGAAGACTGTGGAGGGAACAGCGGATTTTGCGGATAAGAGAGTGCAAAACAGTGTTACTCTTTCATGTCCGGATTTGCAGGTTTCTTTTGATATGGAAGGCAATATGGATGCGATGGCAAACGTTTCGTATAATCTTTTAATGTTTGAAAATGTGGCAGGAAGAAATATCACCGGCGTGGAAGTACGGGAAATGGACATAGAAAAATGCAATAATTTACCGTCTATGGCAATCTGCTTTGCATCCAAAAATGATACACTATGGGATATGGGTAAAAAATATTATGTTCCTCTTATGCAAATAAGACAGGTAAATCAGTTGTCAAGTGACGAAATAAAAGAGGGCGATAAAATATTGATTGTTAGAGGAATGTGTTCGTAAAGAATAAATTTATGTAAATAAAAAGCCGGCGTTGTAAAAAACGTCGGCTTAATAACTGCTACTGGGTTATTTGGGTAGTTTCTTCCTGAGGATTGATTAAGTTATCAAATTTCTCGAAAACTTTATCATATGTTCTCTGGCAGATATCAGGTAATTCGCCACCCCATGTTTTTTCTGCCTGTTTGAAACCTTTTTCAAAAGCTTCTCTCATTTCTTCTAATTTATCCTTGTCATCACCGCAAAGTGCAACGGCAAAATCAACGATACGGCTTGAGGTTGCTTCTACACCCCAGTAACCGTCTTCTGCGATATCAGCCTGTGCCTGAGCTTTTGTTGCAGCATCTACAGTAAAATTACCGCTGGATAAAAAAGACCAAATATCATTTGCCTGACCATAGGTTTCAGCCTGTTTGTTGATTGTACGAAGAACGATAGACTGTAATTGAGCCATACGTGCTTCTGAATCAGCTTGTAACTGAGCTTTGAGAGCCTGATTCTTTTCAAGTTTCACTGTTTTTTTATCTTCAATTGATTGTTCAGCTAATTCCTGGGCTCTTTTGCTAGGTTCATATACGACACCTTCTTTTGCGGCCGTTGAAGCTGCTTTCTCGGCTTCTTTGGTAGCAGGAGCTTTCGTTGTATATGCACTGTAAGCATCTGTTACGTTATTAGTTACGTTTGTAATTCCATTTACATTCATACTTATCCCTCCTTGGTAGTGCATAAAGCTACTTTTTCTTATCATACACTATTTCGGCAAAAATTTCAAAAACTTTATAGATTTTGAAAAAAAGTTATAAAAAATTTTTAAAATATGCAATTTTTTATAAATATACAGGCTGTCAAAAGCACTCGCCACATTCTGTGGCGGGTGAAAATGCGCAAAACTCCGGCAGGAAAATGTATTTTCCTGCTGAGATTTCTCGCATTTTTCTCTGCTACTGCGTAGCAAGGACTTTTGACAGATATGCATAAAATACATTTTTGCAAATCCTTAATAATTCCCCATATTGATAATTTTTAAAAAATTGTATATAATTAAGTACAATCATTGTATACAAAATACAAATGCGAGAAGGAACATAAAATATGGATAGAGTGGTTACAAAAGCTTATGCGAAAATTAACTTAGGATTAGATGTAATAAGAAAAAGACCGGATGGATATCACGAGGTCAAAATGATTATGCAGACGGTGGATTTGTATGATGTACTCATGGTGTCGAAGAAAGAGGAAGACACCATAACCATTTCCACGCAACGTGAAGATTTACCGGTGAATGAAGATAACCTGATTTATAAGGCGATAAAGCTTATGAAGGAGGTTTATGGTTTTCCGGGAGGAGTTCATGTGGAGCTCGTGAAAAATATTCCAATTGCTGCCGGTATGGCAGGTGGAAGTACAGACGCTGCAGCCGCAATGCGTGCCATAAATGCTTTGTTTGAATTAAACAGACCATTAAAAGAACTGGAAACTCATGCGGTAAAAATCGGAGCGGATGTGCCATATTGCATTCAGGGTGGAACAGTGCTTTCTGAAGGTATTGGAGAACTTTTGACTGACTTGCCGAATGCACCGCAGTGTATTTTGTTGATTGCAAAACCGGATATTATGGTTTCTACGAAATATGTTTATGAAAATCTGAATTTGCCGGGTATCAGGCAACATCCGGATATTGATGCAATAGTAAATGCTATAAAAGAAGGCGATGTTCAAGGTATGATTGAACCTATGGACAACGTGCTTGCAACTGTTACGGAAGAGAAATACGGAATCATCAAAGAAATAAAACAGACAATGGAAAAGAATGGTGCCATCAAAGCCTTGATGAGTGGAAGCGGACCTACGGTATTTGGTATTTTCGAAACAATGGTTCAGGCTGCAACTGCCTTTGATGCTATCAAAGAAAAAGGTATGGCCAGAGAAATTTTTATTTCTAAGTTTGTGAATCCGCAGGAGGAAAAATAATGAGTGATAATTTACAGTTAGGAATGGATGAATTTTTACCGCTGAGAGATGTGGTATTTAATACGTTAAGACAGGCGATTTTGACAGGGGAATTAAAGCCGGGTGAAAGATTGATGGAAATTCATCTTGCAAACCGTCTTGGTGTCAGCAGAACACCTATCAGAGAGGCTATCAGAAAATTGGAATTGGAAGGTCTTGTAACCATGATTCCAAGACGTGGTGCTGAGGTAGCTCAAATTACGGAAAAGAGTATGAAGGACGTTCTGGAAGTAAGACGTACTTTGGATGCGCTTTCTGCGGAGCTTGCCTGTGAACGTATTTCTCCTGAGGAAGAGGATGCTTTAAAAAAAGCCTGTCAGGATTTTGAAGATGCAGTGAAAACAAAGGATGCCAAAGTCATTGCCAAGGCAGATGTGGCTCTTCATGATATTATTGCGGCCGCAACCGGAAATCAGCGTCTTATTCAGTTGATTAACAATCTTGCAGAACAGATGTACCGCTATCGTTTCGAATACATCAAAGACTCAAGCCAGCACGAAAGAATTATTCAGGAACACAGGATTATTTACGAAAGCATCGTAAAAAAAGATAAAGAGGCTGCGTCCGAAATGGCGAAGACACATATTGATAATCAGGAAAAGGCAGTTATTGCCCGCATTCGTATGGAGCAGTCAAATACAAAAAAGTAGTGTTTAAAAAATAAAAATAAAGGCAATCCTTATACTGTCGACAGAAAAGAGGATTGCATATGAAAAAAAGAGCAATATCATTATTTTTGGTAGTTTCAATGAGTTTTACACTTTTTTATCCGGAGCTTTCTTTAAATGATAACGTTTTGGAATGCGTAGACGAAACGGGTAAGGAATTAGATATGGAAAACGGTAAGGTTTTGTTTTCCGGTGACGAAGTGTCGCTGACAGAACTTTTGCGTATGCCAAGAAGTGAAAAGAAATACCGATTGAGATTACTGGAATGGTTAAGTGAGATTTGCAGATAGTTTGGAGAGATAGAAATATGGAAAGAGAAGGTAAAAATGCACCAATCGGTGTGTTTGACTCAGGTGTGGGCGGTCTTACCGTAGTCCGTGAAATTATGCGTCAGATTCCCAATGAGAAAATAGTATATTTTGGAGATACTGCAAGAGTACCTTACGGAAGTAAATCCAAAGAAACCATTACCAGATATTCCAGACAGATTGTACATTTTTTAGAGTCCCAGGATGTAAAGGCTATTGTCATCGCGTGTAATACGGCAAGTGCGTACGCTCTTTCGGAATTGGAAAAAGAAGTAAATATTCCGATTATCGGTGTGGTAAAACCGGGAGCAAAGGTGGCGGCAGAGACGACCAAAAACGGTAAAATCGGTGTCATTGCCACGGAAGGAACCATTTCCAGTGGAATTTATTCTTCCTACATAAAAGAAATCAAAAATGATGTGACGGTTATCGGAAAGGCTTGCCCTTTGTTTGTGCCACTTGTGGAAGAGGGACTTTGGGAAGATCCGGTAACGGACGAAATTGCAAGAAGATATTTGACAGAGTTTACCCAGCAGGATAAAGACATAGATACCCTGATTTTAGGATGTACGCATTATCCGTTAATCCGTTCTACCTTGGGACGTATTGCGGGAGAAAATGTTACGCTAGTAAATCCTGCCTACGAAACAGCGAGAGAGTTGAAGGAATTATTGGCAGAAAAAGGTTTGTTAAACGATAAGGAACTGGGGCTTGGTGACAATCGTTATCAGTTCTTTGTCAGCGATAAGGCAGACAAATTCCAGAATTTTGCCAATTCGATTATTAAGTATGGAATTCTTTCTGCAAAAGTAGTAAATATTGAGGAATATTAATATGACAAAAGATGTGTTATTGTCCATCAGAGGACTGTATACGGAAGATAACGAGGATGCCGATGCCATTGAAACCCTTGCACCGGCGGAATTCTTCGTCAAGGAAGGTGTCTATTACATTTTCTTTGAAGAAATTATTGATGATACTACAGGCATTACCAAGAGCCGCATAAAATATAGTGAAAAATGCTTCGAACTCACAAGAAAAGGAGAACTTTCGGTTCATCTGTTATTTGAGGAAGGTAAGAAGACCTTAAATACATACCAAATGCCTTACGGAACTTTGGTGGTTGGATTGGATACAAAGCTAATCGAAAAGACTGAAACCGATGACGAAATCAAAATCAGTATCGATTATGCGATGGAAATCAATTATCAACAGGTTTCTGATAATACTATTGAAGTAGTCATTAAATCCGTAAAATAAAGAATACAGTTAGGACTTTAAGGAGGAATTTCAAGTGAGATTATTTGATAGATTTAAGAAGCCGACGAAAGAAAGTTTATTAAATTATCTGCAAAATAGAATTTCAGATAGTTCAAATCTGGAAGATATTGTAAATGTTTTTGAGGAGATGTGTAGTATTCCGATTGAAAAAGATATGATTCTATTCGAAACAGGCACTTTTTCTTTTACAGGTGAACCTATGTTTAACTTTTCTTTAGTAAGACAATTTCCTAATAGTGATGAAGAGTATTATCAAATTCATGTGGATGTGTTATATGTTCCAACGGAGGAAAATAAAGATTTTGAACAAAGCATATGGAATGAGAATGTTGAAGAAAACATATTTAACCATATTAAAAAATCACGAGAGTTTGATTTCTGTAAAGATAAAGAATTCAGTAAAATAGAAATTTATTTGGATGAAACTTAAAGTACAAATAAAAAATCAGAAACCGCATTACCCAAGGTTTCTGATTTTCTTTTTTTAATTTCTCTTTATTTCAGCGGTGTAGCTCCTGCTTTTTCCTGCATTTTAGCAACCCACTGTTTGAATTTGCTTTGTTTCTTTTTGGTTTCTTCCTGTTTGACGTTACCGCGGATGCCTTTTACATCTGTGATGTAGATACCGCTTACGCTGGCTTTCACTTCTTTTTTCACCGGAATGGAATCAAAGATCTTGGCATCACATACAAGTGATAAAATCTGTGGTCCGACTTTCGCTTTTACGATTGGAAGCTTAGAGCCTCTCATAAGCTTTGGTGTCTGGGCAATTACCGCCTGGGGCAGCCCCGCATCTTTTAGTTTCATCATTTTCTTATCGATAATCAACATTGTAACAGTCTGTTTGTGCTGGGCAATCTGTTCGTCCTGCTCTGCCTGTCTCTTCTGCATTTTTTTGCCAAAGAAATAGAGGGCGATCATTATACCAACCATAACAACTGCAATGACAATCAATACAATATGCCATGTTTCCATATAAAAACCTCCAAAATTATGTCCTAAATCTCGTAAAATTTATTGTATCATTGTTTTTTTATTAAAGCAAGAAAAAAACACGGCTTAACGACGCAACAATATTTGAAAAATCACGAAAACTAGGATATACTAGAAAAAGGTATACAAATGAAAGGAGAAGGATGATGGACGGATTTATAGACGTTATTAAGGTTGTATTTAGTTTTATATGGGATAATTTGATTTACATCAATATGCTTTTTGCCATCATCGTTGTCTTTTTTCAGCGAAAAGAACCGAAGTCTGCGTGGGCGTGGCTTTTGATTTTGTATTTTATTCCAATTATCGGATTTATTTTTTATCTGCTTGCGGGAACGGATATGCACAAGCGGAAGCTTTTCAAAAACAAAGAGGTGGAAGACAGAATCAGTGAGATTGTAAGACGTCAGGAGTATCATGCGTATTCGGGGAGCCTTGAGAAACTGGACCCACGTCTTAAGGGGTATTCGGACTTGGTGCTTTATAATCTGGAGACCCAGAATGCAATGCTCAGCGGGAATAATGATATCAGAATTTTTTCTGATGGTGTAGAGAAGTTTGAAGCATTAAAAGAAGATATTCGCAATGCAAAAGAATTCATTCATTTGCAGTATTATATCATCAAAAAGGATGAGGTTTTTGAAGAAATTGTGGAAATCCTCAAGGGAAAAGTAAAAGAGGGTGTAGAAGTACGCGTTCTTTATGACGCTATGGGCTGTAGAAGTGTTTACAAAAAGTATTGGAAGAGCCTTAACGCAGTAGGTATTGAGACGGCAGAGTTTTTCCCGGCATTTTTTGGAAAAATTAATTTGCGTGTCAATTACCGTAACCACAGAAAGATTGCCATAATCGACAATAAAATTGGCTATGTGGGTGGTTTTAATGTAGCAAAGGAATATATCGGAAAAGATAAGAAGTTTGGATATTGGCGGGATACACATATGCGCCTCTGCGGTGATGCTGTTGCAGCTTTGCATATCCGTTTTATTATGGACTGGAATTACACGGCAAAGAAAAATCTGTTCAAGGATGCAACATATATGAAAGTGGAGCCGTATGAGGGCAAAGAAAAATGTGAAGTGCAGATTATTTCCAGTGGGCCG
Source organism: uncultured Lachnospiraceae bacterium (assembly GCA_964567585.1). Taxonomy (GTDB): domain Bacteria; phylum Bacillota; class Clostridia; order Lachnospirales; family Lachnospiraceae; genus CALZKI01. Next base: position 30,954 of record CAZMND010000006.1, read on the forward strand.
GATTCGCAGCTTCAGAATATCCGAAACAATTATCTGCGCCTGATTGCCAAGGCAGAAAAAAGCATTTATATCCAGACACCGTATTTTATTCCGGATGAAGCGATGCTTTCGGCACTGATTATAGCTATCCATTCAGGAGTTGATGTGCACATAATGATTCCGTGTAAACCGGATCATATGTTTGTGTATGAGGCAACTTGTTCTTATGTGGACGATTTGGTGAAGGAAGGCGCTCATTGTTATACGTACGATAACGGATTTTTACATGCGAAAACAATGACTGTGGATGACAAGGTTTCTATATGTGGTACGGCCAATATGGATATCCGTAGTTTTGCACTCAATTTTGAAGTGGCGGCAATTGTATATGATGAAAACAAGGCAAGGCAGATGAGACTGTTGTTTGAAGAAGATGTGAAAAAGAGTACGAAGATTACCAGAGATGCACACAAGAGACGCAGTTTATGGTTCAAAATCAAAGAAAGAATCAGTCGAATGCTTTCGCCGGTGCTTTAGTGCGTGGTAATTTTATGAAAATTATGCATCTTAAGCAAGAAATGCTTTTATGATGAGGCATTTTGTGATATAACAAATATGTTGTGAAAAATTTTAAAGGAGAAACAATTATGAAAAAAAGATTATTGGCAGTTCTTTTGGCAGCTACAACCGTGTTTTCTTTAACAGCTTGTGGCGATAAGAACGATACATTTGTATTAAGTGAAGCAGATTTAGATGCTTATATAACATTGAACGAGGATTATGATGTATTTAATGTTGAAATTGAACCTATCGATGTGACAGAGGACGAAGTAAATGCACAGATTAATAATCTGATTTTAGATGTAGCTCCGGTTTCTGAAAAACTTCAGACATTAGTAAACAGACCGGTTGTAGAGGGCGATACGGTTGTTATCGACTATGTAGGTACAAAAGATGGTGTGGCCTTTGAAGGAGGTACTTCTTATTCCAGCACCAATTTGACAATCGGTTCAGGTAGTTTTATTCCGGGCTTTGAAGATGGTTTAATCGGTACAAACCCGGGCGATGTAGTTACACTTGATTTGACCTTCCCGGAAGATTATACCAACACAGAAATGGCAGGTCAGGCAGTACAGTTTGAAGTAACGGTTCACTATATTTTACCGACATATACTGATGTGACAGAAGATGTTGTTGCTGATATGTATGACGGATGTAGTACAATTGCCCAGCTTCGTGAACAGGTATCACAGGATATTTATGACAGTGTATATGCTTCAGCAGTTGAATATTCGGTTGTTGAAATGATGGAAACAAAATGCACATACGCAGAAGAATTACCGGAAGCGTTAAACCAGGTTTCTTATGACAACATTATGACAAATCTTCAGACTTATGCGAGCTATTACGGTATTGATTTGGAGACATATGTATACCTTTCTTACTATCAGGATTTAGAAACATTCCAGAATGAAACAGCTTGGGAACTTGCAGAATATAACACAAAATATTTATTGTTCTGTCAGGCATATGCAAATGAAAAGGGCTTAAACATCACCGAAGAAGAGTTGAATGAACAGATGGAAAGCTATGCAGCTTACTATGGTTACTCATCTGTAGAAGAAGGCTTCACAGAAGAAGATATTGATTCTATCAAAAATACTATGATGAATCTTAAAGTATTGGATTATATTATTGAAAATGCAAATGTTACTTTCGCAGAAGTGACAGAATAATGTACACTTAGGGAGGAAGAAAAATGGATTTAGTTGATATTCGCGATTTATACCGCGATAGAGAGAAATATATCGGAAAAGAAATTACAGTAGGCGGTTGGCTTAGAAACAACCGTGATTCCAAAACTTTCGGTTTTGCGGTAATTAACGACGGTACTTATTTTGAAACACTTCAGATTGTTTACGATGCAGATAAAATCAATAACTTTGACGTGGTTAGCAAATTGAATGTAGGCAGTGCAATTGTAGCAACAGGTACAATCGTTGCAACACCAAATGCAAAACAGCCATTTGAAATGCAGGCAAAAGAATTTCTTGTAGAAGGTGTGGCAGGTGCAGACTACCCGCTTCAGAAAAAGCGTCACAGCTTTGAATATTTAAGAACAATTACACACTTAAGACCAAGAACAAATACATTCCAGGCGGTTTTCCGTGTACGTTCTTTAATCGCATATGCAATCCATACTTTCTTTATGGAAAGAGGTTTTGTATATGTTCATACACCAATTATTACAAGCTCTGACTGTGAAGGTGCAGGTGAAATGTTCCAGGTAACAACACTTGATATGGATAACCCACCACGCAACGAAGACGGAAGCATCGATTACAGCAAGGATTTCTTCGGAAAACAGACAAACTTAACGGTAAGTGGTCAGCTAAACCTTGAAACATATGCTTTTGCATTTAAAAACGTATATACTTTCGGTCCGACATTTCGTGCTGAAAACTCAAATACAACAAGACACGCAGCTGAATTCTGGATGATTGAACCGGAAATTGCATTTGCAGATCTTAAAGATGATATGATTTTAGCGGAATCTATGCTCAAATTTGTTATCCGCTATGTTCTCGATAACGCTCCGGAAGAAATGAAATTCTTCAACCAGTTTATCGACAACGGTCTGATTGAAAGATTAGAGCATGTATGTAACTCAGATTTCGGTCACGTTACTTACACAGAAGCAATTGAATTATTGGAAAAGAATAATGACAAGTTCGATTACAAAGTATACTGGGGCTGTGATTTACAGACAGAACATGAAAGATACTTAACAGAACAGGAATTCAAACGTCCTGTTTTCGTTACAGATTATCCGAAGGAAATCAAGGCTTTCTATATGAAACTCAACGAAGATGGAAAGACAGTAGCCGCTATGGACTGTCTGGTACCGGGAATTGGTGAAATTATCGGTGGTTCACAGAGAGAAGATAACCTTGAAGTTCTCGAAAAACGTATGGAAGAAATGGGACTTAACAAAGAAGATTATGGCTTCTACTTAGACCTCAGACAGCATGGCTCTGTTCGTCACGCAGGCTTTGGTCTCGGTTTCGAAAGATGCGTTATGTATTTGACAGGTATGGGTAATATCAGAGACGTATTACCATTCCCAAGAACAGTTAAAAACTGCGATTTATAGAAAGGAATTCTATGAGAAACAGAACGAAAATTATAACAGCACTCGTTCTTTCTATAGCAATTGTAAGTATAGTGGTAGAACCTGTGAGTGCTACCACTATTTCTGATTTAGAGAATCAGATTCAGCAAAATCAGAATGCGCTGGACGATATCAATAATCAGATTGACGATATGGAAAGTGCACAGGAAGTACTGGAAGAAGAAATTGCCGATATCAATGCGGAAATGATTAACTTAATGACCAGTATCGGGCTTCTGGAAGAAAATATTGCCCAGAAAGAAGTCGATATAGCCGCTGCCGAAATAGAATATCAAAATGCACTGGCTACGGAACAGAAGCAATATGCGGAAATGTTAGTCCGAATTAAGTTTATGTACGAACAGGGAGATACGAACCTGATTTCTATGTTGTTTGGTGCGGGAAGTTTTTCCGATATGCTTAATAAAGTGGATTATATAGAGCAGTTGTACAGCTATGACAGACAACAGTTGCAAACGTATCAGGAAACGACGGTAAAAGTTGACGAAATGAAGAACAATTTGGAACTTGAAAAGGCAGAACTTTTAACCGAAAAAGCATCTTTAGCAGAGCAGGAAATAGAACTGGATACTATTTTAGCCAAAAAGAAAGCGGAAGTTAAAAATTACGAAGCTATGGTGGCAGATGCCCAGAAAAAGGCAAAACAGTATAAAGATAAGATTAAGGAAGAACAAAAGGAACTGGAAAAATTGCAGGCGGGAAATACAACTGCCAATAACGGCAACTATGTTGTAACAGGTTTTGACACCTCCATAATAGATAATGCCACAGGAAGTGTCCTTGGAAAAAATATTGCCAAATACGGTTGTCAGTTTATCGGTAATCCGTATGTTTACGGCGGAACAAGCCTTACAAACGGTGCAGACTGTTCCGGTTTTACTTACCGGATTTATGCAGATTTTGGATATTCCATTCCAAGAACCTCCGGTGCTCAGCGAAGCTGTGGTACAGGTGTAAGCTATGAAGATGCCCAGCCGGGTGATCTTATCTGTTATGATGGACATGTAGGTCTTTATGTTGGTGGCGGTTACATCGTCCACGCAAGTACCGAAAAAACAGGTATCAAAATAAGCAAAGCCACATACAGAACAATTTTGGCTGTACGAAGAGTGGTATCATGATTCAAATACAAACTCAATCATCTCCTGCAAATAGTTTGTCAGGTTGTGGTTGAGTTTTATATTTTCACGGGCATTTTCGGCAATGGTCATACGTTCATCATCATGAGACAAATAGTAGTCAATTTTGGAAAGTAAGTCCTTTTCATCCGTAAAGAAGTCAAAGTGAACACCCGGTTCAAAATGACGGAACATATCAGCCTGATAATTGGTCAGAAGAAAGCCCCCACAGCCCATAATATCGATACAACGAAGTGGAATGCCGGTCTGAATACTTTTAAGGGAAAGATTTAAGTTAATTTTACTGTCCCTAAAAACATAAGGCATTTCATCATAATAATCTACTTTGCCAAGGTTGTGTGCCTTTGGCATATTCGGGGTCGTAGAGTGTGTAAAAAGGCTCAAATTATAGTGCTCGGAAACGGAGGCTAGGAGCGTGGTGCGTTCAATTTCAGCTACTTTTCTTGCAAGGAAATAATGCGCATACACATATTCCGGCGTTGCAAGTGAATCTGTGCGTTGTGGATATGGAAACGCCTCTAATAAGACTTCCATAATGTCTTTTGTCAAAAGCTCCGGAATAAAAAAGGAGCCATATACCTTAGACTGGGCCGTAACGATACTGTCCAAGTAACCTTTAATATAATCGTTTTTATCACCAAGGGCATCCATAATCCGTTCGTAAAAATTGTGTTTTTCATTGTAAAGGCTGCCTACAAAAGAGACCTCGTGCTTAAAACGGCGGTCATTTGCCAAAGCAGGTTTTGGGGAAAGTGTCTTTTCAATGCGGTCTGAGTGGATAGAAAGCGGAAGGTAATAAACGGTCTTAATACCGCCGCGACGTAGCTCTTCATAGACCGCGTAGTCAAAGATGAACACATAGTTGCAAGGATAGATGATACTGTATGTATAAAGGGCGATATTCGGACTGTCATACACATACGAAATATACTTCACCTTTGTATCCTTTATGGCGATGGAAACCACCGGCACATAATTGTAGGAAAAAATAAGTGAAATGTTTTCTTTGTTCACAAGCTCCAAAAGTTCTTTTTCAATTTCAGCATTACGATGCTCGGTAATGTCCTTGTGGTCGTAGACAAACACCTTGTGTCCCAAGTGTTTGAAAATTTCCACCACATCATCCTGTCCAAATGCCTTTCGATTAATCACTATAATGTTCATAAGCTACCTCAACTTTTTTTACTAACTTTATGATATAACATCTTTGCAAAAAAAGACACCTTTTGTTTACGAAAGATTAGGAAGATGCTAAAATAGATGAAGTTACATAGAACGGAGTATTCAAATGAAAAAAATAATTCATTTTCTTAAAAGCGAAACCGTCCTGGTGGTGGCGTGGCTTTTGGCGATAGTGTCGATGTTTTTCATACCGCCCTCAAAGGACTATATTTCATACATAGATTTTAAAACACTGGGACTTTTACTGTCGCTTATGTTTGTGACGGCGGGATTACAAAAGTGCCGCGTTTTTGAAAAAATAGGCGATACCCTTTTGGAGCGTACAAAAGGTCTTACGGGGCTAAAAATTGTTCTTGTTTTTTTATGTTTTATCAGCAGTATGTTGATTACCAATGATGTGGCACTGATTACTTTTGTACCATTTACGTTATATGTGCTCAAAAAGGCAAACTATGAAAAACACATTGGCTTTGTAGTGATTTTACAGACTGTAGCAGCGAATCTTGGAAGTATGCTGACACCTTTTGGAAATCCGCAGAATCTGTATCTGTTTTCCGAATCGGGAATGAGCGCGGGGGACTTTTTTAAGGCAACCATTCCGTATGTGGCATTATCAGCGATATTGCTTCTGGTGTGTTGTCTTTGGGGCAAAAAAGATGGAGAAAAAGTGTCCGGGGACCTTGGAGAAGTGACGATGCAAAAGGGTAAGGCAGCAATTTACGGAGTATTGTTTTTGGTGTGCATTGTGACGGTTTTTGGCGTCTTGCCATATTATATTACGTTGGCGATAGTGCTTGTGGCGGCACTGGTTATGGATAGAAGTCTTTACAAAAAGGTGGACTATTCGCTGATTATGACCTTTGTGGGATTTTTCATTTTTATTGGGAATATGGGAAATATCGAAGTGGTCAGTAACTTTTTGTCGGATGTGGTTTCGGGGAGAGAAGTCTTAGTCAGTATACTATTAAGTCAGGTTATCAGTAATGTTCCGGCGGCTTTACTTCTTAGCGGCTTTACGGACAAGCACGAGCTTTTACTGGTGGGTCTGAATATTGGTGGCCTTGGAACCTTGATTGCGTCTATGGCGAATCTGATTTCGTACAAGATTTATGTCAAAGAGTATCCGCAGGATAAAGGAAAATATATGGGTAAATTCACGGCAGTGTGTGTGGCATTTCTTGTGCCACTGTGGGTCATAGCGATTTTGCTTACATAATAGAGATTTGTATAATTGGGAACGAAAGAAAACATTGAGGAAGAATGCGAATGAATATTACACCAAACTATAAAAACAAAAAGTACTACAACACAGCCAAATATCCAATCAGACAGCCGATTTTTATCGTGTGGCTTATTTGGATACTTTGCAAGATTGTTTTAATTGGGAAAAAATACAAGGTAGAAAAAATCAATATGGAGGGTCTGAAACCGCCATATATGCTACTCAGTAACCATATGTATTTTATAGATTTTGAACTGGCGGCTATGGGAACTTTCCCGCACAGGGTTAACAACGTGGTGAACCTTGACGGATACTATCGAAGACCCTGGCTTATGGAATTAATCGGTGCTATCGGTACGAGAAAATTTACTGCAGATATGCATCTGATTAAATCAATCAACCATGTGATAAAAAGAGGCGATATCCTCTGTATGTATCCGGAAGCGAGATATTCACCTTGTGGTGTAACTTCCTTTTTGCCGGATTCGCTGGGTAAACTGATTAAAATGAATAAGGTTCCTGTGGTGGTTACGATTCACAGAGGAAACCACTTAAATTCGCCGTTCTGGAACTTTAGAAAGAAAAGACGAGTGCCCTTTCATACAACCCTGACACAGATTCTGACTGCGGAGCAGATTCAGAAAATGAGTGTGGATGAAATTAATGAGGCAGTGAAAAAAGCATTTGAGTATGATGATTACCGTTACCAGAAAGAACAAGGTTTCCTGATTAAGGAAAAATATCGTGCAGAAGGAATGCACAAAATTTTGTATCAGTGCCCGAATTGTCTGACGGAGTCTAAGATGTCTTCTAATGGCACGCAAATTTTCTGTACTGAGTGTAATAAACGTTGGAATCTGAAAGAGGATGGTACCTTATCAGCACTTGACGGTAAAACAGAGTTTTCCCATGTGCCGGATTGGTTTAACTGGGAACGCACTCAGGTACGTGAGCAGATACTTCGTGGGGAGTACTCATTTGCGGATGAGGTGGATATTTATTCTCAGCCCCGCTGCTGGAGATTTGAACATCTGGGAGAAGGAAAACTGATCCACGATGTAAACGAAGGCTTTATTGTGGAAGGCTTTTATCGGGGCGAAAAGTATCGCATCCAGCGTAAGCCCATAGAAACCAACAGTCTTCATATTGAATATGACTATTGTTATATCAAACCATTTGACTGTGTAGATATTTCTACGGAAACGGACTCATTTTTCTGTTATCCAAAGAAAGAAAACGTGGTAACAAAACTGGCGTTTGCCACGGAAGAGATTTATCAGATGTCGCTGAAAGAAATGAAAGCATAAACGACAAGAAAATAAGATCACATTGTGTGGTCTTATTTTTATGCCTTTTTCGGAGTTGGGATGCCGTCGAAGAAAATATTACTAGGAAACATCTGTTATGGAAAGTGAATTGATATGCTTATACGGTTGATATTGTGTTTTCTTGCAATATAGCCTAATGATTTTAGGGCTAATTACGGCTGATATTGGTTTTTTGTAGTTGTGACCGTATTAACATGTAAAAATAATGCAAGGATTACGGTTTATTTTGGGGTTTGCATGCTTAAACCGTAAAATTGATTTGATTATTACGGTTTAAAACTACATAGTTAGAACTTAACCGTAAAATGTGTGAAAATAATACGGTTTAATTATACAAAGAAACAAATATAACCGTAAAAGCATTATTTTCCAATATATTTAAATACTAAAAAATAAAATTGAAAAAAAATATTGAAAAAAATGTTGACATATTATCAAAAAGATAATATCATAAGTTCAACAGATACATATTATCAAAATGATAATAACAAATTTCTTAAAAAACAAGTAGGAGGATAAATCCTCTCCTCACCAGAGAGGTTCGGATTTTTCTTCGAAAAACAAGGAGGATTTGATATGAGAAAAACATTAGTAGTAGTAGACATGCAGAAAGATTTTATTGATGGAGCACTTGGTACAAAGGAAGCGGTTGCGATTGTAGAGAACGTGAAGAAAAAAATTGCTTTGTACAAAGAAAATGGTGATGAAATTATTTTTACAAGAGATACACACCAGACAAATTATATGGAAACCAATGAAGGGAAACATCTTCCTGTAGAACACTGTATCGAAGGAACAGACGGCTGGAAAATCGGAGAAGGATTAGAAGTCGAGGGTGCTCTTTACATTGACAAACCAACCTTTGGTTATATGAACTGGAAGGATTACAATTTGGAAGAAGTTGAAATCATCGGTCTTTGCACAGACATTTGTGTGGTATCTAACGCACTTATTATTAAGGCTACATTCCCGGAAATTAGAGTGACAGTGGATGCAAGCTGCTGCGCAGGGGTAACACCGGAAAGCCACACGGCGGCACTTACAACAATGAAAATGTGTCAGGTAGAGGTTCTCGGCGAATAAGCAAATTTAGGAGGGGTTTACAGTGATTAAATGTAACGGAAAACAAGTAGATTTAGGTCATTTCCCGGACGGGACATTACTGATAAAGGAGCTTGCACCAGAGGGTGAAAAAGTGATTGTGACATGGCTTTATGAAAACAATGAAGAAATGGTGGCGTTATACTTTTTGACAAAGCATTTGCGTTCCAAGGGACTTCGGGAAATTGAATTACAGATGCCATACATCCCAAATGCAAGACAGGACAGAGTGAAGGCAGCGGAGGATGTATTTACTTTAAAATATTTTTCGGAAATGATAAATTCCCTGGAGTTTTCCAAGGTAACGGTTTTGGACCCGCATTCCTATGTCAGTGAGGCATTGATTAACCACATTGTAGTGCAGACACCGAGGGCTAACGTACAGAAGGTACTGGATAGACTGTCAAACGGGGGAGAAAAGGATGTTTTACTTTTTTACCCGGATGAAGGCGCAATGAAACGCTATTCGGCTATGTGCGACAGACCATACGTTTTCGGTATGAAAAAACGCGACTGGACAACAGGAGAAATTCAGGGTCTTGAGGTACAGGGACAAACGGAATTGATCCAGGGAAGCACCGTTTTAATTGTAGATGATATTTGTTCAAGGGGCGGAACCTTTTACCATAGTGCAAAGGCTTTAAAAGCACTTGGCGCAGAAGAAATTTATCTGTACATTTCCCACTGTGAAAACAGTATTTTGGAAGGAGAACTTCTTACAAGCGGATTAATTGAGAAGGTCTTTACAACCAACAGTATTTTTACTAAAGAACATCAGAAAATAGAGATTTTGGAGGTATAAAAAATGGATAATACAATGGCTTTATTGCTTTCAGATACTTATAAACAATGTCACGACAGAATGTATCCGAAGGGATTAACAAAACTGGTATCTTACTGGGTTCCAAGAAAATCAATGCTTAATAAACAAAATAAAATGGTTTTCTTTGGATTGCAGGCATTTATCAAAAACTATCTGATGGATTATTTTCAGAAAAATTTCTTTGATTTGACAGAGGAAGAATTATTGGCTCTTTATACAAATTCTATGAATGTTCAGATTGGTGAAGGAAACTATGATTTGGATAAAGTGGTGGAACTTCATAAATTGGGTTATTTACCACTGGAAATCAGAGCACTTAAGGAGGGGACACTTGTTCCGATGAATGTACCGTGTATTGAACTCACCAATACACATGAAAAATTTGCGTGGTTGGTACAGTGGATTGAATGTATTTTGCAGGTGGAATTGTGGAAACCATGTTGTCATGCAACTATCGGACATATGTACAGGGAAATTGCAGATTACTGGTATGGAAAAACAACGGATAACCTTCCGCCAGAAATGGCCTGCGCAGATTTTGGTATGCGTGGTATGTCTTGTATGGAAGAAGCTATCAGATGTTCAGCATCTTGGTTATTGTCATTTAATAAAACATCAACTATTCCGGCAATTAATTATATCAACAAATATTATAATGCAGATTGTAAAAATAACGGGCTTGGTATCGGGGCTGTTTCTACAGAACATTCTGTTATGGGCGCAAACTACGCAATTGACGGCGATGAAGTGACTTTCGTACGCAGATTGTTAAATGAGCTTTATCCAAATACTTCATTCAGTATGGTTTCCGATACTTATGATTATTGGAATATGATTAACAATATTTTGCCTCAGGTAAAAGAAGATATTATGAAACACAATGGCAAGCTTTTGGTTCGTCCGGACAGCGGAGATATTGTTGAGATTTCTGTAAAAACCGTAGAAAGATTATGGGAAATCTTTGGCGGTACAACCAACGAAAAGGGCTATAAAGTATTGGACCCGCATATTGGAATCATCTATGGTGACGGCTGTACACTTTCTAATGTGGATACCATCTGGAGAGAGTTGGAAAAACGTGGATTTGCGGCAAATAACATCGCATATGGTGTGGGAGCATTCTGTTTTACAGCCATTGTAGAAGACGGAAAAATGATTGTGGTTACAAGAGATACCTTTGGTATTGCGATGAAAGCCACATATGGAATCATTGATGATAAAAAATTGATGATTTATAAAGACCCGAAAACAGATACCAGTAAGCTCAAAAAATCTCACAAAGGCTGTTGCAAGGTTTACGAAGAAAAGGGCGAATTGAAATGTGAAGACGGTTTTATGGAAATGAGTGAAGACAGCTTACTTACAACGGTTTTCAAAGATGGAAAATTAGTAAGAGAAGACAATTTTATGGAGATTCGTGAAAGAATGTATGGAGGCAAACATGTATAATTTTGATGCTAAAAAAGTAAAAGAAGAATTGGTACAGTGGCTTCGAAATTACTTTAATAACAATGGACAGCCTATCAATGCAGTGGTTGGTTGTTCCGGCGGAAAAGATTCTACGGTTGTATTGGCGGCTTTGACAGAAGCAATTGGTGCAGACAGAATTTACGCCGTTTTAATGCCAAATGGTGAACAGGCGGATATTGCGGATTCTTATAAGGTTTGTGAGTTTTTGGGATTGAAGCCTTATGTATGTAATATTCAGGATGGATACAATGGGATTTTAGGTGCTGTGGCCAAGGAATTTGAGCCCACAGAGCAGACAAAAATCAATTTAGCACCGGTTCTTCGAATGGCTACCTTAAAGGCAGTTTCTCAAAGTGTAAACGGACGATTTACCTGCAATGGAAATTTAAGTGAAGCTTACATTGGATGGTTTACCATTGACGGAGATGATAGAGGCAGTGTAAAGCCACTCATCAATTTAACCGTAACAGAAGTCATTCAAGTAGGAAAAGAATTGGGACTTCCTGACTGGATGATTAACAAAGTTCCGGCAGATGGATTGTGCGGAAAAACCGATGAAGACAAATTTGGTTTTTCATACAAGGTCCTTGACCGATATATCCGCACCGGCGAAATTGATGATGAAGAAATAAAAGCAAAAATTGATGCAATGCATCAGAAGAATGCATTTAAGTTAAAGCCAATGCCGGCTTTTGAACCATAAAGGAGATAAGCGGTGTATACGAATAAGCTTAGTAAAGAAGAACAGGACTATTTAAAACAATATGATATGTCAAAGTATGAGCGTCCCTCTGTGACAACGGATATGGCCATTTTTTCCATTATGGAAGATGGTGAGTGGGACAATTTCCGCAAATTGCCACAGAAGGCGCTAAAGATTCTTTTGATAAAAAGAGCGACTTATCCGTACAAGGATAGTTGGGCACTTCCGGGTGGTTTTTGCAGACCAAATGAAGATATCTGTGAAACTGCAAAAAGAAGGCTTTTTGAAGAAACTAATGTGAAGGATGCGTATTTAAGTTTGGTGGGTGTTTTCGGTGATGTGGGAAGAGACCCGAGAGGCTGGATTGTATCCAACACCTTTTTAGCTTTGGTGGATGGCAATGAGTGCGACATTCGTCCGGGAGATGAAGTAGGAGAGGCGAAATGGTTTTCTGTCAGCTTACGGGAAGTTGGTGTGGATAAGGAAGTTTTGGAAGATACGGTGCGCGTGGAAACCGAGTATGAGCTGTCTCTGGTATGCGAAGAGGCGGATGTGAGATTATGTGCCAAAATAAAGGAGCACAAACAGTTTGCAAATTACCATGAAAGCGTGCGCTACGAAATCATGGAAAGTGATGCGCTTGCATTTGATCATGCAAAGCTGATTTTGTACGCACTTTTATATTTGCGTAAAACCGTTGATAATGATTTTAAAATGGGCTTTGATTTAATGCCGGAAACGTTTACCTTAACACAGCTTCAAAATGCCTTTGAACTGATTTTGGACAAGAAGCTTTTGGCGGCAAATTTTAGAAGAAAAGTCAATGATTATGTCATTGAGACGGAACAGATTATTGAGGGTGCAAGCCATAGACCGGCGAAGCTGTTTAAGAGGAATGTAGGGGAATTTTACAAGTAGGAAATGTAGTACGTGTTTGAAAGCACTAAAATGGCTTGAGGAAAACTCGGTGGAGTTCACGGAGCGACCAATCGTAGAAGAAAATCCGACCTACGAGGAACTGAAAATGTGGTATGAAAAAAGTGGAATGCCTCTTAAAAAATTCTTTAACACAAGCGGTTTAATGTACAAGGATATGAAACTGAAGGATAAACTACCGTCGATGTCCGAAGAAGAGCAGCTTAAGCTTCTTGCCACCAACGGAAAACTGGTAAAAAGACCGCTTGTTGTGTGTGATGATTTCGTGCTGACAGGCTTTCGGGAAAAAGAGTGGGAAGAGAGGATGAAGTAAGGGGATGACTGGAAAGAGAAGGTGTAAAAGCCTTCTCTTTTGTGTTATTAATGGAATTTTTGGTGAAGTTGGAGCTATGTCACTACTTGTCATATGTCAAGCAAAAAGAAAGTATTGCTTGACGTACGACAAGTAATGGAATAGAATTAAGATGGAGGTGAAATACTATGAACACACAGCTGGTAAGAGAGAAACAGGATCTTACTTATTTGTCCTGGTCTGTATATCGCAATTCTTCAGGAACGGCAGGTTCCTTTTTGAAATCATATTCAGAATTGGGCGGAAAGAAAGTTTACTATAAGCTCTCGAATTTTGATAAAGTACAAGGTGTAATCGGGCATGAATGTGTAAATGAATTGATTGTTGATAGGTTGCTAACTATATTGGGGATTCCTCATTTGCCCTATCAGCTTATCCATGCAGATATCATACTGGAGGGAGAAATCCAGGAGGTTTACCTCTGTGCCTCTGAAGACTTCAAGGAAAAAGGCGAGTCCAAAATTGCTCTGGATGCATATAAGGAAAGAGAAGCATATAAAGCGGAATCTGCGCTGGATTTTTGTGTACGTATGGGATGGGAAAATTATATTTATCAGATGATGGTCGTGGACTATCTGATTCTCAATCGTGATCGTCACGGTGCAAATATCGAAGTGTTACGTAATAACCGGAAGAAGACTCTGCATTTAGCACCGCTGTTTGATCATGGACTTTCGCTACTTTGTCGCTGTATGAACGACAGTCAAGTAGAATCATTCGATGTAATGGAAGATAAGCTTTGCAACAATTTTATCGGTTCGAGATCTACATGGGAGAATTTAAAACTTATACCTAAAGACAAACTACCTGCATTACATCCTTTGTGCGAGAGTGATAGAGCGATTATTATGGAAGGCTTGGATGATATTATTTCCGGGGCGCTTCAAGATAAAATTTGGGAAATGATTTGGAAAAGGTGGTGTGCATATGAAGATTTTTGCAATTCGAGATGAATCTGCTGAGGTTCAGAAGGATTTGGCATACCTTCTTTATTATG
>CAZMND010000007.1:0-45223 GCA_964567585.1 uncultured Lachnospiraceae bacterium
GTCCATATCCGCCCAGAAACCAACTGTCTGTGAGAAATCTTCCCACATTCCTTTGTATTTCCAAACACTTTCCTTACATTTTGTAATAAATGGGTCGAGACCATATTCTTCAATCTGTTCCTTACCATCAAGGCCCAATAATTTTTCTACTTCCAATTCAACAGGAAGACCGTGTGTGTCCCAACCTGCTTTTCTTGGAACCATATAGCCCTTCATGGTACGGTAACGTGGAATCATATCTTTGATAACACGAGTCAAAACGTGTCCGATATGTGGTTTACCATTAGCTGTTGGCGGTCCGTCGTAGAAGGTGTATGTTTCGCCTTCTTTTCTGGAATCCATGCTCTTCTGAAAAATATCGTTTTCTTTCCAGAATTTGCAGGTTTCTTTTTCACGTTCCACAAAATTCATGTTGTTCGATACTTTGTTGTACATTGTTTTTTCCTTTCTCAAAGATTACGCATTGTATGTTTTGTTTGTCAGTCAACGACCGGCAAATAAAAAAACCTCATCCTGTAAAAGGACGAGGCTATAGCTTCGTTTATACCACCTGTTACATCATACTCCCACAAAAATGTGTTTTATATGGTTTCCTTTAACGGCGGAATACCGGTGAATGCCTACTGATTTATCTGTAATGCTAAAAACGTTCGGCACCACGACTCGGAAGTGATATTCAGATATACTCTACTAATACCGGTCTTGCACCCTCACCGGCTCGCTGAAACGTTCGTTGTATACCCTACTGTCTTCGTCTTAGTCTTTACCAAATTTTCACCTATTTAAAATTATAAGGTGTTTTTTGGCAATGTCAAGAGTTTTACACTATTTTCGTTTGTAGGAAATTAGGTTCAGTTCTATTATTAAAAAGCTCACTGTCAGCATAGCTCCGGCCGTACATCCGAGTGCAACCAGTGTACGAAGTAAATCAAACCGGAAGCAGGTTACCACAATCGGTATCAGTGTCAGCAGTAACTGAATTCCCGTAATCTTGAAAGCCATCTTGTATTGTGCTTTTCGGATAGTTGCCAAATTTACCGGAAAATAACACAATTTCCCAGCCAAGGACTCCTGTCCCTCTTTTCCCGGAACGGCCGTCGCATGTGACATTATGATAGTTGCAATAATTCCCCCTGCAACGGAAGTCAATACCGCAACAAAGCCGTTTGACATTGCAAATACCAGAAACATAAGCGCTATGTAAAACATATCTGTAAAAGCAAATGTAAGCATCATCGTACTGTTTTTATTTAATAAATCATCTTGAAGATTTTTCACTTTTTCCAGCATAATCATTCTCCTTCAGTCAGTGATAGCATTGGTGCACACAAATAATACATGATTTCGTCAAGACTTGTACGTTCAACCTGCAATTTGTTTGCAACCGACGGATTATTTTTTAGATAATATACGTCCGTAAAAATCGTGTGAAACAAATTACCTTTTCTCTTCACCCGTGTGTACGTTGCCTTTGGAATATCCGAAAGCATCTCTACATCACCGCTAACAAGCGGATACATGTCAGTTAAAGTCTCTTTATCCTCATAAAATACCATTTCACCTTCATCCAGCATCATCACATAATCTGCCACTTTATCCAAATCCGCAGTTAAATGGGTTGATATAATAACCGACAGCATTTCTTCATTTACAACACTTTGCAAAATCTTTAAAAACTCCCTGCGGAAAACCGGATCAAGTCCCCCTGTTGGTTCATCTAAAATAAGTAATCTTGGCGAATGTGCCAAAGCAAACGCCAACTGAAACTTAGTTTCCATACCCTTACTGAGTTCTCCGTAATCCATATCATAATAAAGCCCAAACTTCTTTAAATATGCATCAAATTTTTCTCCGTCCCAATCATCATACAAAGCCCCTAATAGTTCCCCGTTTTTTAGGAGCGTTTCCTTACCAAGAAACGGGCCGTCCTCGATAATGAAGCCTATTTTTTCCGTAGCGGCTCTTTTATGGAAAGTATTTGTGGCACCGTCCACGGAAATTTCTCCTTTATAATCAATAGCACCTATAATACACTTCATCAACGTAGTTTTTCCGGCACCGTTTTTGCCAATCAGCCCTAAAATATATCCTTCAGGCAAAGTAAACGAAATGTCCTTTAATGAAAAATCCTTGTAGATTTTATTAACCTTGTTTACCACAAGCAATTCCCTATCTTTCATCGTACAACACCTCCAGCATATCCATCATATCCTGCTTAGAAAGCTTGGCATTTTTGCATTGTTTAATAAGTTCCACCATCTGCGTTTCCAACCCCTGAATCCGCTTTTCCTTTAAAAGTTCGGTTTTACTGTGCGCCACGTAAAAACCCTTGCCCTGCTTTGCATAAATTAAACCCTCTTTTTCCAATTCCTCATAAGCTCTTTTTGTGGTAATTACACTGATTTGAAGCTGTGATGCCAAGGCACGGATAGAAGGCAGTGCCTCATCCGGCGCCGCCTCTCCTTTTATAATACAATCCTTTATCTGCGCAATAATCTGTTCATATATCGCCGCATTACTTGTATTTGATAGAATGATTCGAATCATAATTAATACTCTTCTCCTTTATTGTCCCACATTGTAAATGGTCTGTATGTGTAATCCTCAAATTTCACTTTCTTAAGATAATGCAACATATACACTATAGACGCCAGTAGCAGAACAAATGTAAGCACCAGTATCCACACAGGCATATCATCTGACATAAGGTCAAATGGTATTAACAAACTCATTATCCCTATCAAAATCCCAATCACGTGTCTCACCTCAAATTTATTTTTTATTCCCATTCCCTGTAATCCGTTTTCTGAAAAAAGCATCAATAACACCATGTAAAAAACTAATGTTCCGATTCCATACCAGCTCCATTCTAAATTTTTCCACTCACTGATACCAATAACCGCAGCAGCCACCAACGCCATAAAACCGCAAATCAAAACGATTCGCCAAATAAACAACTGCCTTATCTGTTTTTCACTGAGCGGTACCACAAAATGTATTCTCCAAGTCTTGGGCATCATAAACGAAATTACCATCATTATAAGATACATCCAATAATACATACCCACATCATGAAACGGTCCGATTACAATCACAATCAAAAAAATCGGAGCAATCCACCAAAAACTTCTGAATAACTTTTTCATATCCGCCACATACATATTCAATGCAAGCTTAAACATTCAAATCACTCCTTTTTTCCTTCTTTGTCATATGGTAAACCATGATATCTTCTATAGTCGGAATACTTACCTGAACCGGTACTCTGAACTCAAAATCCTCTTCCGGCAGAAGCACCAAAGCCTCACTGAAAATATCTTCATCCTTTCTGCCCACAACATATTTATTGTAATAATTGATTTGACCACGGCTTCCTTTTATTAGTCTAAACTTTGAAACCAACTCTTCCTTTTCCATAAAAAAGTTTTGCTTGCCTTCTTCTACATATAAAATATAATCCGCAATCCGATCCAAATCCCCCGTCAGATGAGTAGATAAAACAATACTTTTTGTTCCGTCCTCTACAATTTCAAAAAACAACTCCACCACTTCTTTTCTAAATATCGGGTCAAGCCCCGCAGACGGCTCGTCGAAAATATAAAGATTCGCATTATAGCTTAAGCAAAACGCAAGTTGCGCCTTCACCTTCATACCCTTTGACTGTTTTCTTATGCTCTTACGCATTGGTACTCCAAACCGTTTACAATATTCTTCATACTTTTTGTAGTCGAAACCGTCATACAAAGGTCCAAAGGTCTTTCCAATATCCTTTGGCGATAAATCAAGTGGAAACAGACATTCATCCGTAACAAAAGCAATTGCTTTTTTGGCTTTTACGCTTTCTAAAACCCTGTCATAACCTGCCACAGCAATCTTCCCTTCATTTGGTTGATAGAGTCCTAATATTGTACGAAGCAATGTAGTTTTTCCTGCCCCATTTTTTCCTACGATTCCCAAAATATATCCCGGCTCTATACGAAAATCAAAATCCGACAGTGTGAATGACTTTCTCTCTTCTTTAGAATTTATAATCTTTTGCGAAAATAACGTCTTTGTCATATGATTTACTTCCAATATATATCTACTGTCCATCTTACCCTCATTTCTCATACATCTATGCGCACTGTATATTCTGTGTATGAACTGTGTATATCAATATATACACCCATTTGTACACACTGTCAACACTTTTATCATTGCAACTTTATTTTTTTTTTACTATAATGGGGAAAAATATAAAAAACTCAAAAGAGGGATGAGACGATGGACAGACAAAATTTGACTTTACTAACAGATTTGTATGAACTGACTATGATGCAAGGCTACTTTCAGCACAAAGACCGTAACGAAACCGTTATCTTTGATGCCTTTTACAGAAGTAATCCCTGCGGTGGCGGCTATGCCATTGCGGCCGGTCTCGAGCAGGTAATTCAGTATGTGAAGGAATTGCATTTTGACAAGGAAGATATTGATTATTTAAGAAGCCTTGGTATTTTCGGCGAAGATTTTCTTGAATACCTCCGCAACTTCAAATTCAGCGGTGACATTTATGCCATTCCGGAAGGAACCGTTGTTTTTCCACGTGAGCCACTTGTAAAGGTTATTGCACCGATTATGGAAGCCCAGCTTGTGGAAACAGCTATTTTAAATATTGTAAATCATCAGAGTCTGATTGCTACCAAAGCCTCCCGCGTTTGCTTCGCAGCAAAAGGAGACGGGGTTTTGGAATTCGGTCTTCGTCGTGCACAGGGACCTGACGCAGGTACTTATGGGGCAAGAGCCGCAATGATTGGTGGTTGCGTAGGCACATCCAACGTACTCTGCGGCCAGTTGTTTGACGTTCCGGTGCGCGGAACACATGCACATAGCTGGATTATGAGTTTCCCGGATGAATATACTGCATTTAAAACCTATGCGGATATGTATCCGGACGCTTGTACTTTACTGGTAGATACTTATGACACCTTAAAATCCGGTGTTCCGAATGCCATCCGCGTTTTCACTGAAATGCGCGAAAAAGGCATCCATCCTAAGAGCTATGGTATCCGTCTGGACAGCGGCGACCTTGCTTACCTTAGTAAAAAAGCAAGAAAAATGCTGGATGATGCAGGCTTCGAAGATGCAGTCATCTCCGCATCCAACGACCTTGACGAATACTTAATCGACAGTTTGAAGGTTCAGGGTGCAAAAATTACTTCCTGGGGTGTTGGTACACACCTTATTACCGCAAAGGACAACCCTTCTTTTGGTGGTGTATACAAGTTGGCCGCTATTATGGGACCTGACGGAAAATTCATTCCTAAGATTAAGCTTTCCGAAAACTCAGAAAAGGTGACAAACCCGGGCAATAAGACCATCCACCGTATCTACGATAAAGAAAACGGCAAAATCAAAGCCGATTTGATTTGTCTTGTAGATGAAGAATTTGATGAAAACAAACCGTTATTATTGTTTGACCCTGCAGAGCCTTGGAAAAAAACAAAGCTTGCTCCTGGCAGTTATACAATGAAAGAACTTATGAAACCAATTTTCAAAAATGGCGAATGCGTATACGAATCTCCAAAGGTTATGGACATCCGCGCATATTGCCAGAAAGAGTTAAATACTCTTTGGGATGAAACAAGACGTCTTGTAAACCCACATAAAGTATATGTGGATTTATCAAGCAAGCTGTATGATATTAAAATTGAATTACTGGATCAGATGAGCCAGGACTAAAAGAAATAATTACGCAGCACTGATAGATTACGTCAGTGCTGCTACTTTTTTATTTATACTCTTTTTCTGTAATACGGTTGTCTTTTTATTTTTTGTAAATTTAACTGTATTTTTCCGCATACGAAACGGTCGAAATTTTACTTTTCGGTAATTCAACTGTAAAGTATATTTCACATAACTCCATTTTCATTGCTCCATCTGTCTTCCTAAAAATCCTGCTGCCGACTGCAATAATTTCTGTTCTACTTCTCCCATTCGACTACGGATTTCATTGCTCAACAAAATTACTGAGCCAATAACATCTCCCTGGCAAATTATCGGACAAATAGCTTCGTGTACATATTCATTTTCCTTATCCTTAGCAACGGAAATAAAATTCCGTTCTCCTTTAGCAGCCATAACCGATTCACGGTTTGTCATTTTTCCTTCCAATTCTTTGCTGATGTAAGCCTGCAAATAATTTTTGAGACCGCCTGCCACAGCAATAATCTGATCCCTGTCCGTAATCATCGCCACATGGCCTGAAACCTGTGAAAGGGATGCCACATACTGCTTGGCAAAGGTACTCATTTCACCTATGGGTGAATATTTTTTCAAAATAATTTCCCCTTCATGACCGGTAAATATTTCAAGTGGATCTGATTCCCTGATTCTCATTGTACGTCTGATTTCTTTTGGAATAACGACTCTTCCTAAATCATCTATTCTACGAACAATACCTGTTGCTTTCATATAAAAAATCTCCTTCTTTACAAATAATGTAATGTTATTATCTGTAAAAAAAGGAGATTTATACTTTATTTTTGTGTTTGCCACTCAGAGCATATCGAATAAATCAAAGGTGTTTGTATCAATGATATTGGAGATAAGCTCATTCATTTTTAATTCCGTGGAAATACACAGGATTAAATGACATCAACGCGCCTTATAACATCATCGTCATATATGGTGGAATACAAATAATACCATCTTTGATAATCAGATTTCTTGGATGAATGATGTAACTCTCCCCGATTCGATTCTTATATTTCTCTCTAAAATTATTTAATGATGTTGTTTTATATTGTTTTCCTGATTTCACTTCAATCGGATACATTTTGTATTTTAGTTTGCTGTTATTCGAGATAATAAAATCGATTTCCATATCATTTCTGTGTTTATCCTCATTGTAATGCGTATAGAAATACAACTTGTGTCCATTTGCCACGAGCATCTGTGCTATGGCATTTTCATAAAGCATTCCTTCATTAATTTCCAGCTTTCCCGCCAGTATTTGCTTATACACCTCATCCTCAAGCAGTTCATTCTCGTCAAAAGCATGGCTTACTAGGAGTCCGGTATCTCCCAAATAACACTTAACATAGCTTCTTGTTTCATTTAATGACAATCCTACATTTGGATCATTACACAAAAAACATTCATTAGATATCATAGAGTCTGCCAACCAGAAGAAGGTTTCTTCGTATTGTTCCGCATAACTACCATCTTGCAACTGCTTAAATACAATTCGTTTTTCGTGCCGTGAAAGAAATCCCGGAATCTGGTCATAAATCGAAAGCACCTTGCTTCTGTATCTCGCATCTATTTTCATAATATCTTCACGATACAATCTGAGAATGTCCCTCTTTTCCTTATCTGCCTCTGCGAAATTCTTTTTATTCTCGACAAATGCTACGACTGGCTTTGGCATACCACCCACAAGCACATACTGATGAAACAACAGCATCGCCTTATTGTGCATGCCTCTCTCCAGCGGTTCTTTCTTTTCAAAACACTTTTTGATGTACTGGGCAAGCAATTCCTCACCTAGCGCAATTGCAAATTCCTCGAAATCCAATGGATACATATTGATGTGTCGTTCCTCGGATGGGATTACAATATCCTTTACGTTTTCTTTGATGGATATAAGCGACCCCGTTTCAATATAATCATATCTTCCATCTGCTACCAGATATTTTATAGCAGCTCGTGCCTGCGGAAACATCTGCACCTCATCAAAAATAATAAGTGATTTTCTTTCCGTAAGTTTTTTTCCAAAATGAGTTTGCAACAGCATAAAAAAAGTATCAAGGTCATTCAAATGTGTTTCAAAATACATTTCAATTTCCTTATCTTTTTTGGCGAAGTCAACCAGAATATAGCTTTCGTATTCATTCTTCCCGAACTCCTCACAAATGGTAGACTTGCCGATTCGACGTGCCCCTTCCACCATAAGAGCCTTTTTCCCATTGCTTTCATTCTTCCATTCCAAAAGTTTTTTATATATTTTTCTTTGTAATACCATAAGCCTCTCCAGATTATACGCGCAAGTACAATCTGCTCATTTTTGATTATACGCAGATAGTCGACTTGTATATTATTTGATTATACGCACATTATATCGTTTTTTTCGATTATACGCAAGCAGCTAATAGGCAATTTCTTTGATTATGCGCAGATAGTTTGCAAACATTATGTACATCCACCACATAATCTATGCAGTAGCTGGCTTGGTCCTATTATATCAGTTTCTCCTATGCAGTGTACAATACCTGTTGCTTTCATATAAAAAATCTCCTTCTTTACAAATAATGTAATGTTATTATCTGTAAAAAAAGGAGATTTATACTTTTTATTTATGTTGTTTAATCAATCCTACTGCTTTTGAAAGTTCCATAATTACCATTGGTACCAACACAAGACCAAGCGCGATTAAATAAAGTTTCGTCGGTAAAAGCACCAAACCAAAGGCAACACGTAATGGTGTGAAAAGTACCACCAAAACAAGCACCAACGATACCAATACTGCCCAGTTTAACTTACTGTTTGTAAACAAGCCGATTTTAAACAACGAATGGTCTGAACGCATATTAAACGCCTGCACCGTCTGTGAAAGTGCCAAAACCATAAACGCCATAGTTTGCGCCGCTTCTAAACTTCCACCCATTTTTTCGCCTAATTTAAAACCAACCAAGGTCAAAATTGCAAACATCAAACCTTGTAATACTACACGAATACCAAGTCCATGAGCAAAAATACCTTCGTTCTTCGGCTTTGGTTTGTGGTCCATAACATCATCTTCCACCGCTTCCATACCAAGCGCAATAGCCGGCAAGGAATCTGTTACCAGGTTAATCCAAAGAAGCTGCATGGAAAGTAATGGTGTTTTGTGCCACAAAAGCATAGAACTAAATACTGCAATTACTTCGCCAATATTGGTACCCAGTAAGAAACCTACAACCTTTTTGATATTTGCATAAATACCACGGCCTTCACGTACGGCGTCTACGATGGTAGCAAAGTTATCATCTGTAAGAGTCATATCTGCAGCACCTTTAGCAACATCTGTACCGGTAATACCCATAGCACAGCCAATGTCGGCTGCTTTTAGTGCCGGAGCATCATTCACGCCATCCCCGGTCATAGAAACAACCTGTTCTTTTCTTTGCCATGCTTTCACAATTCGAATCTTATTTTCCGGTGAAACACGGGCATAAACAGAAATATGTTCTACCTGTTCATCCAATTCCCTGTCTGTCATTGCATCTAACTGAGCACCGGTAATAGCACGGTCGCCCTCCAGTAAAATACCCAATTCTTTTGCAATGGCCGAAGCTGTAACTACATGGTCTCCGGTAATCATAACCGGTCTGATTCCGGCTCTTCTACAAACCGCAACTGCATCTTTCGCTTCTTCTCTAGGCGGGTCAATCATACCTACAAGTCCCATAAAAGTAAGTCCATTTTCCAATTCCTCAGATGTTGGATTCTCAGGAACTGCATCTATTTCTTTATACGCTATGGCAAGCACACGTAACGCATTTTCGCTCATAGCCTCCGTTAATTCTTTTGCTTTCTGCATATCTCCACTGACACAACGTGGAGCCATCATATCAAAAGCACCTTTTACGATAACCATAATTTTATCATCAATACGGTTTACCGTAGTCATCAGTTTTCTATCGGAATCAAAAGGAATTTCCGCCTGACGTGGATAGTGCTTATTCAATTCCTCTTTTGGCATACCGTTTTTATGAGCGGCAAAAACAATGGCTGTCTCTGTAGGATCACCAATATGCTGTTCTTCGGTTCCGTGGAATACAACAGAGCCATCGCAACAAAGTGTACCATACATAAGAAGTTTTTTTATTTCATCAGAATTACTATTGCTAATCGCTTCTGTATCTTCATTTCCATCTACATAGGCTTTTGTTAATGTCATACGGTTTTGTGTCAATGTACCGGTCTTATCCGAACAAATAACCGATG
This sequence comes from uncultured Lachnospiraceae bacterium, assembly GCA_964567585.1. Classification (GTDB taxonomy): domain Bacteria; phylum Bacillota; class Clostridia; order Lachnospirales; family Lachnospiraceae; genus CALZKI01. Next base: position 9,967 of record CAZMND010000007.1, read on the forward strand.
CACCGCCCAGAGTTTCCACAGCAGGTAATTTACGGATAAGAGCATTCTTCTTAACCATACGCTGAACGCCAATAGAAAGAACAATAGTAACAATAGCCGGCAAACCTTCCGGAATGGCTGATACCGCAAGAGATACCGCTGTCATAAAAATTTCAAGTACCGGAATACCATTGCTAAGTCCTACTACAAAAATAATCGCGCAGGCCAACAGTGCCATAAAGCCTAGATATTTTCCAAGTTGTGCCAGTTTTTGCTGAAGTGGCGTCTGAGTTTCCCCTTCATCATCTAAAAGGTTGGCAATTTTACCCATTTCCGTATCCATACCGGTGGCTGTAACAACAGCTGTGGCTGTACCATAAGTAATGGAACATCCGGAATATACCATATTGTAACGGTCACCAAGTGGTGCCCCTTCTTTTACTTCTGCCAAATAATCTTTTTCACTTGGAACGGATTCCCCTGTAAGTGCTGATTCTTCTGATTTAAGACCCGCACTTAAAAGAAGTCTTGCATCTGCAGGAACAAAATCTCCCGCTTCCAAACGGATGATGTCACCCGGAACAAGTTCTGCTGCCTCCACAATACTTTCTTTACCGTCACGAATCACACGTGCATGTGGTGCCGACATATTTTTAAGGGCATCTAGTGCTTTTTCCGCCTTACCTTCCTGATAAACACCCATAATGGCATTGACAATTACGATAATAAGAATCAGTGCCGGTTCAAATAATTCTCCCCAGTTTTTCTCTAAACACACTACTACAAAAGAAACAACGGCTGCTGCAATCAAAATTAAAATCATCGCATCCTTAAACTGCTCAATAAAACGTTGTAATGTAGTTTTCTTTTTCTTTTCACGAAGCTTATTTTCTCCGTATTTTTCTTTTCGCACCCGAACTTCTTCCCCGTTAAGACCATCTTTTTGATTGGTCTGTAAACCGTTCAAAAGTTCTTCGGCATCTTGACAATAAGAATTCATTTCTTATACCTCCGCTGTCTTTTTCATATATTTTATGAAATATATCACAGTTCATCCCACACTGCAAATCCGTTCTTAGTACTTCTCTTTATATGATATAAAGCTTTATCCGCATTATTCAGTGCTTCTGCGATTCCTTCACATGCTTTACATTCAGCAATACCCACTGAACAACTGAGTTTTTTGTTTTCCGGAATAATATGCTGCGACCCTATTTTTTCCTGTATAGAAGCAAGCACTTCCTTTTCCAGTCTATCAATCAGTTCCTTAACAACACCTTTTGCAAACTGCGCATCCTTGTCATCCATCACCACAACAAACTCATCTCCGCCGTATCGCACCGCATAACCTGTACCGTATACAACATCTTTTAACACACTGGCAAATCGAACCAGCACATAATCACCGAGTTCATGCCCGAAATTGTCGTTGTAATACTTAAAGTTATCCAAGTCAATATAAATAACAGCTTTCTTTGTTTCTTCCTGACAGCCGCACTGACGCACCATTTTTTCGAACCCTTGTCTATTATAGAGACCCGTCAACTGATCCGTTACTGCCATATCGGAAAGTTGCCCATTCATCCGTTGAATAAGTTCCATATACTGCAATCTTTCCAAAGCACTGTGCAACTGCTCGCTGGCAAATTTTAAAATTACCAAATCGTTCTCTTTCAGAAGATACCTGTTGGGGATGGCATATTTTCTCATTTCTACATAACCGATAAGAATACCGCTTAACATCCCATCATTTCTATAGAGCGGCGCTGCAAACAAGGTAACCACCTGATAAAGGCCTATAACCTCCAACAGCTGTCTATATTCCAAGAAACCTTTTTCTGTACGGTTCACAAGGATAGCATTTCTGCTTTCCTTAAAATAATCCGCAATCCGATTCAAATCCTCCTGTTTGAAATAATGAATTCTATGGGTAACATTATCCACCATTTCTTCCTCTATAGGACAATCCATATAACGGATTTGAACATCATCATTTTCCACACCAACCATAAAGACACCATCAAAATTGAAATGATTCTTTAACAGTTTAAAGGTTTGAGGCATAACATCATCAGCATTTTTACACTTGCTGAGTAATTCCTGCCAAATAGTCAAAAATGAAATATCCCTTTGACTTGCTTCCACCTTCTGTCTAAGGGCAAGATTTTCTACAGCCTCCAAAATTTCTTCGTTAGAAACGCGACGTTTCAACACAAGTCCTTTTCTACCGCTTTCATACTTTTTATTTAATTCCGTCATCAAAATACTACTACGCAACCGATAACCCAAACGATCACAAAATTCTATTCCACGACGCAATATCTCCTGACGATTTTCTTCTTCTCCAACTTCGTCATAATATTTAGCCATCTCATGTACATATAAAATATAAGAAAAATATCTCTTTTCCTTATCCATATTCATAATAGTTTCGGCATCATCAAACTTCTTTTTTGCCTCAGGCAGTTTACCATCAGCCATCGCCATCATAGCTTCTAACAGATACTTCATAAACAAGGTATCTAACCAATAATGATATTTGTCTTCATCATTCACGTAATTCAGGTGATTCACATAAGCATCGATACGGTTCAGACAATAACAGCATCTGTAATCCTCGCCTATATAAAAACTACATATTCCAAGCATCCCATAAAATCTGGCTGTATCCGCAATAGATAAGGCATGCAAACCAAGCATATCCATTACCTTAATCAACAAAAGTAAATCATCCGATGCATACGCATATTCTCTTGCCAACATCTTATTTAACGCACTGTTGTATAAAGTAATGGCAATTTCCTCTCCATTCTCAAGGCCAATTAGTTCTTCTATACTTTTACTAAAATATTCTTCCGCTTTTTGATACTTTTCCGTAACACTGGCATTATATCCCATGCCATTGTAGGCATGCACGACTCTTATCAGATTCTTTTCAATACCGACAGCATAGGCTTTCTTCTCCCAAAGTTCTGATACGTAATCATAACAACCCGCTCTTGAAAAAACGACTATATTTTTGGTATAGGCCGAAATGAGTAATTCATAATTTTCAATTTCCGTTGCCAATTCAACTCCACGGCTAAAATGAAATAACTCTTCTTTATGACTTGCCACTCTCTGCAAGGTTTCCTGGTCACTGGTAAAACAATAGATATAAATATATGCGAGAATATTCTTGAAACCAAAACGTTCTGCCTTTTCAATCATTTCTTCGCTGACACCCCTGTCATAATAATCAACGTAAATATCACGCCAATAATTGCAGTCTGACATCAGCTTTATAATTTGCGGCTTATATTCTGCTAATTCATCGCCCCATTTTTTTGCAATATTCCTACACTGTTCTATATAGCCGGTTATTTGGTTTTCCAACTGCTCCATTCCAAATTGGATCATTGCACACAAATAATTGTAATTATAAAACAGCCTATCATCTTTTGTTTCTCTGGCTATACTTCCTAAATACTCACAAAATTGCAACGCTTTTGAATATTCCTTACAATGCATTTCCGTTAATGCCATAAGCTGCAAAAAACGTGCATATTGTTCATTGCTAACCGTCAAATTACCGTGTTTAATTTTATCGTAGATAATATTTAAATAGTATTGTGCGTCCTGATGACACATAAAAAAATACATATTTCCGGCTATGGTAAGGTATTCTTCCATATTTTTCGCCTTTGGAATAAAAACATCCTGGGCATCAATGGTAACTGTAGCATCCACAGCACCCCATTCATACTGATATCCCTGCTTTTCCATTTCATCTACAAAACTTTTCCATACAGGCTCTATATAATCCGGCACATTATAGCTTTCATTATAAGTAGCAACCAAACGGAATTGTCCCTGAAGATTTTCTAACATCAATCTGTGTAGTGCTTTTATTCCGGATAAATTCGTCAAATGAAGACTTTCGATAACAATAAAAATTTTTACTCTGGAAGTAATATATTTATAAATGTTTACAAGAGAGTCCAACATTCTCTTACTTTCATACGGCAATTCATTTATTAAAATATCTTCTACCCGATTTGCTTTTCCTGTACGTATGTATTCTGCAACAGAATACTGCTGCATCGGATAAACCTTTGCATTTTTAACAAACTGCTCCGGTGTTTCATCTGAAAAATAGGTATAATACAACTTCCTTATCCAACCCAAGAAAGGCTGATATGGCTCTAACATCTGATGTTTGGAAAATTTGTAATACAAAAAGCAATATTCTTCCTTTGCCTCATCAACTATTTTTGCCACTTCTTCTTCCGGTAAAGAAAGTGTATTATAATGCTTAATAAACATATAATCACTTGTGTTGTTATCACAAAAAGATTTCATTAATTTAAGCATATAACTTAAAGAATATCCCTGTTCCATATAGTTTCTACCCCATATCTTTTCATTGGTTTTCACGCTACATTACATATTATTATACTCTACCACCGGTCAAAGCACCATACACCTTAACACAAGCTTTTTTTAGTAAAATTCCCAGTCCTGTACACCCCAAAATCATTACCATCGGCAACACAAAATAAATTAGCGTATGTGCGCCGTTAAACACCATTTTTTCAAGCAATATATCTGTCAGCAGATGTTGCAACGGTTCATGTGCTACATACACAAACACGTTACAGGAAACAATCGCATTTACCCACTTTTTCTCCTGCCATACACCTGCATTCAAATCATACAGCCTCCACACGGAAACAAGGCCGGTTATCACATTCACTTTGTAGAGTATCAAAAGAAGATATGTAACGTAAGGCCTATCTCCCATGGTTCCCGACATCAAGGCATAACCAAAACACCCCACTACCCACAATATCGTAATAACCTTTGTCACACTCTTATATTTCCCTTTATCCATATGCGTATCAGCCAAGTCCGTCATACCTGCCAAATTCACCTTATTCACAGACAAATACGCCCCCAGAGTAAAGAAAAACAGCCCCTCATAATTGATAAACAGTGACCACTCCAATACCCATAAAATCCCAAACAGTATTACCGGAAAAAGTTTACACTTTTTCACAAGCCAGTAAAGAACCGGTGAAAGCAAGACAAGTTTGAACAAATCCGCCAGATACCAAAGTTGGAAAGCCGGTGAATCAAAAAGCCATACCCAGACACCGTTTTCAAGCATCATACCAATCTTTTCATAGACAATGCTGTATCGCTCAAGTCCCACAACTTTATATACTATGTACAAAAATGCCCCTGCGAATACCGTCCATATCAAAAACGGGACCAACAGCGTCCACACTCTTTTTAAAACCTTTTTCAAATAACCCTTCCACGAAAATTCAAAATTCACAAAAAACAAATATGCCGAAAATGCGAAAAATAACGGTACCGCAAAACGCACCAGTGCGTTACTTATAAAAAATTGAAGCATCGCTCCCGGAGTTGCTCCTTCCGTAAGGACTGTTGTTGACTGTAAAAACCTGTCAAAATAATTATATGCGTGGCAATAAACCACACCGACAATTGCAAAAAACGACATAAATTTAATTTTTTTACTCAAATATTCATTCATGTTATCACCCTATTGTCCAATTTCCATAAGCCGAAAAATCAAAGTCAAAATCAAAAACAAAGTCTGAATGCCTGCCAAAATAAACGTCGCAATTGCCAGCCCCTTCTTTGAAGATTTAAGTCCGGCAGTTGCAAATGCAAATTCCAAAACAATCACAATCCCGCCAAACTGAACTCCCACACAGGGAAGTAACAAGCCTACAATCGAAAGAATAAAACCGATAATCGCTTTATTTCCGTTAGCTTTCTCTTCATCCTCCGGTGACGTCACCGTTGACACCCCCGTTTCCATTCCGCTTGGATATCCGGTACCCGGATCCAGTCGCACGCCAAATCCTCCCGCTTCCATCCCATGCGGATAATTAGCTGCCTTTTCCGGCTGTCCACCGGTTTCATTTAACACCCGTAATTTCTTAAACAGCACCAGGAGACTTTTTTTATATGCCTGCTTAGTCTCGGATGCCATTAAGCCATCTTCTACCGCTTTTGGCCGTTTGTATTTTCCAATGTACGCATAAATCGTAACCTGATATCCATCTATAGAATATTCAAAAAAGCGATTTCCCCATACACCATCAAAATGCAAATAATAACGCTTTCCGTCATCATCCTGCAATTCAAATTTTTCTGCCCTCAAATACTCCCCTATTGTATCTTCAATTACCTGATATGGTGCATTTACTGAAAATGTATACTTACTTTTCCCTTTCTCCATAATCGTCCTCCTCAAAAGATAACTGGTTAAATATTACCACATAAATTCTACAAATAACACCAAAACTTTATTGACACAACTCACACATTGTAGTAGTATTCAATTATGCGCAACGTAGTTTTGAAAACTACATTGCATTCGCTAAAATTTGACTTTTTTTTCAAAAAACGTTACAGTGTTCTTTGATTTAATTTATTAATAGGACATATCATGGATAATAGAAAAAAAATTTATTACAAAAATGAACTGGAAGATGAATTTTCCACCGCCAAAATTACTCCCAAAGTAATTGATGAAAACTACAAATATGAAGGTGGTCCGTTTTTTTTCTTGGGAAAACTCTTCTTCTATGAAACAATAGCAAAACCCGTGGCTTTCTGTTTTATGAAACTGAAATTCGGTCACAAAGTGGTGGGTAAACAGTTATTAAAAGAAGCGAAAAAAGAGGGCTACTTTTTATACGGCAATCATACCAACGATATTGCCGATGCCTTAATTCCTTCTCTTTCCTGTTTTCCAAAGGATGTATCCGTCATTGTACACCCCAACAACGTGTCAATGCCATTCCTTGGAAAAATCACTCCGTATCTGGGCGCGCTCCCGTTACCGGATGATGCAAAAGCTGCCAGGAATTTTAACAAAGCCATACGACATAAAATTGAAAAGAAATACTGCGTTACCATTTACCCGGAGGCGCACATCTGGCCTTACTACACGAAGATAAGACCTTTTAAGGACACTTCCTTCGGTTATCCTTTGAAAATGGATGCAAAAGTGTTTTGTTTTACAAACACCTACCAGAAACGCCGTTTTCGTAAGACGCCAAGAATGGTCACCTACATAGACGGTCCCTTTAGTGTAGACAAATCCCTTACCTTAAAGGAACAAAGGGAAAGCCTTCGCAATCAGGTTTATGAGGCTATGTGCAAGGCCGCAAAACAAAGCAACGTGGAAATGATACAATATATAAAAATCGAGGAATAGTTTATGAACATACTTTTTTCCGGAAATGAAAAAGTTTTTGACGGAGTTCTAACTTGTGCGCTTTCCATTTTAAAGCGTACCGAAAGTAAGGAACCGTTTACATTTTACATAATGACCATGGACGTACACCATTTAAAACCGGAGTACACTGCTATAAGCGATAAATGCATCTCTTTTTTGGATGATGTGGTAAAAAAATATAATTCCGAAAACAAAGTAATCAAACTGGATGTCACAGAGCTTTATATGCAGGAATTCAGTGCCTGTCCTAACGAACAGTGCTACTGTTCCCCATATACTTTGCTGAGACTGTTTATTGATATGATTCCTGAAATACAGGGCAAACTTTTGTATCTGGACATCGATATTATGTTTAACCGGGACATTTCCCTTTTGTATAATCAGGATTTAGCAGGCTACGAATACGCAGCTGCAAGAGATCATTACGGAAAATTTTTATTAAATCCAAATTATATAAACGCCGGTGTTCTTCTTTTCAATATGGAAGAAGTCAGAAAAACAGGGCTTCTAGAGAAAGCCAGAGAACTCATTAAAACAAAGAAAATGCTTTTTGCAGATCAGGATGCGATTTATAGAAGTACGACGAAAAAGAAAATGTTACCACAGCGTTTTAATGACCAGAAGTTTTTACATATGCACACGGTAGTGAGACATTTTTCCAAGCGACTGTTTTATTTGCCTTATCCACACACGGATAACATCAAACAGTGGCACGTAAGCAAAATGTACCGCACCTTTAAATATGACCAATTTGATGACATTATCTACGAATACATTTACTTGAAAGGAAAATTTGAAAATGAAATATAATTATCTTCTGAAAAACAAAAGTAAAATAGTTCCTATTTTCTTTGCCTGTGACGATAAATTCGTTCCATATATGATGGTAACTATGAAGTCATTGATTGAAAATTCTTCTTCCAAGAGAACTTACAAAATCCATGTGCTCCACACGGATATTTCCATCAAAAATCAGGCACTTGTAAAAACCTTTGAAACCGACAACTGCAAAATCGAATTTAACAGTGTGACAAAGCAGTTAGAACAGATTGAAAAGAAAATTTCACTTCGCGACTACTACTCTGCCACAACCTATTACCGCTTGTTTATTGCGGATATGTTCCCGGAATATGACAAGGTGGCATATATCGACAGTGATACTATTGTTCTTAAAGATATTGCAGGTCTTGTAGATTACGATTTGGAAGATAACTATATTGGAGCTATCCGCGATCAGTTGGTAACTCAGACAGATATCTACGGTGACTATGTAGAAAAGGTACTTGGCGTATCCAGAGAAGCCTACTTTAACGCCGGCGTAGTTCTTATCAACTGCAAACAATTCCGTAAAAAAGGCATTCAGAAGCAGTTTGTGGACTTTTTAAACACTTACCGTTTTGTTGTGGCTCAGGACCAGGACTACCTCAACATTTTATGCAAAAACAAAATTCTTTGGATTGATGGCAAATGGAACGTACAGATGATTGGCAAACCTTCATGCCTTGAAAAAGAGTTTGCGTTAATTCATTATAATTTAGCTGCAAAACCATGGCACTACGAAGACTGCCGTTACGGTCACTATTTCTGGGACTATGCCAAGAAAACCCCCGGATATGAAACCTTAAAAGCGGTTCTTGACAATTTTTCTGAATCCGATGCGAAAAAGGATGCCGACAGCGGTGAAAACCTTTTGAATCTGGCTATTTCAGAAATCAACAACGAAAATAATTTCTTTAAGCAGTTCGGACACTACAACGATGCTTCCATTTCCAGAATCGCTGTCCTTAAAAAGATTGAAGAATTAGAAAAAGAAGGACGCTTCGATGAAGACGTGGAAGAAGATCCGCCTTCAAAAGAATTAAAGCCGGAAGACATCGATTATTTACACAAAACCCTCACGGAACGTATGCGTACCAAATACGCATTCAATCTTGCAAGCTGGTTTTTAAGCGCACTTCGCCGAAATAACCAGTTTATAGTAGAAAATATTGTCGGAATTGAAAATTATCAAAACTTGGATAGCGGTGCCATTATCACCTGTAACCATTTTAGTCCGTTAGACAGCTTTGTTATGGAAATTGCTTACAGAAAATCTCACCAGAAACTCCACAGAAGAAAATTCTTCCGTATTATCAGAGAAGGAAATTATACCAGTTTTCCGGGCTTCTACGGCTTTTTAATGCGTAACTGTAATACCCTTCCTTTAAGCTCCAATAAAGCCACAATGAAGAAATTCATTAAAGCGGTGGATAAATTGCTTCAGAAAGGCCAACTTATTTTAATTTATCCGGAACAGAGTATGTGGTGGAACTACCGTAAACCAAAGCCGGTTAAAAAAGGCGGATTTACCTTTGCTGCGAAAAACAATGTGCCTGTTCTTCCTTGTTTTGTAACTATGAAAGACAGTGAATACAAAGACGGTGACGGACTCCCGGTACAAAAATACACGATCAATATTGCAAAACCGATTTATCCGGATAAAAATAAGTCTATGCCTGAAAATGTCAATTATTTAATGCAAGAACATAATAAGGCTTGGAAGGAAATCTATGAAAAAGCATATGGAATTCCACTGACTTATACTTGTGATGAAGTGAACTAATATAATAATAGGCCCTCTTTATAAATAACCAATAAAGAGGGCTTGATTGTTTTCTATACCTTATTCTTATATTGTTCCAACTCGTGGAAAACACCTAATATGTATACTATATTATCTTCAATTTTATAAATTACTAAGTATCTTATGTCTGTCAGAACAGCTTCTCTATAGCCTTTATGTGAAAGATATGTATCCTTACTAATCGGAAATTGAAATGGTTTTTCCTCCAAACGGATATATAAATTTTCAACACAGTCCAACAAATGAGTTGCTGCCTGTCTGTTTTTAATATTTAAGAGCAGATAATTGACCAGATTCTCCAGCAATTCTTCTGCCCTTTCTGTTATAACTATTTTATAATCCATACTTTCCCCTCATAGATGCCAATGAATTTCTAGCCTCCTTTGTCTTGCCTTCCTTTAGCTGTCTTTCTGAAATTTCCAATTCCCTATAAAAGTTCAATTGCTTCATCGTTTGCTCATAAATATCTATACTCATAATAACCATATCACCATAGCCATTCTTCGTAATAAAAATAGGTTCCTCTGTACTATGGCATAAATTGGAAATCTCTGATGTATTTTTTAATTCTTTAATCGGAATAATCTGTGGCATATCACACCTCCTCTTCTATGGTATAATAATACCATTATTGTACCATATTTTCAATATCTTATTCATCATAAAAGGAATGTTTAACAACAATATTAAACATTCCTTTTTCTTACTTATTTTTTATAATATTCAACTACTTTCTTAACCGCTTTAATTACATCTTCCACATCTTTATCCGTCAAAGAATAGTATAGCGGAATACTCATCGCTTCCTCATAGAAGCTTTCGGCATTCGGACAAATTCCTTTTTCATAGCCCAGTTTTTCATAATGAGAATGCCAATATACCGGAAGGTAATGTACCTGCGGACATACATTTTCGGCATACAATGCATCGAAAAACTCTTTTCTGGTACAATTTAATGTACCCGGTACCAAACGGATAACATACAAATGTCTGGTGGTATTCGATTCCAGAATTTCTCTCTGAATTCTAATTTCCGGCATCATAATAAATGCATCATCATATTTTTCTACAATTTCTTTTCTCTTCATAGAAAATGCAGGTAATTTCTTCAGCTGACTGATAAGTAAGGCCGCCTGGAAATCTGTCATACGATAGTTATAGCCAAGGCACACCTGTTCTTGATACCACAATTCCCCTGTAGGATGCACCATCTCATCTGCATTTCGTGTGATACCATGTGTACGCAAGAGACGAAGCTTTTTGTATAATTCTTCATCGTTGGTTGTAATCGCACCACCTTCACCACCTGTTATGGTTTTTACAGGATGGAAACTGAAGGTTGTCATATCCGCAATACTACCTATCGCTTTATCGTCATAATATGTTCCAAGTGAATGGGCCGCATCTTCGATTAAAATAAGATTATGCTCCTTACAAATTTCACGGATTTCATTTAATTTAACTGCCTGACCTGTAAAATCCACTGCCACTACCGCTTTTGTTTTCGGTGTAATCAACTTTTTAATAGATTCCGGATCAATATTGTAGGTATAAGGATCAATGTCAGCAAAAACAGGCGTTCCGCCGCAATATAATACACAGTTGGCAGAAGCTGCAAATGTAATTGAACTTACAATTACTTCATCACCTTCTTTAATACCCGCTGCCATAGCCGCAAGATGAAGAGCCGCTGTACCATTAGATACTACTACCGCATACTTTGCCTCAGTAACTTCACACAGTCTTTGCTCCAATTCTTCTACTTTTGGACCACATGTAATTAAATCACTTTTCAAAGTTTCGACAACTGCATCAATATCATCCTGATCAATAAACTGTCTTCCATAATAGATAGGCGTTTCACGCACCGGTGCGCCGCCAAAAATTGCTAATTGTTCCATAATTTATCCCTGTATTCTTTCTTTTATTTTACTAATGACATTGCTGCTTCATCAGCAATTACAATAACATCCTTATGCAACTGTAAAATAGAAGCCGGAACCTGTGGTGTCACAGGACCAAAAAATGCTTCCTTTACGATTTTTGCCTTATCTTCGCCGCTTACAACCACAAGCACTGTTTTTGCCTGCATAATGGTTTTAATACCCATTGTATACGCCTGCTTTGGTACATCGTCATAAGATGCAAAGAAACGTTTATTTGCATTAATAGTAGATTCTGTCAAATCCACACAGTTTGTTTCCAATGAAAAATGGTCTGCCGGCTCATTGAACCCGATATGGCCGTTATGACCTAAACCTAATAACTGTAAATCAATTCCGCCTACGGAATGAATGATTTCGTTGTAATCATTACAAGCTTTTTCACTGTCAGGTTCCATTCCGTTTGGAAGGAAAGTTCTGTCTTTATTGATATTTACATGACTAAATAAGTTATCATTCATAAAATAATAATAGCTCTGGTCATTCTCTCTTGTAATTCCTTTGTACTCATCAAGATTAACACTTGTTACCTTGGAAAAATCAAGATCACCATTTTCATAAGCTGCCACCAATTCCTTATATGTTCCAATCGGTGTAGAGCCTGTCGCAAGTCCTAATACACAATCAGGTTTCAACTGCACCTTGGCCGCAATAATGTTGGCTGCTTTTCTGCTCATGTCATCGTAATCTTTTGCTTTGATAATTCTCATAATCGTCGCCTCCAAAAAAAGATTTACATCACAGTATATTTTACTACAATTTATTTTGATATACAATTATTATTCTTTTCTCCAAACCATCTTATTTACGATGCCTGTATAGCTTTGAATAATTTTTACAACCTTTGTACTTACATTTTCATCTGCATAATTTGGAACGTCCACCCCAAAATCTCCTGCATCATTCATTGCCGTCGCCATATCAACAGCCTGAAGTACATAATCAGTAGTAATACTTCCTAAAATGAAGTTGCCCTTATCAATCGCTTCCGGTCTTTCCGTAGAAGTTCTGATACAAACCGCAGGGAAAGGATATCCTTTTGCATTAAAATAAGCGGATTCTTCCGGCAAGGTTCCACTATCAGACACCACGCAGAAGGCATTCATCTGTAAGTGGTTGTAATCCGAGAAACCAAACGGTTCTAAGCTTCTTACAAGCGGATGGAATTTAAAATCTCTAAGTTCAATAAATTTTTTACTTCTTGGATGGGTACTGTAAATAATAGGCATCTGATAGGTTTCTGCCATCTGGTTTACCGCTTCCATCAATGCAAAAAAGTTCTTTTCGTTATCTATATTTTCTTCTCTGTGCGCAGACAAAAGAATATATTTACCTTTCTCAAGTCCTAATGTTTCAAGAACATTACTAGCCATAATTTTTTCCATATTGGCAGTGAGCACTTCTGCCATAGGCGAACCCGTTACATAAGTACGTTCCTTTGCCGTTCCTTCTGCATTCAGATATCTTCTTGCATGTTCGCTGTAGCATAAATTCACGTCCGCAATATGGTCCACAATACGGCGGTTTGTTTCTTCCGGGAGATTTTCATCAAAACATCTGTTTCCTGCTTCCATATGAAAAATCGGCACTTTCAATCTTTTCGCAGAAATAGCGGCTAAAGCAGAGTTAGTATCACCAAGCACCAAAAACGCATCCGGTTTCACTTCTGTCATAAGCTTATAGCTTTTTGCGATGATATTTCCAATGGTTTCACCAAGATCACTACCTACCGCATCCAGATAATAATCCGGTTGTCTTAACCCCAATTCTTCAAAGAAAATCTGATTCAATGTATAGTCGTAATTTTGGCCCGTATGTACCAAAACCTGTTCAAAATATTTGTCACATTTTTTGATAACTTCTGACAATCTGATGATTTCAGGTCTTGTACCGATAACTGTCATTACCTTTAATTTTTTCATAGTTTTCTCCCTAATCGTCTACTTTTTCGTATATCGTATCCGGTTTTCCCGGATTAAAGCACTCATTGCACCACATAAGGGTTACCATATCCGTATCCCCTTCATTGGTTATAGAATGTGTGTATCCCGTTGGAATATCCACAACTTCTAATTTCTCGCCACTAACGTGATATTCAATAATCTCATCACATCCATGCTTACGGAAACGTATGGTTCCTTTTCCACTAACAACAATAAATTTTTCATTCTTGGTATGATGCCAGTGGTTTCCTTTCACAATACCCGGGTTGGAAATATTGATAGATACCTGTCCGGCATTCACACTTTTTAAAATTTCGGTAAAACTGCCACGCTCGTCTTCATGCATAATGAGCGGATAAGAAAACTTATCTTTTGGCAGATAACTTAGGTAGGTACTATAAAGCTTCTTTTCAAAGCCTCCCGGTGTCATATCCGGTACCACAAGATTTTTCCTGCTTTCTTTGAAGCTATACAGCAGATTCACAATCTCGCCCAAAGTCACATCATGTACAGTCGGAACAAAGCAATATCCGTCCGTATTCACATGGGGATGCCTGTCAAGAGCCTGCATTAATTCTTCCACCACATCATCAATATAAACAAGATGCATCATGGTACTTCTGTCATTTACCTGAATCGGCAAATCATTGGCTATGTTATGGCAAAAAGTTGCAACTGCACTGTTATAATTTGGTCTGCACCATTTACCGAATACATTTGGAAATCTGTAAATATAAATCTCTGCTCCTACTTCTTTTCCATATGCAAAAAGCATATCCTCACCTGCTTTTTTGCTCTTTCCGTATGGATTTTCAAGTGCAGCCTGTATTGAGGACGAATTCATAACCGGACAAGTATTGTTATATTTTTTCAATTTTTCAACCAGTGTGGTAGCAAAACCGAAGTTACCTTCCATAAATTCTTCTTCCGTTTCAGGACGGTTTACACCTGCCAAATTATAAACAAAGTCGCACTCTTTGCAATATTCATCAAGAAGAGCCGGTGCGGAATCCACATCAAACGGTAACACCATAACATTTTCCCGCCGTTCCAGTTCTGTTATTAAGTTTTTACCAATAAAGCCTTTTGCTCCCGTAACCAGTACTTTCATTTTCATACCCCTTTATTGTTTTAATTCCAATCCTTTAATTCATTTTGAACATAAGATAAAGACAACAATTTTTCTTTTACCTGTTCCACGCTCATAAGTTCTGTATTGTTTGAATTAAACTCTGAAAGTTCAGCGCGTTTTAAATTACCGTCTGTAAAGTATTTATCGTAGTTAAGACCACGCTTGTCCGCCGGTACACGATAAAAGTTACCCATATCAATCGCATTTGCACATTCTTCGTTAGTAAGAAGTGTTTCGTACATTTTTTCCCCATGACGGATACCGATAATCTTGGTTTCTTCTTTGGAACCGAAGATTTCTTTTACTGCCTGTGCCAACACTTCGATTGTACAAGCCGGAGCTTTCTGCACCATAATATCTCCGCTTTCTGCGTTCTGGAAAGCATATACAACGAGTTCTACTGCTTCTTCCAAAGTCATAACAAATCTTGTCATAGATGGTTCTGTAATAGTAAGCGGTTTTCCTTCTTTAATCTGACTAATAAATAATGGAACCACCGAACCGCGTGAGCAAAGCACGTTACCATATCTCGTACAGCAGATAGTGGTTTCTTCCGGTGAAATCGTTCTTGCTTTAGCAACAATTACCTTTTCCATCATAGCTTTGGAAGTGCCCATCGCATTTACCGGATAAGCAGCCTTGTCAGTAGAAAGACAAATAACTTTTTTAACACCGTAATCCACAGCTGACTGTAACACATTTTCCGTACCGAGTACGTTTGTTTTCACCGCTTCAATTGGGAAAAATTCACAAGATGGAACCTGCTTTAAAGCAGCCGCATGGAAAATAAAGTCCACACCATTCATCGCCTTATCAATACTCTGGCGGTCTCTTACGTCACCAATATAAAATTTCAATTTATTACTGTATTCCGGATATTCTCGCTGATAAAAATGACGCATATCATCCTGCTTTAATTCATCACGAGAAAAAATACGGATTTCACCGATATCTGTTGCTAAAAATCTGTTCAGTACAGCATTACCGAATGAACCTGTACCGCCTGTAATTAAAAGTGTTTTTCCTGTAAACATTTTATGCCTCCTAAATTAACCCACTATAATATTCTTTATACCAGTTCACAAAACATTCCAATCCATCTTCGATGCTTGTACTTGGTTTGAAATCAAAATCATTCATTAAATCTTCCACGTCTGCATAAGTCTGATAAACATCCCCCTGTTGCATCGGTAAAAATTCTTTTTTTGCCTCAACTCCCAGTTTTTCTTCCAACACCTCAATAAAATGCAACAAATTAACCGGTTGATTATTGCCTATATTATACACCTTAAACCTATTGCCTTCACTATTTTCGGTTGGAAAATTGTGTAACATATTCTTGATACCTGTTATGATATCATCAATATAGGTGAAATCCCTATACAAATCACCATGATTAAACACCTTAATTGTCTGCCCTGACATAATTCTGTCTGAAAAGGAAAAATACGCCATATCCGGTCTGCCATACGGTCCGTATACCGTGAAAAACCTAAGTCCCGTAGCCGGAATACCATAAATATGACTATATGCATGTGCCATCAGTTCATTCGACTTCTTAGTTGCCGCATAAAAAGATATAGGCTCGTCCACCTTATCTTCTACTGAAAAAGGTGTTTTCTTCTGATTTCCATATACAGAAGACGAGGATGCAAACAATAAATGCTCAACCTTTACCCTGCCTTCCTCCATAGACTTTTTACATTCCTCCAAAACATTGAAAAAACCAATCATATTGGAATCCATATAAGCTTTCGGATTGGTAATAGAATATCGGACTCCTGCCTGGGCCGCCAAATTCACAACTATATTCGGTACATACTGCATAAAAACACTATGTAACAATTCCGCATCAGCCAAATCCCCTTTAACAAAAGAAAACTTGTCATAACTCTTTAAAATAGCCAACCTGTCTTCTTTTAATTTTACATCATAATAATCGTTTAGGTTATCATATCCAATAACCTTATATCCCATCTCCAAAAGTGCTTTGGAAAGATGAAAACCAATAAAACCTGCCGCACCTGTTATTAGCACAATTTTACTGATGTCAAAATCACGATAATCTTTTCTCATTATTTATATCCTTCCGATACTGTAATATTCAATACCGTTTTCTTTCATTACATCTACATCATAAATATTTCTTCCGTCATACACAAGTGGTGTCTTCATCAGACGTTTGTATGTATCCGGCGATACATCTTTGATTTCTCTCCATTCCGTAAAAATGAAGCAAATGGTCGCATTCTCTAACGCCTTTTCAATGGAATCTACGTAAGTAATTCTTCCATTGTCACACTTGCCTTCCGGATACACCTTTGCAAAGTTTTGACTGGCTACAGGGTCATATGCTACAATATCGGCCCCTTCTTTTAATAATAACTTTACATTCTCAAGAGAAGGTGCTTCCCGTAAATCATCTGTCCCCGGTTTAAACGCTAAGCCCAAAACAGCGACCTTAATATTTTTAAACGTAATCATACGTTTACAAGCTTTTGTAAATAATCTGGTTTTCTGTTCCTCATTCACCTCAACCGCTGCCTCTACGGTTCTCAAACGATAGCCTTGTTGTGCCGCGATAAATTTCAGTGCTTTGGTATCCTTGGGGAAACAGCTGCCTCCATATCCAATTCCTGCATTTAAAAAGGAACCGCCGATTCTCGGGTCATAACTCATCCCAAATGCCACATCCTCAATATCTGCACCAACCAACTCACATAAATTAGCAATATCATTCATATAGGATATTTTCAATGCTAAAAAGTCATTGGAAGCATACTTTATCATCTCTGCAGACCGTCTACTTACTGACACGATAGGAATCCGAAACGGCTCGTACACTTTTTTAAGTAACGTTTCTGCGTATTCAGACTCTGTACCGATTACAATTCTTTTTGCATGAAATGTATCGTATACCGCTGAACCCTGCGCCAAAAATTCCGGATTTGATGCCACTTCCACTTTTACATCGTGCACCAAAAAATCCTTAATAAATTGTTCTACCTTATCATTGGTTCCGATAGGCACTGTTGATTTTACCACCACCAGGCAGTCCTTTTCCACACTTTCAGCCACCTGCCTTGAAACGGCTGCGATATAGCTTAAATTAGCAGATCCATCCGGCATTTCAGGAGTCCCTACACCTAAAAAAATGATATCCGCATCCTTATATGCTGCCTGATAATCCGTTGTATAATGAATTCTTCCTGCTGCATAATTCATCTGCATTAATTCTTCCAGGCCTTCTTCATAAATCGGAGAAATTCCCTGTTTCATTAATTCAATTTTCTTTTCATCCACATCCACACAAGTTACATTGTGTCCAACTTCAGCAAAGCTTACGCCTGCCACCAAGCCAACATATCCTGTTCCCGCTACAGCAATTTTCATTATTTTTCTCCTACTTCTTTTAAAACTGTCCATACGTTAATTACGTTAAAAGCCTCTTGCGCTGCACCCGTTCTCTTACAGTTTTCTCTAATTAGCTTATATTGTCCTTTTGTAATAATATCTCTTGCATATAATTCTTCTGCCGCACTCTTTCTCATATTTGAGAAATATTTATTCATAATTACAAGATGATTTTCTGTAATATATTTATTAGGCAATTGCAACCTGCCCGAAGAAATCATACTCAACCCACAATTAACAAGGTTAATTGCACGCATTTTCATAAACCCAAAATCATAATATAATTTTTCCAATTTACTTTGTTCCGCATTGTCAAATGCAGAATAACGAGTACTGGAAACATCCTTCATATGTTTAAATTTCTTAGAAAGAATCAAATACTCTATTTTTTTTCGATACCGAAATTGCAGGGGCAAAGAAATCATTGTTTTTAACATTTCATAATTAGCATAAGGTAATACTACATCTATATGCTCTCTGTACATATGACTCAAATTAATATGAAATTTGGGATTACGTTCTACTAAATAAATAAATTCCGTATAACAGGAAAAATTAGCATCTTTCGTTCTCCTATTAGCTATTTTTCTGATATCAGATAAAATTTCTTGTTGCACATCCCATGATAAATTCCATTTGTTTTCTATAACCTTTTTATAATATTCACAGTTTTCAATAGTATCTTCATAATCCAATTTCAAACAATCATATCCCATAATAGCATCGCTATAATAATTGGAAATCAAGGTTTTATTCTTCGTATCCATATTTTGCAGACACCAATATGCGTGCGAATGTTGTATTCCGACTGCACCACCGGTTTTTAACGGTAGACACATACACTGTAAATAGGAAGTTCCATTAAGTTTAAAAAAATTCGGAATGCTTTTTGTTCCTAGCTCTTTGCATACTTTCTTTGCGAGTACATAATCTAAAATCTTTTTATTATGTCCAAAGGTAAAAGTATCTATATGTTCTAGCCCTACCACTTCCTTTAATACACATAACGATAATCTGCTATCCAAACCTCCACTAACACCCATCAACAATTCTTTTTCTTTATAGTTTCTAAACTTTTTACATAAACTATTCCAAACTTCCTCTACCGCCTCATTCTCTGTAGAAATAGCACTATTTTCTGATATGCAAAAATCCCAGTAACAAGAAATTTCAAAACTTAAGGATCGAAGATCTATCTTCACAAATGAAGCAGCCGGCAATTGCTTTATTTCACTAAAAATAGTTCTGTCATGTAATGCAGATTCAAAATAAAACGTCTCATAAACCCCCACTTTGTCCACACTTAATTCTTTATTTAACAAATCTTCAAACTGAGAAGTCACTTTCACTTCATTTTCATTTGCATAAATATATATCGGTATTGAACAAAAAGGATCATTATATATTTCTACTATATCTGCATATTCCCTTATTGCCACTCCCTTATTTTTTTTGCAAACTTCTACTATATTTTCATTTGACTCAAAATCAGGTTCCTCGGAAGATAAATAATACCTTCCTTCCAATATGTTATTCTCAGAAAAACCATTGATATATTTGTCTTTTATGACACCACGACTTATTTCTAATTGTATTTTCAAAATATGTCTCCTTTATCCAATTATACTAGGCTAACTTAAATATTTTTTATTTAATGACGCCTGCACATATTTCATCTTCCCCAACTGACCTGAGAACCACTGAATTACAACCAATAATTGCATTGTCACCGATTTCTATATCCCCTACTACCATTGAATTAGCATATATAGTAACATTATTTCCCACCTTAGGACATGTCTCCTCATTTTCAATTTTTCTCCCAAGTGTAGTATTTTGATATATTGTAACATTATTCCCTATTTGTACACCGACACCTATGATAACGCCTCCCGGATGCGGGAGTTTTAGATTTTCACCAATTTTTGCTCTTGGTGAAATAACACAACCATATTTCTTTTCAATCTTATAGCAGTAATAATAGGCCATAAATGTGTTGTTTTTTTCAATCCATTTAACGGATTTTTTATACAACCTATATATCTTTTTTTCTCGTTCTACCCACGGAATCAATGCTTTAACAATTTCTTTAACAAACTTCATTTTTATACTCATTTCTTAATCAATCTTGATGCCTACTGTTTTCAAAAACTGTCTTGCACATACTTCATCTGTCATATTTTCAAGCACCCATTTTCGCGGTGCAAAGGTTGGAAGTAACTTAGGCATTTTTTCCAAAATTTTTTCCAGTTCCCTTAATTCAAAAAACGTTAACCCGGTTTTTTCTGTTAAATATGGACATGTGGAGATATTATCTGCTTCTTCCACCATATAATCGCCATACTTCCACATATAATAATGGGGTTCAAAGCAAATCGTAGGAACATCCATAGCCCATGCTTCCGTCAAGCAGATTCCCTGACTTTCCTGTCTTGAAAGCATAATACAAAATTCACTTTCCCCCAGTTTTTCAATATACTCCTGCAACTTATAGTGCTTGTATTTAATCACTACAGGTTTATAACCATATCGACGTAATAAATACGAGATTCTGTAGCAAAACTGGTCACTTTCATCTTTATGATAAATTAAAACTTGTTTTTCTTTCTTCTGATATTTATCCGGCTCATAATCCTCTATTTTAACTCCCGCCGGCCAAGATACGCATCTGCCCTCCATCTTAGGTTCCATTTTTACATGCAAATCTGTTGCCCATTGTGATGGTTGCAAATATAAATCTACGCTTTCATCTGCAATCAAACTATCATAATCAGTAGAGAAAACCACAACATTAGGTCCTGCTGTTAACTTCTTAATTTTCCCTTCTTTTTTCAGTTTTATTGCATAGCGCAACGTCTCCACGCCTGCCAACACATGTATATGCTCAGCAATATCCCTTTCGCTCTTAGGTCTGTAATTAAAATCTTCAAACCCAATTTTTTCAAGACCTTCTACAAGACTACGCGTAACCGCGTAATGCCCGGTATATTTTGTTTGACGACCCAGTATCTTTTTTGCCACCAATTTCAATCTACTCTTCAAAGTCATAGCTTCTGTTAAAATTGTTATCTTTTTTTTACCCATTTTTATGCCTCATGCTTTTTCAATTGTCTTAAAAATCTCAAAATAAAGGTTTCTCTTAAAGCTAATTCAAATAACAAATAAATAACTACTCCAACCAAAATTGTTACAGCAGTTTGTCCAATGCCATATCCTAATATTCCATTAACTTTTGTCACAATAAAACACATTATACTTCCACCAATGAAAGTTTTAAAAAATGTGATTCCTAATTGTTTTATATCTAACATTTTTCGAATATATATCATCATTATCACTGAAACTACTACTTCTGCTAATAACGAACCCAAAATTGCTCCCAAAGACCCCATAGTCGGAATCAGAACAGCATTAGAAATTACATTAGTAACAGCTCCACTAAAAATAATCAGTGTAAATTTATTTTCTTTACCGGTTGCCAGGAAATACTGGTATCCGATTACATTATAAATTGCATTAAAGATAACTACCGGCGCCAATACCTTTAACAATATAGAAACTTGCTCATATCCGCTACCAAAGAACCATCCCACCAAACCGTCAGAAATAGCAATAACTCCGAACATCAGTGGTAAGCCCAGAACAAATACAAATCTAATAGACAGGTTTAAATAATTTTTTAACTTTTCTTCTCCGTTAGTAGCATACACATTTGCCATTCTTGGAAGCATCACTGTCGGAAGTGTGGTAATAATCGTCAAAGACAGCTTGATTATTTTCTGAGTCTGCTCATAATAACCGTTTTCTCTATCTGTCTCCGTCAGCAATCCTAACATAATTTTATCGAAATATACATATAATGTCCCTGCCAACTGTGGCATAAACAATTTTAAACTTCCTATTATGTGTTCTTTACATTGCTGTACACGGATTCTGAATCCGTCCACGTATCTTGGCAAATAGAACCACAAGGATATATTCCCCAATAATATGGACAATCCTAAAATAGCAGCATATAAATATATGTCCTGTGTATCCTTAACAAATATAAAAATAGCTACTATGCCTAAGAGTTTAATCACAAAGCTTCTTGTAACCGTAAGTTTAAAATCTTCATTGCCTGTAAAGAGCCAATCTATATTGAAAAACTCGGCTAACAAATACATTCCCTGCACCAACATCATAACATTGTCCGCTTTTCCGGCAATAATGATTCCTCCATACACAATACAACCTACAATTAACATAATTGCACGAATAGTGAATATTTCGTTAAACAACTTACTTTGTTCCTGCCGGTTTCCTTGCAAAAATGCCATTTTTCGATTGGCATAAATACTTGTTCCAAAAGTAGCCACAACAATAACATATTGCACAATCGCATGTGTATAACTAACTGTCCCTATTCCTTCCGGCATCAATACTCTGGAGACATATGGTGTTGTAACCAAAGGCGTAATTAACGTCAATATTTGATATAAAGTATAAAATATATAATTAACTCCAATGCGTTTATCTTTTTTATTCATTATCTGGACCACAACTCTCCATTTACTGCCATCAAACCGGAAGCCCCAAGGGTTTCCATATAATGAATCGGTTTACGACTAAAGAACGGCAACATCGTTTCAATTGGTCTCGTATTCTGAATAAATGGAATAGATAACCAAAAAGCTCTATACATTCTTCCGTAATACTTTCTGGGAAAACTATAAATAACCATATTATGAGACCCATAACAATAACCCGGCTTTTGGGAAAGGCTCTCATATTTTTCTGTATTGTGCAAAAAGCAAATCTTCTCCAAATCCCATTTATTTAAATCAAATTCATCATTCAAAAAATATCTGCCTGACAGTTTAAATATATAATCAAACTCTTTTGCATATGGTAATACATTTATCATTAATACAGCCTCGCCGAAACTTTTGCTTTTAGATGAAGCTGCCTTTCTGGCAAATTTCTTATCTCCTAAATATAAAAACTTATCAACCTTATTTTCGAAATATTCCTGTGGATTCTGCTTGCTATTATCAGCCAATATGATATATGCTCCCGGGATTTTTTCCCTTACTGTTTCAATCGTCTTGTATGTCTGCTCAATTCGTTCTTGAGCCGAAAATACCGAACGACTCTTTGCCGTTCCATGTCCAAATGGTTTATCATCACAAAAAATATATGAGGAAATAATAAAACAAATCTTCATTCTCTATTCCTTTCGTTTATAACCTATAGAAGTATATAATCCCTTGCTAATGCATCAATCATTTTCTTATCTTTATCATCATCTACCAACCATCTTTTGGGAGCCACAATTATCTTGTTTTCATACTTAGCAAGATAAGAACTCCACCAGCTGAATGTGCTGTTGGTAATTATAAAATACTTACAATTACGCATAAGTTCCATATCTGTATGTGGACTAACACTGATACTGTTATCAATAAAAATAAGATTTTCTATGTCCTCATACTCCTTTTTACACCACTTGATATCATCCGAAAAAACATAAATCTGAACATCCCCTACCTGCTCTTTCAAATATTTCATTGCAGATAAATAATAGTCTTTCTCTATGTCTGCATAGATTTTTTTGCACTGTCCAACCAAATGGTCTGTTCTTCTTATATGCATCGCCACCGATTGCTCTTTTTTCATAGTTTCAATCAAGCTTCTTTGCACATCTGATATTGAACCAATATATTTTAGTTCTTTTCTTAAAATATGTGAATATTCATCAAAGAATTTAACATTGTGCCAATACCCCACAACATAAGCATCCTTCAGTGTAATATCCTGCAACAAAAAGTTTTCTTTCTCACACTCCATTTTTGCAAGTTTTTCTAACCACGCAGTATGTCCGATATGAGTTTTTAATTCCCATACAATATTGCAAAATACACGACGCCAAAAACGTTTTTTCCCTTTTTTTATATTATAATTATCCAATTCATAATTTCTGAGTTTGTCTCTATAAAAGGACCATGTATCTAGGTCCAATCGCTCACCTGTTTTTTCCATATGAACTCTGCCGACAGCATATTGAAAAAACTGATTTCCCAGTCCACCTGATAATCTAACTATCATCTTTTTTCCTCACAAATTTTTTCATAAACCAGCATCACCTGTTTTATTCTATCACAAACCTCATGTCCATCTCGCATCACACGCTCATAACCTGCATTAGCAATCTGCAGACGTTCGTCTTCATGTTCTAAATAATATTTGACTTTTTCCGCAAATTCCTGCTCGTTTTTATACAATACAACTTCTTTTCCGTCTTCAAACATAGCCGCGATATCTTCCGTATATGGTGCTACCATCATCGTCTTGACCGCCGGAATTTCAAAACAACGTCTTGTATAGGTATCGTGATTGATTTTTGACAAAAATACAAGCGCAATCTTTGCCGCATTCAACATTTCATTATAATATTTATGACTGTCAGCCAGTTTTACCACCTGTGGATTTTCCGGTTCAAAATCCTCCCATGATTTTTGCATAACACCAACCGAAATATTCTGCTTCAATAAGCTCCTTATATATCCTTCTCTTTCATCCGGCTCATGATGTCCCAAAAAAATCACTTCAGGAACTACCAGTTTAGGATGCTCTACATAGAAATTTCTCTCTTCTATATAGTATGACCTAAGCAGTTCCACATTTTCGCAACCACTTTTTTTATAATCTTCGACATTGCTATGCCGATAAACAAATCCATAATCAGCATATCTTAATCCGCCTAAATAGTGACGCCAAAAATACTTTGGGAAATAAGGTGCAAACGGATTATCATTGTTGTACATAAACACTTTGCATCCCAAATCCTTTATCTGCTTTATCACTTTTGGATAGATAAGTCTGGAACTATACAAAAATGCTAATTCAGGTTTCTCAGCTTTTATTGTTTCCAATAGTTTTTTATTCACTTTTGTTACACTACAACCATATGCCAACTTGTTCTGTATCCGCATTAATAACTTGCCAACGCTTCC
Source organism: uncultured Lachnospiraceae bacterium (assembly GCA_964567585.1). Taxonomy (GTDB): domain Bacteria; phylum Bacillota; class Clostridia; order Lachnospirales; family Lachnospiraceae; genus CALZKI01. Next base: position 35,257 of record CAZMND010000007.1, read on the forward strand.
ACTACTTTCCATATATCTGTTGGTCGCAAACAATGACACATTTTTATAGCCTAACTTTTGAAAACTGTTATAAAAGGCTTTGACATACATTTCATAGCTATCGTCACCCACAAGTAATATTTTTTCTTCTTTCATGATTAACTCCTACAGTTTGGGTGTTTTCCCCAGCATTTTCTTGATTCCGCGAATGCCTTTATCGCAAAACTTTTCATTAAAAATAAGCAATCCAAGATAATAAATATAATAATGCGGTGTAATTGCAATTCCAATTTCCTTTAACTGCTTATGATAATCTCTAAATTCTTTTCTACCTTTTTTTCTCTGGATGGATAAAATCGGATATGCATATTTTGACATATCTCTTTTTACATATCCCGTAGAATCAATTCCGTACTTTTCATCCATATATTCAGTAATAACAAAAAATTTCTTAATAAAATTCACACTATTCGCAACAGTTATTGTGCCCGGAGTATACAATTCTTTCTCCGTTTCGCTATTTCCGAAATACGGTACACCACCATCAATAGACTGCGTAATCGGATGTCCATAATACGCTGCCGGGTATTCCATACACAATTCAGCCAAAATATATAACTGATATAACAGACTGCCATCAAAACAGTCTGTTAAATTTTTTAAGGTAGGCTCTTTCTTAAATGCAAACCCTGAAATGAATACACTTTTTCTAAACAGTTCCACATAGCACGAAAATCCGGCTTCAAAAAACTTTGTATCTTCATAGTATTTGAAATATTCTATAGAACCATCACTATGTAACGCACGATAAGAACGGAGAATATAGCCCAATTCACTATGTTCTTCTAAAAAACGAATATAGTCATCCATGGCATTTGGTACAAACATATCATCATCGCCCATATACATAATCCAAGTACCGTTAGCCTGCTTGATACATTCCTTTAAGTTTCTGTCATAACCCAAATTCACTTCATTTTCCACATAACGAATATTATATTCACTCTTTGCCTGAAACTCTGTTACGGCTTTTCTGACCTCTTCTCTTTTCGGTGCAAAGTCTTCACAAATAACGATTTCAACCTTGTTCTTATCCTTAATATCCACTGATTCCAACAATCGGATTAGTTCTTCCGGTCTGTTATAGCTTGGAATACATATCGATAATAAACATTCCTGACTCATTTAAATATTTTCCTCCAATATTGTTCTATACAATTCTAAATACTTTTGATAACATTTCATTTCATTATAATTTTTAGATTTATCTACACAATACTGTACACATTCCTCTTTTTTATATATTTGATTTGTCACAACCTCTGCTACACGGGAAACATTTCCTTTTTCTACGACAAATCCACACTGTTCATCAATAATTTCCGTGCTTCCTCCCGTACGATAGGTAAGCACAGGTGTACCACAGGCGATAGATTCTATATTAGTAGTTGGGAAAGTATCCTCGTAGGTCAGATTTAAAAACAAATCTGCCGCAGTATAGTATTGTGCCAATTGTTTTACACTTTCTGTTCTTTTGATTCCTATAATACCTTCTGGCAATTCTTGCATTTGTTTTTCATTCAGTCCCACCATACATATGACATACTCATCAGGTAACTTTCGACGCAATAGCAGAAAATCATTAAAACCTTTATTCTTTGTCCATATGCTTGTTACGCCCAATAACAACTTTTGTCCAGCCGGACACATTTTCATTTTCAAATCACTGACACTAGGCTTAAAAACATCCAAATTAATGCCATTCTGTATGACAATAGTTTCTTTTTCTTGCAAATAGGACTGCATCACCTGCTCTTTTAGCCATTCAGATGGTGTTACAATCGTTAATTTATCAACACTTGTAAATATTTTCTTTTTTCTTTCATAGTTATTTTTGACATTTCCGCCATAATAGGCTGCCGGATAACCTTTCAAATTAGGACAATTTTTACATTCCGTCTTCCATTTATCGCAGTCGACTGATTCGTAGTGTGCACAATGGCCTGTAAACGCCCAGCAATCATGCATAGTCCAAACAACAGGCTTATTATATGTTTGCAAAAAATCAAACAACATTACGTAATTTACATAGTATCCGTGAATATTATGCAACTGAATAATATCCGGTTCGTATTTTTTTATATCCTCTATTAATCTTTTGGTTGCACGTTTCGAAAAATCGCCCTGTCTATCAAACAAACGCGCCAGGAAAGCATGCAAATATACTTCCGGCTTCTTTGTCATTCGAAAACTATTTATCTCTTTTGGAGCAGTTCCACGGCCGTATGCAATTCGACACTGTCCTCCATTTTGTTCTATCACTTTACTGATTGAGGTAGCTATTTTACCAGTGCTACCTTGTCCACAAACTACATTGATCTGATATACTTTCATACCATCTTCCCTAAATCACATTAGAAACGTTTCAAATTCATTTAACAATGTCTGCTTGTTAAACTCCTTTGTACAATATTCCTTTGCATTATCTCCCCACATTTTCACTGCATCCGATGCCATACACTCTGCAATAATTTCAGCCAACTTTTCAGGCACTATTTCTGTTATACAACGTCCTCCTTGTGATTTTTCAATCACTCGTTTGGTCTCTCCATCAGCCACCGCCAAAATTGGCATTCCACAGGCCATATAAGACTGAAGTTTGGCAGGTATCGTCATTTTAAAAAGCGGATTATCCGCAAAGGAAACAAATGCAGCATTACATAGTGCCAAATATCCCGGTATTTCCTCCGGTTGTTTTCTTCCAAGAAGTTCAAACATATCTTCGACATTGCTTTCTGATATTTCTCGCTCAAATTCTTCTTTGTACCTGCCATCACCGATAATAACAAACTCACAATTCAGATTTTTTTGTTTTAGCAGTTCTGCAGTTTTCGGTAGAATATTCAATCCTTGCGCATAGCCAATATTTCCGGTAAATGCAATCCGAAATTTATCCGATTGCTTTAAATCAGACAAATTCTTTTTCTCTGCCGGCTTATAAAACTCCTCCGCATATTGTGGCCAATACTTTACCTTACTATTACCTTCACTGTCATAAACCGATGTTCTCTCTTCCAGTCTTTTCACAAAACTGGGGGATGTGGCTAAAATCAGTTTACAGTTCTTATATATATAATTTACCATCTTATCAATGGCACCTATTATCGTTTTATTGTGTATTCCCGTAACAACCTCTACATTTTCAGGCCATAAATCCTGAACATAAATTGTACAGGGTATCTTTCTTCTTTTGGCATACCACACACCTACTAACGCCTGAGTCATCGGTGAAACCTCAAAAATAAAAACCTTGTCCGCCTTTATCCTTGTAAAGCTTTTCCAAAAAAATCCGGACAACACATAAGAAAAATAATTCAAGGCAAGACACAGACTTCCCTTTCCTCTGGCTACGATAGGCAGTCTTACAATATGCACACCTTCGTATTCTTCTTTTCTATTTTTAAACCATCCGTATCCTTTAAAAAACTTTCCTTGCGGGTAGTTTGGAATACCGGTAACGACAGTAACTTTATATCCTCTTTTTACCCACTCTTTACATATATCATTGATTCGAAAGTTTTCCGGATAAAAATATTGTGAAATCACTAATATGTGCTTTTTCATTAATTATCCTCTGTCAAATATATAGATTCTTCCAATCCGTATATCTGATATTCAAACTCATACTCACTTAAGGATTTCTCATAAACTATATTTCCAAAAGCCTTGTTTACAAGTCCTCCTATTTTTCCACCGACCTTTCCCATCAGGCGAAGTAGCCCGTTGAAAAGTCTTGTCATCCATATTTTTCTACCTTTAACCTTAGCAATTATTTTTACCATATTGCTTGTGGTTACATACTCATTATTTTGCGGAAAAAATATTCCTTCTTCCCCTCTTTGAATTATACAGGCAATAAATTTACACAAATTTCCAACATACAACATACTTCTTTGATTATTCACATTGGGGAAAAACGGTAATTTTCCTGCCATTTTGGAAAGTAGCGGATAATTTCCTTTGGAACCTTTTCCATAAATCATCGGTGGTCTTAAAACTACCACCTTGAATTTTTCATCTGATAACTCCTGCAGTTTTTCTTCTGCTTTCACTTTGCTGTCACCATAAAAATTCGCAGGAGTAAGTGGTGTGTCCTTCGTAATGACACGCTCTTTTCCAATTCCGGCGCTTTCACCGTAAACGATAATACTACTCATAAAAACGAACTGCTTTACGCCTTCGGCCTTTGCTTTTTTTGCACACGCACCGGTTAAATCGGCATTAACCTTATAATACAATGCTTTCTGTTCCTCTGTGACCTTACCCACATCGGCGTGGGCAATTCCTGCCACATGAAATACTGCATCATATCCGCGAAAATCCGCCGTTTTCCAGGCATCACCAACCATATCTATGGTATCAGTGGTAATGTCCGGTGCATTATCCTTTATCCAGTTTTCAAACGATGTGCCTATATAACTGTTTGCACCGGTAATCAGTACCTTTTTCATCTATGCCTCCGGTTTATTTCAACTGATAAGTGGGTACAATTTCTTTAATGACTGTCTTAATGTCCGCACTCTCTGCCTTTGCCATTTCTTCTAATTTTTCCAACTGAAGTTGAAACTCATCTGCATCAAATTCGATTGGCTTTCCTATAAAAATCATTTCATTGGCTGTTTTCTTAAGTCCTTCTTCATTCATCAGAAGTTCTTCGTACATTTTTTCACCCGGACGAAGCCCTGTAAATTTGATTTCGATATCTTCGCCCACCTTGTAACCGGACAATTTAATCAAATTCTTTGCCAAATCTACAATCTTAACAGGTTCTCCCATATCCAGAACAAAAATTTCTCCTCCCTTGGCATATGCACCGGCCTGTAACACAAGCGATACCGCCTCCGGAATGGTCATAAAATACCTAATAATCTCAGGATGTGTAACCGTCACCGGACCACCCTCTAAAATCTGCTTTTTAAAAAGCGGAATTACACTTCCGTTACTTCCAAGAACATTCCCAAAACGCACTGTAACAAAATTTGTTTCAGACATTCCATTCATCATCTGAACAACCATTTCACACATACGTTTTGTAGCGCCCATTACGTTTGTCGGATTTACTGCCTTATCTGTAGAAATCAAAACAAACTTCTCTACACCATATTTCGCTGCCGCCTGAGCGGTTTTATACGTACCGAAAACATTATTTTTAACTGCTTCATTCGGACTGTCCTCCATAAGCGGGACATGTTTATGCGCTGCGGCATGATATACAATGTTTGGTCTGTACGTTTCAAAAATTGTCTGCATTCTCTTTGTATTCCGCACAGATGCAATCAATACCTGTAAATCCAGCTTCGGAAATTTATTCTTTAATTCCTGCTGAATGTCATATGCGTTATTTTCATAAATATCTACGATAATAAGCTGCTTTGGATTATGAGCCGCAATCTGGCGGCACAATTCACTTCCGATAGAGCCGCCGCCACCTGTAACCATAATCACTTTCCCGCTAACATATCCGATAATATCATCTATGTTAATTCTTATAGGTTCTCTTCCCAGTAAATCTTCAATTTCAACATCCTTTAATTTTGCTATGGAAACCTCACCGTTAATGAGCTGGTAAATCCCCGGCAAAGCACGAAGTTTACATCCTGTTTCCTTACAAATCTCCAGAATTTCTTTTCTGTCCTTTGAACTGGCTGACGGAATCGCAAAAATAATCTCATCAATTCCATATATTCTTACTGCTTCCGTAATTTTGTCCCGGCCGCCTACAATCGGTACACCACGCATAAACTTTCCGTGGCACCCTTGTCCGTCATCAATAATACATTTTACTTTTTGATGAATAAACTGACTGCTTTCAATTTCCTTAAGGATGGCATTTCCTGCTGCTCCGGCGCCAATTACCATAACGTTGCTCATTGGTATTCCTGATACGCTACTGCTTCTTTTCTTTTTGAAAATTCTAAGAAAACGATAGCTGAAACGAATGCCGCAAATTATCATAAACAGAAAAAACCAATAAAGCACATAATAACTTCTCGGCATCAAATTATTGGTCGCATAACAAAAGATTGTTTGCACTACAGCTGCGCACGTAGTTGCCAACCCTACATTTACCATTTCCGTTGCACTGGCGTAGCGCCACACACTTTTATACAACTTAAAAATCCAGAAAAAAACCAACGAAAAGACAACCGTGAACGGTATAATATCAATATAATTTTCTAAAAACGGCTCCATAATTGCATCAAAACTGAACTCAAAGCGCAAAAACAATGAGCCAAACGATGCTGCCAAAACAGCCATTATATCCAATAAAACCAATAATATAATTCTACTGGCCGGAATTTTTAAAAAATTAGTTGTTTTTTTCATTTACTGTACTCTTTTCTAACATTGTATATTCATTTCCTAATGGCATATTAACAAAGAAAATCAAAAACAGCGCCAACTGCCCTAAGCTCCAAACAACTTCCATTATTCCAAATCCAAAATAGATCAGGCATGTAAAAAACGGAATTATACTGTATGGATAATTTTTATGGTTCACCATTTTTTTATAACCATTTATAAAAAGTAAGGCAGTCAGGACAATCAAGAGCGCCCCCGCCGGAATCCCATAATAGTATGCAATCTGTAGCCAAACATTCTGTGCATGCCATGACTGATAATTTATATCTCCAAACTTGTAATATCCCTCGGTATTTTCATTTCCAAACCACGTCAAATCATCCCAATAAGCTTTATATATACTTAATCTGATTCTCAATCCCTGGTCCTGCAACCACTCTGCTTCGATAAGTTCTATCCTCTCGAATTCCTCATTTGCCGCAGCATATGCCTTTAAAACAAACGGATTATTAGCATTGGCCGACTGGAACGTTAATACAATTCGACCAAATACACTTTCCAAAAATTCATCCAAATCCGTATATTTTTCAGAAAACGGCGATTCGCCCCTGGTTACTCTGAATTCACTTCCCCATTCTTCGCCGTACCACGTCCTAATTGGCACCATAGTCGGAATCCATCTTGCAGCCATAAAAACCGGCACAAACGTAATCATCATACTCAGTACAATAATAACACCGCTTTGTATTAGTTTTTTCCATGTACTGTTCCATATCTTTCGCATAACGATAAGGCCATAAAAAACTGTTGCAATAACTGAAACAATCCATGCTGTCCTGCACATCGTCATAAATTGTAAAGATAACGTACAGCCTGCCAAAAGCACGAAACAAAATTTCACTTTTTTCTTTGCTTTTTGCATATGCAACAAATGCAATTTACATAAACAAACCACATATACAATCAGATAATATAACCCGGCTGAGTTTGAATTGGCATGTAGTCCCGAATATCTATCATAATCAAACGGTCTTAATAAAAACGCCGCAACTTGAACGATTACAAACGAAACCAATATTCCATCTATCATACCATTCCATATGTCTTCCCGTTCCTTGGATGTGTATTCTGTCAAAAAAAACACACCAAACATCAAAAAGTACAATAAAACCCACAGCTTATTCTCATACACTGAAAGAAGCATACATATAGACATAAGCCCCCATATAATTGCCGGCACATTCCATTTGATAGCAAGTCTCTTATTCTTAATTGCTTTCGCAATCAAATGTTTGATAATGATAAACAGCCACCATACATTCAATATTGCCGTTTCGACCTGCCATAAATGAAACGTCATCCCGTGATTCGTATGATAGTAAGGCAAATAGACCATAACTCCCAAACACAAGCCCGTCCAAATTATATTAAATACCGTAACAAACGCTTTGATTTTATATGCACTAAACACAATAAGCATCATTACGAGACCTGTAAAATTGGCTGCCATATACCACAAGTCCGCCGCCTTCAATCCACCAAGCACTTCTGAAAGTCTGATAACTCCTGTAGGCACTTCCATTTCCACGAAAGAAGTCCCTCGAATCATTTCAATTACCGTAAGCATCATAAAGCAGATTGTATATAACATTCTCTTATTTATAAACTTAGTTTTTATTTTCATCCACATTTTCATACCATTATTTCTTCATGCTTCCTGTTCCGCCCTCTACAACACCTTCGTGTGTAAAAATCTGAATGACGGTTTTAAAAATACATTTTACATCCATTGCAAATCCCATTTTCTCAACGTACTCACCATCCAGAGCCGCCTTCACGGGGATTTCCAGTTCATCGCGGCCATTTACCTGTGCCCAGCCCGTAAGTCCGGGTCTTATATCATTCGCACCGTATTTATCACGTTCTTCAATCAAATCGTACTGATTCCAAAGCGCAGGACGCGGTCCTACAATCGCCATATCGCCTTTAATGATATTAATAATCTGCGGCAACTCATCCAGGCTTGTCTTTCTTAAAAACTTACCGGCTCTTGTAATATATTGCTCCGGGTCTTTCAAAAGATGAGTCGGCGTATCCTTTGGAGTATCTATTTTCATCGTTCTGAATTTCAAAATATTAAAATGCGTTTTGTGAATCCCCACACGCTTTTGCTTAAACAAAACAGGTCCCTTGGAATCCAGTTTTATCCAGATAATTAAAATCAAAAATATCGGAGACAATACAACAAGCCCGACAACACTTATAAACAAATCAATTATTCGTTTCATACTATCTCCTTCTCCTTTTTGTTTTGTATCGCTCTTTTCAATACATAAAATTTCATCGTATATTATACCACCAATAGGATATGTAGTCAAAAAAAAATCTATGAAAAACAACAAGGGAGAGCCGCCAAAAAAGCGCTCTCCCAAAGTTAATATCTATTCTTCTTTTTTTACCCATTCCACGAAGCCATAGCTGTCTAAAATTTGGAAATATTTCGCCAACCTTTCATACAACGGATTGGCCGCTTCTCCAAACTTTTCTTCTACCAGCTTTCCAATTTCAGTAATATTCATTTTCCCGTCCAGTAAAGGCCAGATAAAACTTCCCATCTCATCAAGATGTACATAACTGATTTTCGGCTTTTTTAAAAGCTTCTGGGCTATTTTATTGAAAACTCCCTTGTTTTCAATATGCAAGGTTACGATTCCGTCCTCACCCACTGTATATTCATACTCATCCGGTCTTTTCGGAATTCGTTCCAAATAATTTTCTTTTATAACTTCCTGCTTTTTCTTCATAAATTAAGCATCCTTTTTTGCATCGCTTTTCTTTACTTTTCTCCAGAGCGAGAATTTAAGTACTGTTAAGATCATCAATGCAAAAACAACCAAACTTCCGATGTTTAAAACAACCGGCGGAAGATTTATTTTACTTGACAAATCAATTGCATCGCTTATGCCGAACACTGCAAGAAGTGCCAATAAAATACCAACAAGCCCTTCACCTGCAATCATACCTGAACAGTATAAAATACCATCATTAACGATACGTTTTTTGTCGTTTTCTTCTTTTTTCATCTTATCAAATGCAAGACGAACAAGACCACCTACCATAATACAAGCATTGAGCTGTACCGGTAAGTAAACACCGATTGCAAATGGCAATACAGGAATACCTAAAATTTCAATGATAATTGCAACAAACACACCGATGAAAACAAGTCCCCATGGGAGATTGCTATCCATAACGCCTTCGATAATCATTTTCATAAGTGTTGCCTGTGGTGCCGCAAGTTCTTCTGAACCAAAGCCCCATGCGCTGTCTAACAAATAGAGCGTTCCGCCAATTGCAAATGCAGACGCAACAACACCGATGATTTCACCAATCTGTTGTTTTCTAGGTGTTGCCCCAAGTAAATAACCCGTCTTTAAATCCTGTGATGTATCGCCTGAAATAGCGGCTACAATACAAATAATAGAACCGATTGCAATTGCACTCTGCATTCCGTGAGCACCCGCGTCACCTGTTAATTTCAGAATTAACGTTGCAATAAGAAGTGTTGCAATTGCCATACCTGAAACAGGGTTGTTACTGCTTCCTACAAGACCAACCATTCTGG
>CAZMND010000008.1:0-45085 GCA_964567585.1 uncultured Lachnospiraceae bacterium
AGAAGAAAAGAAGATCGTAACCTGGAACAAGTACGTCCGTCGGAGAGAAGTATTTCATTTCTTCTGTCTTTTCCGGCCAGCCAAGTGTTGAGAATGGCCAGAGTGCTGAAGAGAACCATGTATCCAGTGTATCTTCATCCTGTGTGAAGTTCACACATCCGCAATGTGGACATTTTTCCGGTGCTTCTTTTGCTACTACATATTCACCGCATTCCTCGCAGTAATATGCAGGAATTCTGTGTCCCCACCATAACTGACGGGAAATACACCAGTCACGGATATTGTCTGTCCAGTTGAAGTATGTTTTTTCCATACGTTCAGGAATTAACTTAATATCGCCGGATTTTACCGCTTCTACAGCCGGCTTAATCAATTCGTCCATTTTTACAAACCACTGTTTTTTGATAAGCGGTTCGATAGTTGTTTTACATCTGTCATGTGTACCAACATTATGTGTGTAGTCCTCTACTTCAACCAAAAGTCCCATCTCTTCTAATTCTTTTACGATTTGTTTTCTGGCTTCGTATCTGTCAAGACCTTCGAATTTGCCACCATTTGCGTTGATTGTGGCATCATCATTCATAATATTGATTTCCGGCAAATTATGTCTCTTACCAACTTCAAAGTCGTTCGGGTCATGTGCCGGTGTGATTTTAACAACACCTGTACCAAATTCCATATCAACATAAGAATCCTGAACAATCGGAATCACTCTGTTAATGAGTGGAAGCATTACCTTTTTGCCTGCCAAATGCTTGTATCTTTCATCATCCGGATTTACTGCAACCGCTGTATCACCGAGCATTGTTTCCGGTCTTGTGGTTGCAAATTCCAAAAATTCTGTTGTGCTTACTGTACCGTCATCGTTCATAATCGGGTACTTGATATGCCAGAAATGGCCTGCCTGTTCTTCGTATTCTACTTCTGCATCTGAAATGGATGTGTTACAAACAGGACACCAGTTAATGATTCTGGAACCTTTGTAAATCCAGCCTTTTTCATGCATTTTACAGAAAACTTCCGTAACGGCTTTGTTGCAACCTTCATCCATTGTAAAACGTTCTCTGTCCCAGTCACAGGAAGAACCAAGCTTCTTAAGCTGGCTGATAATTCTTCCGCCGTATTCTTTTTTCCATTCCCAGGCTCTTTCCAAGAAACCGTCACGACCAAGATCTGCTTTATCGATTCCCTGGCTCTTCAAGGTTTCAATAATTTTTACTTCGGTTGCAATACTTGCATGGTCTGTTCCCGGCTGCCAAAGTGCATTGTATCCCTGCATTCTTTTAAAACGAATGAGAATATCCTGCATTGTATTATCAAGCGCATGTCCCATATGCAACTGGCCTGTAATGTTTGGCGGCGGAATCACAATGGTAAATGGCTGTTTGCTGTGATCTACTTCTGCGTGGAAGTATTTTTTTTCAAGCCATTTTTCATACAATTTGTCTTCAATTTCGTTTGGACTGTAAGTCTTTGCTAATTCTTTACTCATATTTCCTCCTATTCCTGTAGCACTCGTGCGAAAGGAACGCGAGCAGAATATCAGCTTCTGCTCTGCGATAAAAAAAGCCCTCTGCCAACGTAAGTCAGCAAAGGGCGTTATAAACGCGGTACCACCTTTTTTCACAGTATAAACTGCCTCAACAATTCCTATCAGAATCTTATCCTTTAACGCAGATAACGCGTGGGTCCCTACTGCTATTTCAAAACCCCGGTTCAAAAGCTACCTTCTGCAATCCTTCCTTTAGATGTCCTTTCAGCCTTGGGACTTCCTCTCTGGTAAGGGGTATTGCATACTCCTCTTTCTCAAAACCTTTCACATATAAAAATATCATAAGTAGTTACGCAAAAAATGTCAAGTTACTAATCAAACTTTTTTCTTTGATTTTCGCGACTTTGATTTTTGGTCTCCTTTATATAAAATCCACATCACCACAGCAGCTATCGACTGCAAAACAAGGACTGCAACTACTGTTATCATATACGCAAGCACTTTATTCACCGTCGTTCCCATTACTCTGGCATCTAAGTAGCCGGACTCGGTAGAAAGGTAACTAATCTTTTTACCATTCACACTTGCCGCACCGCCAAGTCCACCGGTAACTTCCGCATTTTCCTTGTTGACTTTTCCGGTCATTTTTAATGTGTAATCAATATTTCCTTTGTACTCCCAATCAAACACCGGTCTAAAATCAATTATCTCCTTGTAATCATACTGTCTGTTTAATATAAATTTATCCTGACAATAGTATGAAATATTCGAATAACCCATTCCAAATATTTCTTTACAAAGAGCATCTACATCTTTTATATCCCCTGCGATTTTCCATGTGATTTTGGCACTGTCTTTTTTGTTCTTTAAGGAAACATCTATCAAGTCTTTATGTTCTTCAAAAAGAATATCCATTTTAGCTTCTATTTTGTCAACTGCACTTTTCTCAAAGGCTTCATCAAAAGTAAAGACAAATTCACGCACTATTTTATCCGCAGATTTAACAGTTGTATTCATTTCCACATTATCAGGCACATAGTACTTATTGACCTTAGACACCACTTGATAAACCGGCAACCATGCATTTTCCACATAATAGTAATCCGGAAATTCTGCTTCTATGTAGTCCCAGCCATAGCTTTCTTTTCCACTTGGATAATATACCATGGACTCGGGCTTTCCATTTTTCACACTGATATAGTAGGAGGATTCAATTTCTCCCCAGCTATTGCATATAAAAGAACTCAAATCCAGATTTTCGGAAATAGTTGTTTCAAAGCCAAAGGGTTGTACATATTTTTCACTATCGACCTTCTTTTGACTACTTATATCTCCCAAAATCTGTTCGTCCCACATATCCGAATAAGAAATATCCTCTTCACCGGCCGTGGCACTTTTGTTTTCTTCTCCAGCCAAAAGAAGTTCCACGCTGCTATCTTCGGATGAGCAGAAAAACTTCATAACATTTGTCATTTCCTCTTCACTACAAGATGGAATTACCAAAATAAATTTCTCATAGTCTTCCGTCGTCTGCCATTCTCCGGCGCATCCCATCGGAGTAATACTCTTTAAATAGTTCTCAATAACTTCACGGTTCATGCTCATCACATAATCGTCAAAAACCAGTTCTATCTTACGGGCAATTTTTTCATTCTGCGCATCAATATCTGTAAAGAGATTCATCTCCTCAATTGGAATATAGCTCTGTTTTGAAACGCTTAAACGATTCTTTTTACAGTCATACTTCGTCCCATTTATGTGAATGGAATTTTTCACCGTCGAAAAAATATACGCCGCCTCTTCACTGTCCACATATTCCGTTCCCACAAGATAGTCTTTAAACCATGAGAGCAAGTCCTCTGACGAGAAATTTTCCTGCAAACTTATTCCATTTGAAAAAGGTGATTTCGAATAAACAAATTCAATTTGTTGTTCCTCCCCCAAAACAGAAGACACCTGTTTTTCATATTCTTCCTTTGATGTAAAGGACATCACAAAATGAAAGGTATATTGGCCCTCTTTTTCTTCATAAGTAAATTGCATACATTCCGGCACATTTTCTGCCGTTTCCAACGCCAATGTTTTAAAACCACCCACAGTAGTATACTCATCAAAGGTTTCTTTATCAATGGAAATATCCATTGTACGACTTCCCGCAAAATTATCACTGATAGAAAGATTGGTTGTCAGGGTAGAACCACAGCCAACCAATCCGAATGTCAACACAAAGACCGCCAATAAAAGAAGCCTTTTCATTGCGTTTTTCATTGTATTTCCTCTTTTCATAGATTATTTGATTACAACAAGCTTCATATCCGCATAATCCAAATAACCTTTATTCAACACTTTAACTTCTACATTGCCATCTCCTTTGTTTTCAAAGAGATATTCATTGTATTCGCCCACGCGGTATGCAAAATCCTCGCCATTATCATAATAATGCACGTATTTTCCCACACCCGGATAAACCTCAAGAGTAAGCTCTAAATCTTTGCTGTCTATTTCGCCGATATACATCTGCTTTGGATATTTCGGTAAAACAGTTCCTGCTTTTACATAAATCGGACATACATCAAGCGGTGCTTCTTTAATAAAGTACTGACCGCCCTCGATTTTTTCTTTCGTCCAGTAATCGTACCAAACACCCTCCGGCAAATATACCATACGCTTCGTTGCACCCTGTTCTACAACCGGTGCTACAAGAAGGTTTTCACCCAACATAAATTCATCATTCAAATTCCATACATTTTTATCCTTCGGATAGTGAAGCACAAGTGGACGGATCATCGGAAGACCTGTGTTTTCCGTTTCACGCATTTTGTCATAAAAATAAGGAATAAGCTCATATCTCAAATTCACATATTTTCTGTAAATGTCCACGATTTCTTCTGAAAATCTCCACGGCTCCTGCATCTTTGTTCCGGCAGCACTGTGATTTCTGCAGAGTGGTGAAAATACGCCGACCTGAATCCATCTTGCCATCAATTCCGGTGTACAATCGGAACCAAAACCACCAATATCCGTACCAACAAAAGATAAACCGGATAAACCAAGGTTACATTGCTGTGGAACTGCCATACGCAGATGATTCCAAAGACTCTGATTGTCCCCAGTCCATACTGTGGAGTATTTCTGGCTTCCTGCGTAGCAGGCTCTTGTGATAAGGAAAGGTCTCTTTCCGCTCAGTTCTTTCAAACCTTCATATGTTGCTTTTGCCATATTGTGGCCGTATACATTGTGCATTTCTTTGTGAAGCGCCGGTCTGTCTTCATCTGTAAACACCACATCATCCGGAAGCGGTCCTCTGAAGCTTGCCGGCTCATTCATATCGTTCCAAACACCGCGGATTCCTTTATCCAGAAGGAATTTATGATGATTGCCCCACCATTTTCTAACCTCTGCTTTACCAAAATCAGGATAAACCGCATCTCCCGGCCATACTTCATTAACATATACATCCCCTTCCGGTGTTTTAGCGTAATAATCGTTTGCAATACCCTCTTCGTACACATTGTATCCGTCTTCTACTTTTACACCCGGATCTATGATACAAATCGGTTTTACTCCCATTTCCTTTAACTCTGAAAGCAGTTTTTCCAAAGTCGGGAATCTGTCCTGATTCCATGTAAACACCTTGTATTTTTCCATATAATCAATATCAAAATGCAAGCCGTCCAACGGAATCTCACACTCACGCATTGTGTTTGCAATATAACGGAATTCTTCTTCAGATGAGTAGCCCCATCTGGACTGGTGATAACCTAATACCCATTTTTGCTGCATCGGTGCTCTACCCGTCAAATAGGTGTAGTGACCAATAATTTCAGCCATAGAATCGCCGGCAATATAGTAGTAATCCAAATTACCTTCATCACTTCCGAATACGATATATTCGCTGTTTTCTTTACCAAAATTAAAATAACTCTTAAAAGTATTGTCAAAGAAAATACCATAGGTTCTCTCTGCGTTGTGTACCATAAAGAACGGGATACTTTTGTACAAAGAACGGAAAAATTCTTCGTGCGCATCCGGAATATCGGAATTCCAGTTTTCATACTCATAATTTCTTTTATTTAAAAAACCTGTCTTATCGCCAAGTCCGTAAATACAATCTTCTTTTCCAAGACATTTTACACTCTGTACCGCATAGTCCACGCTACCTTCATTTACCGCATGTCCTTCAGCCTGAAGAAGTGCCTTGACTTCCTCTGAAACCTCTTCGCCACTGCTTCTATGTCCCCTATATTCCAAACAAACCGGTGTACCGTCTGTTTCAAAGAAGTCTACTTTAAAATCATCACTCACACGGCACATCACCTTGTTTGTCAAAACTTCCACATATCCTTTTTCTTTATATAAATCATTTACGGTAACGCTTGTTTCTTTTACCTTATCTCCCTCAATAGCTTTTGAGCGGTGTTCATCCTCTCTAAAGCCTGCAAAAACATTGATAATTTCATCAGAAATCACCTCAATTCTTGTAGTCATCTTCTCATACTGAAACAAAATTTTCTGGTCATTTACTTCGTAATTCAATAATTTCCCAAACATACCATAGTTCCTTTCGATGTAATACATATATTCACTATCATACCTTATCTGTCTTGAAATTTCTATATGTTTTTGATATGAACATTAAACTATAATCTTGACTTGTTTATATAGAAATGTTATTATGCCTCCAAAGAACTGGGTTTTCACCGTACAGCATTGACTAAAGCGGCTTTCTCGGTTCTTTTTTTATTCTTATCATTCTTATAAATTGGTAATGCAAATTTAGCATTATAACGATACCAACCATACCCAGCGTCAATAGTATGCTTTTCTTTCATATTTTCATTATACTCTTCACAGCAAGCTATCTGTATTAATTCCGGTATTCCAAGAGTTGCATTTGCTTTTGCTTTGGCCAAACCTCCTTTTAATAGTTTTGTATCTTTTGAACCGGTAAATTCATCCGGAAAATCTCTTCCTATATAAACTTTTTCTGCGTTTTCTGCTATTTCATAGCATTTTCCTACATATTCTTTTAAAAAAGTTTCTACCTCTTTCCAATTAATTTTTCTTTTCCCTTTAAATCTAATATCATGTATTACCACAATACTACTTCCGTCAATATTATTACTATTTCTACATTTCTGTCCAAAATATACCTCCACAAACTACTTTTTAAAAATGAATTTTCGAGCGAAATGCTCATGAATTTTAATATAGAATAAAAAAGAACATACTTTTGAATAGACCTCAAAAGTATGTTCCAATATTATCATTATGCTAATTATTTAGCAACACTTTTATTCCTCAAACGTTATGATTACACTACCCATACCAACAGATACTTCTATTTCCTTATAGGCATCATTATCCACGCTTTGATCGCCGATTCCTGCAATACTACATACACCTTCCACCGTCAAAGCTCCTATACCGCAATCCAATTCATAGTTGAAATCTTTGCATTTTCCGGCCAAATTCATAGTTGTCTGACCCATACCACAGTCTACAACTGCATCTTCGTGTACGACGCCTTCAATTTCTACATTTCCCATACCTACAGAAATATCCAGATTTCTTACTTCCAGTCCCTTGACCACTACATTACCCATTCCTGCATCCATCACAATATCTTCTCCGGAAAGCGCATCAATAGTCAAACTACCGGCACCAACATCTAAAAGAATATCTTTATAAATAACTCCTTTGGGCAAATACACTGTCATATCACTATTGGAACTGACGTTATCAATCAGACCTCCTCTGATTTTCAAGGTATCTCCGTCCACAAAACACTGCATCCTGTCCTGACTGCCGATTTCCAGTTTTACATTTTCTTCATCATGGTATTTCACATTCAACTGTCCTGCTCCCACAACAATATCCAAGTTGGTGGCATCCGTATTTTCAAATGTGTATGTTCCGCTTGTATATTTTTTTTGTCCATTATCGAAAGTACCTTCATTAAAAACACTTCCACCGAATGAAATAGTTATGCCATCCATAATTTCAATGCCATCAAATAACTTGGTTAACTCGGCAAGTTCTGATAATTCAGACAGCTCGGAGAGTTCAGAAAGTTCAGATAACTCAGATAGCCCTGCCAATTCGGAAAGTTTTGACAAATCACTAAAATCACCATTCTCCACTTTCTCAATGATTTCTTCAAGCTCTTCATTATTCATTACAACGTCCGGATCAATATTTTCTAATGTAGCCTTAATTCTGGCCGCTGCATTAAACTTCTGACGCATCTCTCTAATGCCGCCACCAATAGCACCTATCATAATAACAACCAATCCTACCAAAAGAAAAATACCGCCTGTAATAGCCGCGCCTTTCATAAACTTTTTCATTATTGGTCGCCTCCCTTCTTACT
Source organism: uncultured Lachnospiraceae bacterium (assembly GCA_964567585.1). Classification (GTDB taxonomy): domain Bacteria; phylum Bacillota; class Clostridia; order Lachnospirales; family Lachnospiraceae; genus CALZKI01. Next base: position 7,866 of record CAZMND010000008.1, read on the forward strand.
AAACATCTTTTTAAACAGTTTAGCAATTCCTTTTATCATCCATGGCAATGCCACGCCAAACAACCACACTACAGCCATTACAAGGAAGATACAAATTCCCACAATCGTAATTCCAACACCGGTCAGAACCACCGCACCAAACGGCGAAATTGCTCCGATTGAAAAAGCTGTCACGATACATGCTACTACGGCACAAACAAGAGCAAAAATCACAGCCAATACTGTAACAATCACCGATAAAACCGCCGCAAAAATTCCGATAAGGGCTCCCAGTAACGCTGCCGCTATAGACAATATAATCGGTGACGCCAAAATGGCAAGAATCACGATAAGTGCAATTATGCCTCCGCTTAACTTATTCTTCTTTTCGCCGCCGACGTCCTCACTTCCGGTTGTTCCCATATAGGAATCCTCGGCATATGTATCCTGTTCATACACGTCCTGCTGTCCCATCTGTTCTTTTTTGATAGTGTCTGCAAGTTTTTCAGGAGAACCCAAGGAATTCATAATCTCCTGTTCATTTTCCACACCTGCATCATCGAAATAATCATTATAATATTGTAAAGCTTCTTCCTTTTCTGACTGTGGCAGGCCCATCAAAGCATCTGCCAGTCTTCTCATATATTCTTCCCTATTCATATCCATTTCCTCCCTCGAACATGCCCGTGATTTTGTCCGAATATTGGTACCATTCCTCGCGGTAATATTCCAGCAAATCTTCACCCTTAGGTGTAATGCGGTAATATCGCCTGTTTCTTCCCATACATTCTTTATCATATACCGAAAGACATTCATCCTTCTGCAGTCTGCGCAAAACCGGATACAGCGTAGATTCGGAGATTTCTATTACTTGCCTTACTTCCTGAGTAATCTTATATCCATAAGTACCTTCAACATCTTTTGATACGACTGCCAAAACAATTGCATCCAAAAGCGCTGCACCTGTATTAAATACCATTTCTTCTCCTCCCTTTTATATTTATAATATCGTTATTTTTATAATACTATACGATATATAATATTATTTGTCAACAAGAATGTTGCTAATTTCCTATCTTTCTTATAAAATGTTAAGTAGATATTGCAAAGATACGGGGATACATCTTGCAATACGATATACATACGGAGGAAAACAAATGACAACAAAATATAAGAAACGCTTTGGCGACCGTAAAGACGGGCGACGTGTGCGAACACTTCATCCTATGGATTATGTGTCACCATATATTATGGTGGAAAGAAATGATGCATCAAACTTTTTCCGTGATTCATTTGAAGTTACAAAAGCCGAAGAATTCATCAAGCGAAAAAGAGAAGAAGGCCTTAAAGACTTTGGTTACACGCATTTACTGATTGCAACCTATGTAAGAGTTGTTTCGCAATTTCCGGGCATTAACCGCTTTATCGGCGGCCAGAAAATTTATGCCAGAAATGAAATTGTTGTAAATATGATGGTCAAGAAAAAAATGGCAACCAACGAACAGGGGACTGCCATCAAAGTTAAATTTGAACCGGCCGACACGGTAGAAGATGTATACCGCAAATTCCAGACTGCCGTAGATGAAGTTTATACAAGTGAAGGTAGTGGTTTTGATACAGCAGCTGCTGTTATTAACAGAATTCCGGGATTATTAAAGAAATTCATTGTATGGCTCTTAAAAACTATGGACTACTTTGATTTACTCCCAAGAGCATTAACAAATGTCAGCCCATTCCACGGTTCCCTCTTTATTACCTCTATGGGTTCTCTGGGAATTATGCCGATTTACCATCATTTATACAATTTTGGTAACGTTCCTGTTTTCATTGCTTTCGGTACAAAAAGAAAAGCATACGAAGTGAGCAGAACAGGTGAAGTATTTAAATCACTTTACATCGACCTTGCCGTTGTAACAGATGAACGTATCTGTGATGGTTTCTATTTTGCGAGTGCATTCCGCAAATTCGGGTACTATATGAAACACCCTGAAGTTTTGGAAAAAGCACCGGAAACAGTAATAGAAGATATTAAATAAAAAGACATTTAGTGAGCGGAATACTATTCTGCTCACTTTTTTATATACAAAAAAGGCAGGATACTTTCGTATCCCGCCTTTCTATTTAGAAGTCTTTTTAGAAGCCTTTATTCTATTCGTCTTTCTTACGTTTCATTGCAAGGAAGATAATTACTAAAGCTGCGATAATTACGATAATCAAGCCAACAATGATGAATGTTGCTACATTATTACCGCCTTCTTCCTCTGTAGTCGTTGAACCACTTGGAACATCGCCTTCTGTTGTTGTGTCATCATCTGTCACTTCTTCAGCCGGAGCATCAACGTATGCAAGTGCATATGTTGAGAATCTGTCAGTCTTGAATGAAAGTGTGCCATCTGAATTCATTGCTGTTTCGAGAACAGTTGTTTCGCCTTCATGCATACGAAGTACAACGAATACTCTGCCTTCTTTAACAAGTTCGTCAGGAACTGCGATTGTAAATGTCATATCTTTTGATAATTTATTAATTTCGCCTAATCTCTGTCCGCTTGTTGTCTTAAGAAGTACTGTGAGGTCTAAGTACTGTGCAATCTTGGTTTCGGCACCCTTCTTATCTTTAACGCTTTCTGTCAAAGCTTTTTCAAGTGCTTCTTTTACATCTGCATCTACGCTTGCTTCATCGAGTTTATCTACGATAACCTCTGTGATGATACCTTCGCCGTTTTCCTGAGCTTCTTTTACGTTTGCTAATGTTTCTTCTGACATTACCTCTTCAGAGATTTCATCATTGATGATATCTTCAAGAATCTTTTCAGCTTCTTTTGCAATAGCATTCTGTAATTTTTCATCCACTACAGGAGTGATATCTGTTACAGTTTCAGGAACTTCTGTTGCAGCATTTGTTTCTGTTTCAACTTCCACCTTAGTATCTTCTTCAGGTGTTGTTGTAGTTGTTCCAGTTGTAGTTGTTCCAGTTGTAGTACCCGGATTAACGCCTGCTGTAGCTCCGTTTGTTGCACCTGTTGTAGCATCTGTACTTGGTGTATTTGGTACCGGAGTTGGAGTAGGTGTTGGTGTAGGTGTAGGTGTTGATGCTTTTGTTACTGTTACTTCACAAATTGCAGTTTTACCGGCTGCTGTAGCTACAATAATATCTGCTGTACCTTCTGCTACCGCTGTTACCTTACCGTTTGCATCTACTGTTGCAACGTCTGTATCATTTGAACTGAAGCTTACTGTTGTACCTGCCGGTGTAACTGTTGCAACGATTGTTGCGCTAGCGCCTTCTTCTAATGATAAAGTTGTTACATTTAATGTAACTGTTTCTTCTATAGGTGCTGCTGTTACTGTTACTTCACAGCTTACGCTTGTACCGTCTGCTAATGCAGCTGTTACTGTTGCTGTACCTGCTGCAACTGCTGTTACTTTTCCTGTTGAATCAATTGTTGCAACTGTTTCATCGCTTGATGTATAAGTTGCTGTTGTTCCTACAGGAGATACTGTGATAACCAATGTATCGCTTTCGCCTGCTACTAATGCAAGTTTTGTCTTATCAATAGTAATTGTTGGTGTAACTGTTTCATTTGTAACTGTTACAGCACATGTAGCTTCTACACCATGAAGTGTAGATACTGTGATATTTGCTGTACCTGTAGCTTTTGCTGTTACACGACCAGATTCATCTACTGTTGCTACTGCTTCATTATCAGACACCCATGTAAGTGTTGCAGGTGTGCTTGTAGTTGCGTTAAGTGCTACTACGCCGCCGATACCTGTTTCAATTTCATCTTTATCTAATGTAAGAGTTACTCTGTTGTTCTTATCGTAGATTGAATTTGTATCTACTGTTTCACCTTTAACAAGTGCCATTACGGAATGTGCCGGCACTGTTACAGAACCATTTGTGATTGTTTCAAGTACATCTGTACCTGCATCTTCTTTGTTTACACAAACTTTCCATTCTGTACCTGATGTAATACCGTATTTATTGCTGATTGTTACAGCACTGTTTGATGCATTGAAGATAGTAACGATACCATCTGATACTTCACTGCTATAACTATCTTTACCCTTGTAGGTATTAACAATAACACTGCTTGAATGTACTGTTGAAGTTACATTCGCTTCTACCAATGCCTGTGTTGATAATCGTAACACTGCATGGTTCTTACGGAATTCAATTAATCCCTTGTAGTAATCTGTTGTATCTTTGTAGATTGCTGTATCTAAGTTAGACCAACGGAGCTGGTTTACATAGTCAGGTGACTTGTAACTGTTGTGGATAACTTCGCCTGTTTCATCAAGCTTGATTCTTAAGAAATCTTCACCTGCATGAATAAGCGGAATACCTTCTGCAAACATATACAATGCTGCTGCGAGATTATTCTGTGCTACCTGGTAATCTCCCGGTGTATAACTATAACTTGTAACATTTGCACCTGATACAATATTGATTTTATCCATCAATGTGTAGTTATCATGACAAGATACATAGTTAACTGTCTGACTTGGGTTCTTTGTCCACCATGACTGTCCTAAAGACAATGCGGATACACTTGAATCCTGTCCTGTTACGCCCCAAATATAACCCTGTCCGTTAACGTTGCTACCTGCAATACCATCTCTGATATTATCACTGAAATATGCAAATCCAGATGTCTTATCAGAGTTACCCTGTTTAGCTAAGTAATAGTTATCTTTACTTAATGCTGTTGAATCCATATCCCATCCTTCACCATAGAAGATGATGTCAGGATCAACTGCGTGAACATCTTCTACAATCTTGTTGATTGTAACTGTATCGATAAGACCTACAAGGTCGAATCGGAAACCATCGATGTGGTATTCATCATGCCAGTATAAAATAGAATCTACGATATATTTATGTACCATTGCACGTTCTGACGCAGTATCGTTACCACAACCTGATGTACTTGAGTATGTTCCGTCATCTTTCGTTCTTGAGAAGTACTTCGGAACCGCCTGGTTGAATGAGAATGTCTCTGCATCATATACGTGGTTGTATACAACGTCCATAACAACGTTAATGTTGTTATCGTGAAGTGTCTTAATCATCTGTTTCATTTCAGCCACACGAACTGAACCATCGTATGGGTTAGTTGAGTAAGAACCTTCCGGAACATTGTAGTTTACAGGGTCGTAACCCCAGTTAAACTGCTCTGTATCTAATTTTGTTTCATTTACTGAACCGTAATCATAAACCGGAATTAAGTGTAAGTGTGTAATTCCTAAGTTAATCATATGGTCTAATGCTGTTGGATTACCACCTGCAGTTGTTGTACCTGTCTGTGTCAATCCAAGGAATTTACCCTGATAATCTGAATCAACACCTGATGAAGAATCAATAGTTAAATCTCTTACATGCAATTCATAAATAACTGCATCTGTGTAATTCATATCATCGTGACGAACTGCATCCTTATCTTCATCCCATCCTTCCGGATCAGTTGAATCTAAATCAAGAATCATCGCACGATTACCGTTTACACCGGTTGTTCTTGCATAAGGGTCAACTGTTTCGTTCTGTTGATTTGCAACATCTACTGTGTATGTATAGTATTTACCGTTCCAATCGCCGTCTAATACATAAGTCCATACACCCTTATCAGCTTTAGTTCCACCTGTCATTGTATAAGAACCTTCAAGGTCTGCTGTTCCCTTTGTACCGCTTGTATAAACATTCAACGTTACAGAATCAGCTGTTGGTGCCCACAACTTAAATGTAGAAGCAGTTTTTGTATATGTAAGACCAAGGTCATTACCTGAATATGCATATGCATCTTCAAACTCTTCTGAAGAGTACAAGTTCGGTGTCATCAAGTTGTATGTATATCCGTCATAAGTAATTGTATAGCTTAATAATAAAGCTTCTAATGAAGAGATATCCTGTACAAGTGTTAAGAAGTACTGATTTCCATTCTTTTCTACACTTCCAATATCAATCTTCGAATCTGTGCTTGTGCACATAATTGTAAATGCTTCAGCAGCACTACCTGAGATAGGTGCTGACATATTAACTGTTACAACGTTTGTATTTCTGTTGTATTCTGTTGAAACAATCTTTGTACCTACAATTGCATCTGAGCCAAGTACGCGTGTTCCACCATATTTAGATGAATTGATATAGTAGTGTACTGTACCTGATACGATATCTGAAAGGTCAACCCACTGGTCAGAAGCGTAGTCCTGTGCATCCCATTCATTCAATCTTGTAAGGTAACCGAGTCTTGTTGTTGTACGTCCCGGAATCTTCTTAACAGTTGCAACCATATCGTTGCCTTCTTTTACGAACTCATACGATGCTCCGCCAAGTCCTGATTCAGACCAAGCCCATAAGTTCCAACCTTCGTAATCGCCACCATCTCTTGTGTAGTGGATTTTTACAGTAATTTCATTTGTATCTTCTACTGCTACGCCTGTACCAACGAGAATTGCTGTACCGCCATCCTGTGCACCAGGAATTGTAATTGTAAGAGATCCATCTGTTGTTACTGTATATGTTTTTCCACTATATAAATCTGTGTAAACAGAACCTGCTGCGCCAGGAACAAAGAATGTTGCTTCTCTTGCATCTCCCCAAACGTTTACACCAACATAAAGTGTTTCGCCTTCATAGCTTCTTGAGAAGATTTCATATCCAAGTCCTGAATCTGTTACGATTGAAGTTCTTGTACCTTTTGCAAAAACTTCTGAATAATCACGACGAATATTCAATACTGTCTTGTAGTGATTATACATACTGTTTTCATCCGCTGCCTGTTCTGCAAGTGCATCCCAGTCAAAGTCAAGACGGTTTGTATAATATGGCCATTCAGATGTACCTGTCATGCCAATTTCCTCACCGTAGTAAATAACCGGCTGACCTTTTGCTGTAGCCTGGAATGTTGCTGCTACTTTCATTAATGAATCAGCCCAGTCGCCCTTGCTCTGTCTCATTGTATAAAGTAAACCATTTTCGTCATGGCTACTTGTAAATGAACCAACTGTAGCTGTATTTGTAAGCACTGTGTTTCTGTTACCTAATTCAGCTTCAATACCTGCAAGGTCTTCATTAACAAGTCTTGCCATAAGGTCGTTGAAGTTAAAGTCTAATACAGAGTCCATTCTACCTGTATCTAACTGCTCAAAATCATTCAAATATCCGGCATCATAATATTCACCGATTAATTTGAAATCCTGATTCTGTTCAACAAGTGCATTCTTGAATGCATTCCATGTTGTGTTTTCAACATGTTTTACTGTATCCACACGATAGTAGTCGATATCGTATTCTGTCATCCAATATGTCTGCCATTCGATAAGCTGTTCTCTTACTACAGGATCTTCTGTCATAAAGTCTGGAAGACCTGATAAAGAAGCTTTAATATCGCCGGCTTCTGTATTAGCAGCATCACGAACCATCTGTGTACCGTCAATGATTGAATCAAAGTATTCTTCTTCGCCATAACCGCCATGATTCAATACAACGTCTACCATAATCTTCATACCTTTAGCATGAGCTGCATTAATTAATGCTTTCAATTCTGCATCAGTACCAAGATGTGGATTTAATTTTGTAAAGTCACTTGCCCAATATCCATGGTATGCATAATAGTCACCATCTGTGTTTCCATAGTTACCATCTACGTTATCTACGATTGGTGTTAACCAGATTGTATTTACACCTAAATCATATAAATAGTTAATCTTCTGAGTTAAACCTGCGAAGTCACCGCCGTGGTAGCTACCCATATCATCCGGATCGTAAGCTGCATCATCCTCTGTCGAATTCGGGTCACCTGTGTTATTTGATGTATTTCCATCAAAGAAACGGTCAGTAACTGCAAAGTAAATAACTGCTTCGTCCCAGTCAAATGTGCCAAGTTTTGTACTTGTATTTGCTGTTTTTGTTCTTGCTTTTACATTTACTGTTGCGTTTGTTGTATAAGTAACATCACAGTCATCAGTCAATGTAATTTTGATTGCTTTTGTACCAACAGATGTTCCTTCAAGACAACCAAAGCTTAATGCCATAAGCTCTGTATCTACTTCAACCTTGCTACCAAGGCCTAAAGAACTTAAGTCTGCTGTTACTTTTTCAGGCTTGAATCCGTCTACTTCATCAAATGTTACATAAAGAACGTTACCATCATCGTATGTCATTTCAGAATATTTTACACTAGCTGCTAAGTTAATGTTGTATACTCTGTTTCTAACCATACAATATTCTACGTCATCAATTGTAGCTCTTCTATCATTTTTAGCATCCAGTACAAGTGTACCGTCTACTACATAATAATAGTAGATATCTGAATCAGTAGGTAATTCCTGATTTTCAAGTTCGAATCTTTCATCATTTGCATCATATGTCATATCGATGCGTGTTTCAGCGCTTACCTCTTCCGTTCCAACTGCTTTTCTGATTGCAAGCTGTACACTGGAAATAGTATGCATTTCATTTGCCAAGAATTTGTCTTCATCACGATAGTAGAAACTAATCTTATTGTTTGCACGATCTGCCACATAACCTGATGAATCCGGAACAATAGTGATAACACCATTGTTGTATTTTACTTTTGTAAGTTTTTCACCTGCCGTAATTGTAACAGAGTTTGCTGTTCCATCAATTTCACCATTATTGTAAACGTTGAATCCAACAGTTTTATCTTTTGTTCCTAAGGCTACAGGAATATTTACGATATATTTTCCTGTAGAATTATCAAAGTTATAAGTAAAGTTCTTTGTAGAACCATTTTCTTTGTATGAATAACCATTGCCCCATACTTCTACATAAGGAGTCTTATAGTTATTATCGCTTCTTGTATATTCAATACATAACTGGCTGATTGTTGGTAATTCATCTAATGATGTATATACTTTTTCATATCCATCTACAAGATAAATTGTCTGGTCTGTCTTTGCTGTATTTCCAAAGATAAGGTCGGCAGTCTGCCAATCCCAACTATCTTTACATTTAAAAATGAAACCGATGGACTCAGAACAAGAAAGTTTAACTTCAGCTTTAACCCATGTTCTTCCATCTTCTAAGGTTTCTGTTGAAGTAAATGCATGATCGCCTGCTACTAAAGAAGTTTCACCTGCTTTATCCCAAATATATAATGCAGCATTATTTACATTCACTCTGTCTGCAATCGGGCTGTATGCATATACTGTATATGTATAGAGATTATCAACAAGTGTTACTGTTACAACCGCTGTTTCACCTGTGCTTGCAGTTGCAACAAGGTCTACTGCTGTTTCTGTACAACCTTCAGTTGCTTTTAATGTCTTTCCATCTGTAATTGTTATAAATGATGAATCTGCATCATTCTTTAATGCATAGGTAACAGTCTTGCTAGATTCTGTACCACTTTCATCAATACAACTTAATGTTGTTGGAAGATTGAAATCTACACCTTTTTTCGCTTCAATTGGTGAAGCTGAATATAAACCAGGTACAATCAAAATACTATTCGAGCCACCATATCCATCGCTTTCACTTTTTGTGTTTGACGGATCTGGGATCCAATCTGAACCAACAATAAATTTATATGTATACTTACCAGGTGCCATTGTCTGTGTAATCGAGAACACATTACTGTCTTCCTGCTTTGTCATTTCAGGACCTTCGCCACTCCAACTACAAAAACTACCTGTAAGTCTTACTGATGTAGCTGAACCCTTTACGTCTTCATAATTAAATGTAACTTTTGTTCCATCTACTACAGGGCTTTTTACACCACCCGATACGATTACAACGCTGTTGCCATTCGCCGTTTCATTATTCAGTGGATCTGTAAACCAACAGCCATATTCAGAGCTATCATCATACCAGAATTTGTATTCATAGTTCCCCGGTTCAAGTGTAAGTGTACAACTATACACTTTATCACCGTCTTCGTCTTTCATTTCCACCTGATTAGTCGCCCAATCTGTCATGGAACCACGAAGATATACTGCTTTGTCAAAATCTTCTGCCGCTGCATAATTAAATGTAACCTGATCACCATCTACTACAGGGCTTTTTACACCACCCGATACGATTACAACGCTGTTGCCATTCGCCGTTTCATTATTCAGTGGATCTGTAAACCAACAGCCATATTCAGAGCTATCATCATACCAGAATTTGTATTCATAGTTCCCCGGTTCAAGTGTAAGTGTACAACTATACACTTTATCACCGTCTTCGTCTTTCATTTCCACCTGATTAGTCGCCCAATCTGTCATGGAACCACGAAGATATACTGCTTTGTCAAAATCTTCTGCCGCTGCATAATTAAATGTAACCTGATCACCATCTACTACAGGGCTTTTTACACCACCCGATACGATTACAACGCTGTTGCCATTCGCCGTTTCATTATTCAGTGGATCTGTAAACCAACAGCCATATTCAGAGCTATCATCATACCAGAATTTGTATTCATAGTTCCCCGGTTCAAGTGTAAGTGTACAACTATACACTTTATCACCGTCTTCGTCTTTCATTTCCACCTGATTAGTCGCCCAATCTGTCATGGAACCGCGAAGATATACAGTTTCGCTAAAGTCCTCTGCTGCTTTGTAGTTAAATGTAACCTGATTTCCATTTACTACAGGGCTTGTCACCGTATTTTCAGTTCCTGTCGCATTAGCAACCAAGATACCTGCCGGCAATGCCTGCAACGTTGAAAGTACCATTAATAAAGCTAATGACATACTTACAATACGTTTAGCAATGCCGTTTTTCTTGCATAATTTTGCTAAAAACCCTCTCATTTCTTTCTTCCTTTCTTTAAATTATTAGTGAGTTTCCGCAAGCAAAAATGAGGTAAAAAAATGCATTATTCAACCCATTTTCGCTATTGTATCAGTATTATTTTACCTCATAGCACACCACTAAACAATTGGTACTATTTTAGAATTATTGTCCCAAAATTTGTGCAATTTCACTTCTACATTATTTATATATAGTAATAATCGCTTTTCTCTTTCACTTCTCTGCACATTTCCCGGCTGAATTTCCTAATCATTGGTCCCATATATTTTCCTCTCAGTTTCTTCTCTCAAACACTTAACATAGTACACACTTTTCCTCTTTTGACTTATTAACATAAATTTATTGACCATATCAGTTCTTTTTTAAGTTTTCTGATAATTTTTTCCAAATTTTGAATCTTTAAAAATGACACCTGTGTACAAGACTCTTTGAGAAATCCCCAATTTCCACATAGTTATCCACAATTTTATGACATTTCCACATAAAATTAGTGTCGTTTTAATAGAATCATCTGTCACTTTACGTATCACTTTACTCATTTTGTATTAAATTCACCAAAAATTTAAATCTTTTATTTCTTTGCATTATGTAACCCAATTGGTTAACATAAAAACCTCCCATTTTCATTAAATAACACACGATATCTTAAGGTCGAAAATTTCATTTTTACAAATTCATAAAAAACTGATACTGTATAGAAGTACAAAAAAGCAAAAAAATCCGAGAAAATTTAGGAGAGCTGAAAAATGATACTTGGTTCACACGTAAGTATGAGTGGAAAAGAAATGCTTCTTGGATCAGTTAAAGAGGCTCTATCTTATGGCGCAAATACTTATATGGTATATACAGGTGCCCCGCAAAATACCAAAAGAAAACCTGTAGAAGAATTGAATATCGAAAATGCAACCGCATGTATGCGCGAAAATAACATTGAGAACTTTATTGTTCATGCACCATATATTATCAACCTTGCAAATTCCGTAAATCCGGATATTTACAAGCTTGGAATTGATTTTCTGGCTGAAGAAATCAACCGAACTGCCAAAATGGGAAGCAAAGTGATAGTTTTGCACCCGGGTTCTCACGTCGGTGCCGGTGCCACAGTGGGAATTTCCTATATTGCAGATGCTTTAAATCAAATACTTACTAAAGATACGCCATGTTATATTGCGCTTGAAACCATGGCAGGAAAAGGTTCCGAAATCGGACGAAATTTTGAGGAAATTGCCGCAATCTTTGATAAAGTGCATCATAACGAGAAGCTCCGGGTATGTTTTGACACCTGTCACGTTCACGATTCAGGCTATGATATTGTAAATTCTTTTGATAAAGTCATTGAAGACTTCGACAAACTCCTGGGCATAAAGAAAATCGCTGTTTTTCACATAAATGACAGTAAAAACCCTTGTGGCGCCATGAAAGACAGACATTCAAATATCGGCGATGGTTATATTGGATATGACTGCCTTCATCGGATTGTTCACGATGAACGTTTCCTTTTAGTCCCAAAAATTCTGGAAACTCCGTATATTCCTGACGAAAACAATCCAAAAATCTCATATCCGCCTTATAAAAAAGAAATCGAGTGGCTGTTACGTTAATGTAATAGCCACTCGCCTGTATTCTATCTTTTTACTCTTTCTATCATCCCTGCAACATAAGGAACTGCATTTTTTACAACAAGTTTTAAATTGGGATGAGCCTTTTGAAATACATTAAAGATTTCATGTGCAAAGGCCTGACCAATATTGTCTACTTCTTTGAAATCCAAAACAACTTCTTCAAACTCATCAAATCTTGCACACAATCTACGTGCTTGTGAGCGCGAAACCGGATAACCAAATTCGCAACACGTATGTTTAATTGGAATACTGGTTTTAATAAATCCACTTTCTATTGGCGCAAACATATCAAAAACCTCCTTAATATTTTTTTGAGAATGATTCGATATCTGTAAATATACCATTGTTCCACAATCTACACCCGGATATGGTTCATTATTCAATACATCTTTACTAATAAATTCTTTTAAAATATGTTCTGACATATTATCGTGTGAAAAAAAAGTATTACTTGAAAGAATAAAAAATCTATCCATCATTCTCGAAGTAAAGAAAATGCCTTCTCCTGAATGATTATTCTCCGCCGTAGTTAATTTTCCTTTAAATAACTCCACAATTGCATCTTCTATCCCAATATCTTCTCGCTGATATTTTTTTTGCATAAAGTCTATAATATTATTAAAAATACCAATTCCTTTATCTAAAATCATAATAGTTGTAGAGAGTTGTGTTTTCTCAAGTCTAATAAAAATCGTATCTGACTGTGAGTGCTCAATAGCATTATTTAACATTTCTGTAAAAGCATATGCCCATATGTGTTGAACATTCTCCGGCAAGTCAGCTAATTGCGAATAAAAATCTTTACTATAAACAGAATCCTCTTCCAGATTTTTATTCTCATATAATTTTTGAAACTTATACACTTTCATTTCGTATCCACACTTTTTATTCAAATTGACATCAATCACATCATTTGCAACTAACTCATTCAAATATCTTCTTACAGTAGTATCCGAAGTTTCAAAGGTCTTTGATACTTTGTTCACAAGTTTTTCTTCATCTATACTTATCTTTTCAAGTATATAATTAATTATTCTTTCTTTTCGTTCTTTTGTATATGACATTTCAACTTTACCCTTTTCATTCTCCAACTTTATTCATCCCCTATCCAAACTATATCACACCAATTAACAACTTGCAACAATTACGCAAAGAAATCGAGTGGCTGTTACGTTAATGTAACAACCACTCGTTCCAAAATTTCTCTACTCTTTTTGCCACGCCATCCACTTCTACCACTTCATACTGCTCCCATTCTCTCGGGAACATCTTCTGATAGGCTGCTTCCAGGAATCTGTCATCAATCAGTGCCACAATTCCGATATCATCCACCGTTCGGATAACTCTCCCCGCGGCCTGTAACACTTTATTCATCCCCGGATAACGGTATGCATAGTCAAAGCCGTTATTTCCCGCCTCATTAAAGTAATTCATCAATATATCCCGTTCAAAACACACCTGCGGAAGCCCTGTTCCCACAATGATTGCCCCTATCAATGAATCGTTCTTTAAATCAATTCCTTCCCCGAAAATTCCACCCATAATGCAAAATCCGATAAGCATTCTGTCATTTCTTCCATCTATCTCTGAAAAACGGCCTATAAATTCTTCCCGTTCCTCTTCATTCATACTTTCACTCTGGACAATACATTCCTCCATCCTAACATCCATAAATGAATTCTCATATATTTCATATACCTTTTTCATAAATGCATAGGAAGGGAAAAATACCATATAATTCCCCTGTCTGTTTTTCACTATCTCATGTATATACGCAGCAATCCTCTCATAGCCTTCCTTCGTCCGCTTTGTATACTTGGTTGTCGCATCCTTACTTACAAACAGTGCTTTTCTGTTCGGGTCAAATACGGACTTTGCATACATTTCATAGTCTTCCTTCTCTCCGCCCAGAAGATTCTTATAATACTGTATCGGTAATAATGTCGCCGAAAACAAAATACTGCTCTTTCCCTTCGCCATACTAAGCTTTAAATTGGTAGATGGGTCCATACAAAACAATTTCAATGCAAATGAACCATTTTCTAAAAAATAAGAATACATTACATACTTTTCATCCACCAAATCATAAATCATCAGAAAATGTGAAATTTCAAAGTAAAAGTCAAGCACCGCTTCCCTGACATCTGCCGCCACAAAATAGTCATTCTCATCATGGTCTTCCAAAAACTTCTCCATTCTGGAAGACACATTCTCAAGCGCCCCGATAAAAAGGTCTATATCATCTTCTATCCGGTATGTCTCACACTCCCTTTTATACGAAAGCATTATTTTGTTGCATTTATCCAGCCTTTTCTCCAAAACACTGTCTATCGTCTTTATCTCCTTTTTCAGTGCCATAAAGTCTTCTTTGACAAGAACAGCACTGTACATTTCACGCCCTCTTTCCACCAGATTGTGTGCTTCATCGACTAAGAAAATATACTCTTTTCCTACTCCTTGTGAAAAATAGCGTTTCAAATACACGTGCGGATCAAACAGATAATTGTAATCGCAAATGATGGCATCAGAAAACAGGCTTAAATCCAGACTCATTTCAAATGGACAAACCGTATGTTTCCTTGCATATTCTTCTATAACCTCTCTTGAAAATCGGTCTTCATTACTGATAAGTTCATAAATTGCATCATTCACTCTGTCAAAATGTCCCTTAGCATATGGACATGCAATAGGATTACACTCCGGTTTATCGCAAAAACATATCTTCTCTTTCGCTGTCAAAATGACGGATTTGAGTCGCAAACCACCTTGCCGTAACAGTTCTAACGTATCATCTGCCACAGTGCGTGTAATCGTCTTTGCCGTCAAATAAAAAAGCTTATCTGCCCGGTTTTCTCCTATAGCCTTAAGTGCCGGGAAAACGGTAGAAATTGTCTTACCGACTCCCGTAGGAGCCTCTATAAACAATTTTTTCTGATGATAAATTGTCTGATAAACTCCTGTTACAAGTTCCCGCTGTCCTTCTCTGTACATAAAGGGAAATGACATTTTCCTGATAGTGTCCTGTCTTAACAATTTCCAAGCACACACAAAATCCGTCCACTTTTTATATTCCAAAACCAGATTCGCAAACCACTCTTTAAGTTCCTCAAAAGTGTAATCATAAGTAAAATACTTTATCTCCTCTGTATCCAGATTGCAATATGTCATCTGTACCCGCATAAAGCTTTTCTCTTCCAGATAAGCATACATATATGCATAGCACTGTGCCTGCTCCAAGTGTAACGGCATCGGCATCTTTAACTTCTCTAAATCCCGATAAGTACCCTTGATTTCATCAATTGTAGTGATTTCTCCCGGCTCGTCTATAATGCCATCCGCTCTGCCTTCTATGACAATATTATAATCATCTGTTACAAACGTATAACTCAGCGGCACCTCTGCTCTGTAGGCAGACCCCTGCCTCTTTTGAATCATCCTGTGAATTCTGCTGCCTTCTGCCATAGCATCTTCTGTGGACATACTACTCCTACGGTTGTCCAAGTCGCCGCTTCGCATTATAAATTCAATTAATCCTCTGACAGAAACGCGAATATCCACTGCATAATTCCTTTCTTACAAATTTATTTCCCACTAAATTCTACCATACAATCTCTGAAATGAAGTGGCAACATATTTTGCTGTAATTTCTCATTTTTTCGTTCCTGTATGGCAATTGTACTGCAAAATTCCTTGTACAACATTTCAAAAAACTGCTGTGCATCTGAGCCCTCCAAACCCTGAAAAGTATCAGCCGCCACCTGCGTTCTCAAAAACCATTCACTTCTGTACGGATGAATAATACACTTCTGCCTTTTCTCATCATATATGATAAAATTCTCGCTCGGCAGTCGGTCTGCGAAATGCCTTGCCATAAACAAAATACAATCTGTTTTCGGATGAAATCGTGCAAACAAAATACCGTTTCTTAATTCTTCAAAACGCAAAAATCCCAGTAAATGCATAATCTCCCGACTAGCCTTCCGCTTCATCTCAAATCCTTCCATAACCCAGGGATTACTCAGATTGTTAAAAATTGTCTCCGGATATTTAAGCCCAAGCCCAAGCTCTATCACATGATAAAACACATCTACTCTTCTGTCCGAATCTACGCACAAAATATAAGTCAGGTGTTCATATACATTCTGCCCGAATCTGCGTACTAATGCCTTGGCTACCTTTCCGGCTTTTTCTTCATTCCTGTCCACGTAAATATATTCCGTAAACAGCTCCATACTATCCTTTCCATCTATCTGTATGTGAGTTCTTTTGGAGTCCAATTTCAGCACAAAAGCCTCAAAAATAGCACTATATATACTTTCCAAATCATCCTCGCACAATAAAACTGTCTGCTCCATATCATATCTCTCCTCTATATCTGCCCGGTAAGGCTCTTATAATAATCATTCTGACCCGGCAGGGCAAAATTGGAATAATCATCAAACAATGACAACTGCCTGTATGTAACACCATCCACGCTAAAAGGCAGTTTTTCCTTTGTATATGTCAGATTCCTCACGATATAATCTTCATTCATTTTGGTCTGATACATCATCTTCCCATTACACGTGATAAAAAAGACCGCCCTCTTCAGTACAACACCTATTTTCTTCAAATCATCAAAGGTAAGATTTCCATGTCTTCTTGCCGCCACAATACGCCTTGCACTGTTTACCCCGAGCCCCGGTACACGTAAAAGTGTATGGTAATCCGCTTTATTGATTTCTACCGGAAAATGCTCAAGATGTCTGACCGCCCAATCCGCTTTTGGATCGATGGCAATATTAAAATTCGGTCTATCCTCACTCAAAAGTTCCTGCGCCTTAAAGCCATAAAACCGAAGCAGCCAGTCCGCCTGATACAGCCTGTGTTCCCGTAAAAGCGGCGGTCCTTCCCCTTCTCTTACCGCCGGCAGCGCCTTGTCTTCATTTACATGCACAAACGCCGAATAAAACACTCTTTTTAAAGCAAATTTGTCATACAGACTCTCCGCCACTGACATTATCTGGTAATCATTTTCCGGCGTTGCCCCGATAATCATCTGCGTAGACTGACCGCCAGACACAAATTTGGGTGCATTCCGATAAAGAACAATATCATTCTGATTGTTCTCAATACCATTCTGTATCTGACGTATATTCTTAAGAATATTGCTTCTTGGCTTATTGGGCGCCAGTTTTTCCAGACCTTCCCTTGTAGGCAGTTCCAGATTGATGCTCATTCTATCCGCCAGATAGCCCGTTTTCTCAATAATCAGAGGGTCCGCCCCCGGAATCCCTTTTACGTGGATATATCCCATAAAACGATACTTGTTACGCAGCAAAAACAGGGTCTGATAAAGAAGTTCCATTGTATGAGATGGATTCTTAATAATACCGCTGCTTAAAAACAGTCCCTCGATATAATTCCGTCTGTAAAATTGCATTGTCAGCTCGCACACCTCCTCAGGTGTAAAGGTGGCCCGTCTTACATCATTAGACTTTCTGTTAATACAGTATTTACAATCATAAACACATTCATTGCTGAGCAGGATTTTCAATAAAGAAATACAGCGGCCATCCGCCGCAAAACTATGGCAAATACCGGCTCTTACCGCATTCCCCATATCCCTGCCGTTACCCCTTCTGTCCACACCGCTACTGGTACACGCCACGTCATACTTTGCCGCATCCGTAAGAATATGCAATTTATCCATTAAATCTTCTTTTCCAACAATCTGATATTCCAAAATCCCACGTCCTCATCTTTGCAAATAACACAGAACTTATGTTTGTTTTTAATATAATAACATCTTGCCGAATTATTTTCAAGAACATCTGTTCGTTTTTTGTGTTTATTTTTTTCCAAAATTAACTTGCTTTTATTTACAAAAAGTCGTTAAATATAGTAGTGATATTTCATAGAAAAATGAAGGAGATATATTATGTCAAAAACATTTATTCCTGAAGGCTATGTATCAAACTTAAACCTTCACGAAACACAGATTGGGATTAAAACAGTAAAAGACGTTTTTCAGGATCTTTTAGCTGAAAGATTGAATTTAAGACGTGTGTCTGCTCCGCTTTTTGTAACACCGGAATCAGGTCTTAATGACAATTTGAACGGCGTGGAAAGACCTGTTTCTTTCGATATACTTCACCAGAACGGTCAACAAGCTGAAATCGTGCATTCCCTTGCCAAATGGAAACGTTATGCCCTCAAGCGCTATGGTTTTTCCATCGGCGAAGGCCTTTACACTGATATGAGTGCTATCCGCCGCGATGAAGAAACCGACAATATCCACTCTATTTACGTAGATCAGTGGGACTGGGAAAAAATTATTACAAAGCAGGACAGAACTTTAGATACTTTAAAAGAAACCGTAAAAACAGTTTACAAAGTTCTCCGTAAGACAGAAAAATATATGGCAATTGAGTACGATTACATCGAAGAAATTCTTCCTCATGATATTTTCTTCGTAACAACTGCTGAATTGGAAGAAATGTTCCCGGAAAACACTCCGAAGGAAAGAGAATACTATATTGCCAAAGCAAAAGGTGCCGTTTGCGTTATGCAGATTGGTGACAAACTGGCAAGTGGCGAGCCACACGATGGCCGTGCACCTGACTATGATGACTGGGCATTAAATGCTGATATCATTGTTTACTACCCGGTTCTTGATATTGCATTGGAATTGTCTTCCATGGGTATCCGTGTTGATGAAGTTGCCCTCAAAGAACAGCTTGAAAAAGCAGGTTGTATGGACAGAGCCGAACTTCCATTCCAAAAAGCGGTTCTTAACAAAGAATTGCCTTACACAATCGGTGGTGGTATAGGTCAGTCCCGTATTTGTATGTTTTTCTTAAGAAAAGCGCACATTGCCGAAGTACAGTGTTCTCTCTGGTCAGAAGAAGAAATGAATTATCTGGCCGAGCGCGGTGTACAAGTATTGTAAAATTAAAATTTTGTATATATTTAGAATGGCTCCGGCGCAAGGTCGGAGCCATTTTTTACCAATATATAGCTACATATTCTTTCGCTTTATCTTCTGTTAAAGAAAACTCTGATACTATACTTTACATTTGGTGTCATTAAAAAAATATTAAAAGGTGCTGTCGCTCTAAAGAATAAAAATTCTTGAAACATCGGCCTTTTTCTTACCACTGTCTGTTGTTTACATCTTATGGTAAGATAATTTGGTTGTTCTTATTTGCTACTTTCTACCCCTGAAAATCAAATGACTTCTTATGGGTAGATACTTTTTATCAATTGTGAATAATTTAGACGTTTTTTATCTGACCATATAGCATAATTTCTGGCATATGGTTAGAATGACCTCTGAAAAAATTGAAATTCTTCTGCCCACAGAACCATTTAGTAGCTATATGGTTAGAACCGATTACGCAATAACGTCAATAGTGTAAAATGGACCGCGCACGATTTTAGTGCGCAGGCCCTCTTCCCTCTCATATCACATACATCTGCAAAAGTTCTACCACCAAAACCGCTCCGCAAGCTGATAGCGCAACTGTTAACAGGCTCTTTTCCTTAAAAGCAAGAAAAACTGCTACCAAGCATCCTACCACAGCCGATATCACGCTTCCCGTGGAAGTAAAAATTGCAGGAAAAGTCATCGCACCAAGTACCGCATATGGCACATACGCAAGAAATGACTTGAAAAAGCGATTCTTTATTTTTTTACGAAAAGCCACAAAGGGAATAGCCCTTACCAGATATGTAACAAGTGCCATCACAAGGAGAAAGGCGAAATAATCTTTTATATTCATAATGCATCCTCCTCTTCCTCTTCATCTTCATCTTCCGTATCCGTGGCAGGGAAAAAGATTGCCCCGATAACAGACGCCACAACCGCACAAATAATAATGGTAAAGCCGACAGAAACCTCTTTCAGCCCCGGCACATAAGCAAACAGGCAGCTTAAAATAATTGCTATACACACAACCATAAGTGTGCTTCTTGATTTTTTCATAGGTGGCACAATGATGGCAATAAACATACCGTAAATAGCCAGTCCCAGTGCGCTGCATACAATTGCCGGCAACAAATTTCCGCTCAAAGCACCAAGCAGCGTTCCAAGAGACCATCCAATATAGGGAATCGTCATAAGTCCCAGAAAATAACTTCTGCTAACTTCCCCTTTATGCAAAACCGCCACGGCGTAAATTTCATCGGTTATCCCAAAACCGAGGAGCCATCTGTAAATTCCTTTAAATTTACGATTCACCTTCTGCGACAGTGAAATGGACATCAGGGAATATCTCAAATTAATAATAAACTCCGAAATTGCCATTTCAATCAGCGAACCGCCGAATAACATAATCTGAAGTCCGGCCACCTGTCCCGCACTTGTTAAATTCGTCATTGATATCAGTAATGCCTGCCATACCGTCAAAGCCTGTCCGCCTTCCCCCGGTGCTACGGCTGCAATACCGAATGTGAAAGAAACCGACAAATAGCCGAGTCCAATCGGAATTCCATCCTTAATTCCTTCCAAAAAACGTTTCATAGTATCTCTTTATCTCCAAATTTGAATAAATCTAAATAAATCCATATAACTGCACAAAATAACCCACAAGATTGGCTATTGCGTGCATAATGACAGCCAGATAAAAATTCTTGTATCTGTCATACACCATGGTAAACAAAAGTCCCATTAAAAATCCGTAAACCCCTTGTACCATATTTCCGTGGTAAACACCAAATAACATTGAAGAAATCAAAACTGCCCACACCTTAGGCATATATACACGCATTCTCCCGTATAAAAAGCCACGGAAAATCACTTCTTCCACAAACGGTGAAACGACGCCGTACAAAATAAGCCCTACTAAAACCGCCACATCATACTGGTTTTTCGCCACATTCTGATAACTTTCGGAATTTGTGGCAAAACCCGTCATGGCAAACAAATAGTTCAGCCCATAGGTTACTAAAGCAGTCCCTGCCACTACAACAATATATTTCCATACAGGAATGTTCCACACTTCTTTTTTCGGCGTCAAAAAACCATCCGCGAGCGCTAATTTCAAAAGACACAAAAAAGTCAATGTCAGACCGCCCGTAATGCACAAAGCCCTAAAGGTGCCTGCATTATTTTGAAGCCATGCGACATTTACACTGCCTAAAAGCATTATCCCAAGATACTCAAGCAACGCCGCACAGATATCATACAAAACCACAAAAACAAGGAGTGGTAAAAGCACATATAATATTTGCTTTATAGCTTCGATTTTTCCTTTCATAAGTCCGTTTCCTCCTTGTTATGTCAACCAAGTTGTCTAATCTTCCAATAACACCTGTGTCAATTCTTCTACGGTATCCACAATCACATCCGCGCCGGCTTCTTCCAGTTCTCCTTCCGGTGCAAACCCATAAGAAACTCCTATATTACGGAGTCCAAAATACTTCGCTCCATAAATGTCATACTTTCTGTCACCTATCATGACACATTTGTCGTCACTGTATTGACCATATTGGTCTGTACTTTTCAGCTGTGATAAGGCTTCTTCAATCACCGCTTCCTTCGTATTGCGGCTTTCGTCCATAGACGCACCAACTATAATATCAAAATATTTTGCAATATCAAAATGTTCTAAAATTGTTTTCAC
Source organism: uncultured Lachnospiraceae bacterium (assembly GCA_964567585.1). Taxonomy (GTDB): domain Bacteria; phylum Bacillota; class Clostridia; order Lachnospirales; family Lachnospiraceae; genus CALZKI01. The sequence continues at coordinate 29,831 of CAZMND010000008.1, forward strand.
AAACGCTTCCGGCTTACTGGACGCAATCAGATTAATTTTTCCGTGTTCCTTCATAGTTTTCAGCATCTTAGGAATTCCGTCATACACCGCATTTTCAAACATTCCGATAGGTTTAAAACGCTCTCTGTAATATACAATTGCCTGCTTAGCTTCTTCTTCTGAAAAACCAAACACTTTCATAAAACTTTCTGAAAGCGGAGGTCCCACAAATACCTTTAATTCTTCTTTACTTTTGGATGCTACGCCCATTTTTTCCACGGCATATTGGACACACTTAATAATGCCTTCAGCCGAATCCGTAAGCGTACCATCTAAATCAAACAATAAATATTGATACATATTATGCCTCCTTTTTCACAAGACCTTTGTCATTATAATACTATTTTTTTAGAAAGTCTATTGACAAAGCCAAAAACTTTGCTTATATTGTTGTTCGTAAAATAAATATATTGCTAGGGGAGCAAATGCTGAGATTAAAGATGATGCATCATCTTTTAACCCTCATTACTTGAACCGGGTAATACCGGCGTAAGGAAGCAGACATTTTAAGTAGGCGCGCGCTATTTTTATGTGTCATTGTATCCCCTCCACTTTTAGGAGGTTTTTTTATGTTTAAAATTAAAAATCTGGCATTTTGCGGGCTTTTAATCGCACTTGCCACAGTCACATCATTTATTAAGATTTTTTCATTCCCATTTGGCGGTTCCGTAACCCTTTTGAGCATGCTTTTTGTTGTGCTCGCGGGCTACTTTTACGGTCCGAAACTTGGAATTCTCACAGCCATCGTATATGGCCTTGTACAGCTCGTGATCGACCCTCAGATGTATTATCCCATGCAGGTTGTTATGGACTATGTCCTTGCTTTTGGTGCTCTTGGTCTTGGCAGTTTCTTTTGGAAAAAGAGACACGGTCTTATCATTGGTTATCTTGCAGGCGTAACCGGAAGATACCTTTTTTCTGCCCTGTCAGGCTACATATTCTTTGCCGAATATGCCTGGGAAGGCTGGTCACCAATCCTTTACACATTAGCCTATAATGGTGCCTATATTTACGCAGAAACGGCAATAACAATCGCATTATTATTCCTTCCGCCTGTGAAAAAAGCAATTGCTAAAGTGAAACAGGAGTGTAATGCATAATTTTTCCTTGCTTATCCTTCCATTTTTCCTTACAATAGGACTAGAAAATAAAACTAGATAAAGAAGGTATTTTTATGAAAGAAAAATTATACACAATTCCGTTAAACGATGCGGTAAATGCGAATGATGAATGTCCGTTTTGCTTTATTGAAAGAAATGTTGAGCAGGATTTACTGGACTACTGCATCGGCTCCGGTTCTTCCTATATGGAAAAGGATATGCGTGCCATCACAGATGAAAAAGGTTTTTGTAAGGACCATTTCAACAAGATGTTCCACTACGGCAACGCACTTGGCAATGCATGGATACTCAAAACCCATTATCAGAAGATGATTAAAGATATGAAAACGACGTTTAAAGGCTGTAAGCCGGTAAAACTATCCCTTGGCGAAAAACTGTCCAAATCGGGCGAAATGAAGAACTCTGTGGCCATCTGGGCAGACAAACGCAAATGTAGCTGTTACATCTGCGAGGAATTTGCCAAAACCTATGACCGCTATATGGATACATTCTTCTATTTGTACAAAGAAGACCCTGCCTTCCGTGAAAAGCTCATTAACGGCAAGGGCTTTTGTATCACACATTTCGGCGATGTATGTGAATCAAGTGTACGTCATCTGAAGGAAAAAGACCAGGAACAGTTCTTTAACGATATGTTCCCTGTTATGGAAAAGAATATGGACCGCATTTACGAAGATGTGAGCTGGTTTATTGAGAAATTCGACTACAAAAATGTCAACGCCGACTGGAAAAACTCCAAGGATGCTCTCCAGCGCGGTATGCAAAAATTAAAAGGCGGTTACCCGGCTGACGGCTGGTATCAGATGAAAAAATAACAAGATGCATAAAAATGGCTATGGAAAACCAAATTCCATAGCCATTTACTTTTCGTTTTATTTGTATGTAAGCTTTTTCAACATTTTGAAATAGTCCATAACTTCGTCCATCAATTTTTCCACATCAAAGGCTTGTTCCCTGAATCTCTCCGTCATCAGTCCTTCAATCGTGAAATCAATGATTTTGCGTAATTTATGCACATCCACGTTGTCAGTAAACTTGGACATATCCGCCTGCTTCATAATCTCCGCAATCTTAAGATTATAACTGTCTCTTCTCTCCCAGATTACCGCCACAGCCTCTGAATCATCCTCCAACATAGAACGGTTTATCATCTGTTGCATATACGGATAGTTCTTAAGTGCCTGAATCTTGCACATTTCCTTCTGCTCATATAATGCATAAAAATCCGTTTCCTTCTGGCTGATTGCTGCGCTCATCTCCATTACAATATAACGCACACTGTAATCATACACAAATTCATAAAGTCCTAACTTTGTATCAAAATAGTGGAATAATAACCCCTTACTGATTCCCGCATCCTTTACAATTTCATCTGTGCTGGCACGTTTATATCCATTAATAGCGAATGCTTTTAAAGCTGCATTTATCATCCTGTCCTGTTTTTCTTTTTTCAAATCAAAAAACTTTTCATTCATAGCTACACCTCATAATTGACCATAACGGTCGGTTTTTCTAATATATCACACTTTTTACACAGTTTCAATCTCTTTTTGATTTAATTTCCGTCAATATTATTCATTTTTATTTCTCCCCCTAAATATCTGTGCTATAATTCTGATTAACAATTTGCACTTTAAAGGAGTATCTTATGATAAACCCGACAAATATTATATACTCTTTATCCTTTTACATATTAAAATTCATCGGCGTAATCTTTTCAGTTCTCCTTTTTTTAGGGGCACTGTTGTTTTCTTCCACCGATACGGATATTACAACTTTAAAAACATTCGTTACAGCAGACAATGTGTTATCCGGTATCGGCAGTATTTTTGTTTTTCTCGGAATTATGCTGCTTTTGTATATTTCCTGCAAAAAAAATTCCACCCTAACTGTCAGGATACTTCTTGCAGTTACACTTTCTATCTATGCAATTGCAGACACATTATTGATTGTATTTGCCAAGAGTGCACCTAATTCAGATTCACAGCTGGTTTATCAAATTGCACAGAACTGTGCAAAAAACAATTTTACTGACATAAATATAGACTCTTATTTATCGATTTATCCGCACCAAATCGGACTCATTTTCTTTTACGAACCATTGCTTCGTCTTTGGAATCTACTGGGCATAAACATGGAAGCCTATGTATTTTTACAGTTCATTAATTTATTATTGGTGTTGGTTCTGATATACTTTTTGTACAAACTCACAGACAATCTCTTTCAAAATGCCTTTGTTACGGTATGTTGTCTTATTATGACTTTAGGTTGTCTCCCCCTTTATTTCTACGTTTTAAGAGTATACGGTGATATTCCATCCCTGACCTTTTTTGTAGTGGGACTTTGGGCATTTATAAAGCTTCTGTCTCCGGGTACTAATTCCTGTGAACCATCCCATAAAGCGCACAGAAGAAGTATTCCAAGGTTTTTCCTTTATCTTCTGAATATACTGTGCTTTATTCTGAGTGTGGCAACACGTAAAAACATTATCATCTGCCTAATTGCTTTAATAATCATCACTTTTCTGATTATCCTGCATAAAAAAAGATGGTCACTTTTACTGCTAATTTGTAGTTATATTTTGATATCACTCTTTACATTGCCCGGCATTCAGTTTTTTTACGAAACGCGCGCAGAAAGCAGTTTGGATGCAGGGACTCCTCCCATTGCCTATATTGCTATGGGTATGCAAAATGCTCCAAAAGCCAGCGGCTGGTACAATGGCTTTAATTATAACGTTTATGTGGAATCCGGACACAATACGGAATTTATAAATCTCTACAGTAAAAAGCAAATTGATGAACGGCTTGCCTATTTTAAAGAAAATCCAAGAGAAGCTTTTAATTTCTATTTTGAAAAATATGCCTCTCAGTGGTCTGACGGTAGTTATGCCTCCAGAGAACTTACCGCACACACCCGCTCGGAAAGACCTATGTTTTTCACTAATTTCTATAGCAAAGATGGCGGCAGAATATTTATCTTTTTCTGTAACAAGTTGCAGTTATTACTGTATTTTGGAGTTATGCTATTTTGCTTAAGTAACTATATTGGTAAAAAAGAGTGCAATCTGCTTCCATATACAGTCATTCTGATTGCTTTGGGTGGCTTTTTATTCCACTTTTTATGGGAAGCAAATGCCCGTGCCATTTTCCCGTATACACTCTTGCTACTTCCCGTATCCGGAGCAGGAATTGCTACACTGATGAATAAACTATGGTATTTATTCACAAAGAAGCATTACACATAAAATTTTCGAAAAATTTTACACATAATTTATTTCATTTTTTTCAAAATAGTATTAGTATTATTTTTAAAGATATAGTAAAATAAAAATATAAAGTATGTTTGGAGGGATCAGGACTATGGCAAAAAAATTTGGTAAATTTTTATTGGCAACAGCACTTATCGGTACCGCAGCTGCCGGTACTTACTATTTCTTAAAGAAAAAGAAAGAAGAAGAAACCTTTGATTTTGACTCAGAAAACGGTGATGGCTCAGATGATGCAGCCACTACACGTAACTATGTTCCGCTGAACTTTGAAAAAGCCGGCGAAAAGGTAAATGTTTTCGTAAGTAAAGCCGGAGATGTTTTAGAAAAAACAGTTGGTATGGTAAAACAGAAAGTTGGCGCGGCAAGTGATGAAGCTGTAGAAGACTACTTAGACGAAGAGGATGATGATTTGGATATCGAGCCACTTGATTTGGACGATGAAATGGTAGAGACACCTGTTGAAGTTGTTGAAGACATCATTGCTGACGACACAGATACACAATAGCATAAAAGTAAAGCGTGCTACTTAGAGTTAAGTAACACGCTTTTTGTTTGCTAATTTTTTTTGTTTTCTTTTAACTTGGCTACAATCAAATCTTTTAAGTCCCTGGCTTTATCCTTCGTTCTTGCCCCTACCGATGGCGATACCAATATCTTGGATACCAACGGACCGGCGATCTCTAATTTATCAAACCGATATGCCAAAACTGCTAAAAGATAATTCATTGTGCTCTCATCCATACCCGCAATTGGAAACAACTCATTGGCCATTGCTGACTGGAAACCTTCAAAGGCATTTTTCAGATAGTCATCTTCCATCTTAAGTGCCTGCTCACGTTTTTTTGCTGCATCTTCTGTCTTTTGTCCTTCTTTTGTTAAAAGCCATTCTGCATAACCTCTCATAAGCCAGCCGGCCTTTAAACAAATATATGCTTTTTCACTGTGTTTTGCCTGTTTAACGATAGAATTAACAAGTGCAAGCTGGTAACGTGCAAGTGCATCCTCATATGTATAAGTACTGTACTTTTTCATATTGCTCTTATAGCTATGAGAGATTTTTTCCAAAATACTTTTTTTCTGTCTTTCTGTAAGCCCTACGTGATATCGGCTGAGCACCGCATATCCACAATTTTGGCATACAATGACATCATATTTGGTTAAGTCCACATGTTCGTGCACAGGACGTAAATCCATATCCGTACTTAAAAGTTTGGATTTTCCGGTCTTTGGCATTAAGGATTTAAACTTTCTGCCACAAATAGGGCATTCGTATGTTTTATCGATAAGAAATTCCGTCTCATCTATTACAACCTCTTCAGCCGCATTTTCTGCTGTTGCTACTTCATGTTTATCTTCTTCAAACAATTCCATTCCCTGAAGACTCCCCAGCCCCAAAGAACCTAATCCTGACAATAAATCTGACATATCCTTCTCCTATTTCTTATCGATTTATTTTGGCAAATTATATGAACTCTTAAGCGATACAATTCGGTTAAATACCATTGCATCATCTTTAGAATCTTTACTGTCCACGCAGAAAAAGCCGTTTCTTACAAACTGGAAGCTGTCATAAGCCTTTGAACCAAGTAAAGCAGGTTCTACATAACACTCTTTCAGCACAGTTAAAGAATTCGGATTTAAGTTGAGACTTCCGTCTTCATTATAGACACCTTTTTCTTCATCGATGATATTTTCATACAAACGGGCTTCTACTTTTACAGCCTCTTTAACAGGTACCCAGTGGATAGTTCCTTTTACTTTACGTCCGTCAGGGCTGTTACCGCCACGGCTTGCCGGATCATAAGTACAATGAACCACTGTAACATTACCGTTTTCGTCTTTTTCAAAACCGGTACATTTCACAAAATAAGCATTCATCAGTCGTACTTCATTACCCGGGAACAAACGGAAATATTTCTTTGGCGGCTCTTCCATAAAGTCATCTCTTTCGATGTAGATTTCTCTGCCAAATGGAATTTCGCGTTCGCCAAGGTCCGGATTTTCCAAATTGTTTACTACCGGTAACATTTCTGTCATATCTTCCGGATAGTTGTCGATAACAAGCTTAATCGGATCCAAAACGGCCATAACACGTTTTGCTTTCATTTTCAAATCTTCACGGATACAATACTCAAGCATTGCATAATCCACGGAAGAATTACTCTTTGAAACACCACACAAATCCACAAATTTTTTGATTGAGTCCGGCGTAAAGCCTCTTCTTCTAAGGGCCGCAATCGACACAAGGCGTGGGTCATCCCAGCCGTCTACAATGCCGTCTTCTACAAGCTTTTTGATGTAACGTTTACCTGTTACAACATTCGTTAAATACATTTTTGCAAATTCAATCTGCTTTGGTGGATTTTCATATTCCAATTATCTTACAACACAGTCAAATAATTGTCTGTGGTCTTCAAATTCCAAAGTACAAATAGAATGTGTAATGCCTTCAATTGCATCTTCAATCGGATGCGCAAAATCGTACATCGGATAGATGCACCACTTGTCACCTGTATTGTGATGTGCAATGTGTGCCACACGATAAATAATCGGGTCACGCATATTCATATTCGGAGATGTCATATCGATTTTAGCACGCAAAACCTTTTCTCCGTCTGCGTACACGCCGTTTTTCATATTTTCAAAAAGTTCTAAATTTTCTTCTACACTTCTGTTTCTGCTCGGATCATCTTTTCCCGGTTCTGTCAATGTTCCACGGTATTCGCGCATCTGTTCAGCCGTCAAATCAGATACATAGGCTTTTCCTTTTTTAATGAGCTTTACAGCGCCTTCATACATCTTATCAAAATAGTCTGATGCAAAAAACAGTCTGTCTTCCCAGTCAGCACCAAGCCATTCAATATCTGCTTTAATGGAATCTACAAACTCTGTTTTCTCTTTTGTAGGATTCGTATCATCAAAACGCATATTGAATTTACCACCATACTGCTGTGCCAGTCCGTAGTTTAACAAAATACTTTTTGCATGTCCGATGTGTAAATATCCGTTCGGTTCCGGTGGAAATCTTGTACGGACAGTATCATATACGCCCTCCGCCAAGTCTTTGTCGATAATCTGTTCAATGAAGTTTCTGGAAACTACTTCTTTATCTTCTTTTTCAACATTTACATTTTCAATTTCGCTCATTTTTGGTCACCTGCCACTAACTGTAAAAGCAGGATTACCTCCTTAATCAATTATTATTCCATAATGAATTATCATAGCATATCCGGTCAGCTTTTCCAAGCATTTCTTCGTAAGTATACATAGGGAAAGATACCAGTGTTTTATAGTCAACGCCCCAGTATTCATTGTTGTCTACCAACACCGCTTTCAACAAAGGTACAAATTGCTCTACCTTCAACTGTCCGTCGTAATCCCCAAGTACATATGCCCCGCTTGCATTGTAAAAATAGTACTTAGTAATTTCACCCTGCACTTTTTCAACAATAACATCCGTTACGTAATTCAATGAATCCACTTCACATTTTTGTTCCATAGTCTCACTGTTATGCTGTGCTACTCTACCATCTTCAAAGATGAAATATACATAGTTGTCGTTTTCAGAAAAACAAACATTTTCTATGTATGTGGCATTAATGTCAATCGTCTGAAGCAGTGTACTACTGCCGGTATCATAACTTCTGCACTGTCCCTTTGTCTTATCAATTATGACACATATGTCACCATCATTACTAAATGTATAGGAACAGTTTGTATCATACTCGCACTGTTCTTTTAACAGTTTCGCTTTTACTTCTTTTGTTTCACAGTTGACTGCAAGCAATGCCTCATAATTATCTCCGAACGCATATTTTCCATCTGCGCTCACACTATCAAAACCAATATATTCTTCACTCAGACTATATTGTTCAATCAAATTGCACTGCAAATCATAGAGGAATACTTCATCACCACTGACTCTTTGGATTCTGTCATCCCCAATAAAATGAAGTCCTTTGCTATAGCTGTCACAGGTAACCTGCCCGAGAATTTCTTTTGTTTCATTGTCTATCACATGAAGTTCATAGCCTAACAGTTCAACAGCACTGTACTTTTCATCATCACTTACTACAAACTCAATTAAGCTATTTTCAAAATCCAAAAGTTCTTTGGCACCTTCATCCATATACCAGTCATACACAATTAGTTCCTTGGACGAATACGGAAGCGCTACAAAAAAGTCATTTCCCCATTCTATTTGTTTTATATTGGTGGTGGATGGTATAAACGTTCCCGCAACCTCTGTATAATAATTTTTCTCCGGAATAAAGTTAATTCGTCCGCCGTCCCTTGTGAACACCACATAGGTATCCGCTGTCTGAAGCGGGAAAATATTAACAATATCACTTCCAAAACTAAATTGTCCTATCACTTCACCGGTATTTCCTTCTAATGCCGTAATTTGGGCATAGGATTCAAACAAAAAGCAATCATAACCTTCATAAGGCACCACAATACTGTTTATAAACTCGTCTTCTGTATGGTATTCCCATCTTTTTGCTCCCGTTTCGATGTCAAAACAATAAATATCTGCATCATCTACTGTATCAAAGATACTGGTCAATTCCTTGGAATCTCCATTCACTGCGACAAACAACGAATCTTTATTCGTATCCACTATTGCATTTTTTCCATATGGCACCTCAAATGTATTAATTATATTCCCATCTATTAAATTAATCCACTGTATTTCAAAATTTTCTTGTGTCTTACTTAAACCCGAAGTACCATATACTACAATTAATTCATTTTCTCCCCTAAAAGATATTTCTCCATCCACAACCTCTAAATTATCTCTCGCAGAGAAAGTATTAATTAATTCAGTTGATTCTGCGTCATATATACACACTGCTGAAGCAAACACTGCAACGATATATTTACCGCTTGTATCAGTCAAAAGTCCCCTTGGAAAACCTTTGTCTCCACAACTAATACGCTCACTTACCTCACCATATTCATCACTATTCAAATCAATAATTAAAATTTCGTCGTATGTTAATAGTGCCAACTTATCTTCTCCTAAAAATGCAACACCACTATCATACACGCCATAGGTGGAAAATTTGTTTAAATCAATTTCTGCGCACTTTTCCTTATTTTGAATATCCCAAACTGTCAACTTATCATATTTTGTGCGTACACAGACTTTATTCCAGTTATGAGAAAGCATAATATCCTTGATTTCGGCATTTTCTTTTATCTGGAATATTGGACGAAGTACATTACCTGCCGCGTATGGATACACACTTTGTGTCAATGCATAATATGCTTCTGCAGTATACGGGATATCCTGATTTTCCAAATCATTCGGCAACAATTCACGAGACATTGTAATTGCTCCGATTCTATCGCCGACTTCCAAAAGTTCAAGCGCGTTGTCTGAGCTCATTTTTGCATTGGTTTCAAGTGCTTCCCAGTACTGTCTGTCAATTTGCTCCTTCTGGTTGTGTATTTGCAGTGCCATAATCGTACTAACTGTACCAAATGCAAGCCCCACAAAGCACACACCTGCTGCCAATGCCAGCATACGGTGCATTTTTCGTTCTTTATGACGCTGTTTCAAATCATCATAATTGCACTGTAGCATTGATGCCAGAAGACGCAACATTTCTGTTTTTATCAGTTTTTTAATTTCTTTTTTATTTTTTCCGCGAACATCAGCAGCCAATGGCTCTACTGCTTCTTTTACAACTGCTAATTCCCCATTTTCCAAAGTCACTGTTTTTTCTCTGTATAAAAGTTCCTCCGGAAAGGATTCACTCGGTTCACCTTCAATTAAAACAGCAAGCACTTTTTCCTGACCATGCATTTCAATGAAATTTTCTATTTCACGCTTACACCACAATGATTCTTTCAATCTGGGTGAACAAATAACAATCAAAAACTCGGACTGTTTCAACGCATTCAGAATCGGGTCCGCCAGATTACTTGTAATAGGCAGTTCATCCTTATCCCTAAAAATACGGCTGATTCGTTTCTTATTGCACTTTTCCGATATTTTTTTCGGTATTTTAAATGTTTCTAATTGTTTATGTAATTCTTCAGCTACAAACTTGTCCAATTCCGAGTGTCTGTAGCTGATAAACGCATCATAGCGCATTTTGTGATTAGTTGTCACATCCATGCTCTTCTCCCTCATCATACGGTTCATACGAAATTCCAAAAATATCTTCTGCAACTATATAGATATCGTGTGCATCATCACTTCTGATAGCAAGATAGTCTCCGGGATGTCCCAGCATATATCTGTTTTCATCCCACAATGCAAAGATTTTAACCGCCTTTTTAATTTTCTTTGCACGAATATGAGTTTCACCTGACGGTCTGCAGGTGTGGGCAAACCTTGACAAATTCACTTTTTCACCAGTAATACGGTTAATCACCGTAGGCTCATAAGTCATATTCACTGTACATTCTTCCAGATTACATTCCTGACTGATGACTTCATAGGTATGGTCAAATTTGGCTTTTCTATTCGGATAAACCTCTCCCCTGATACCAATCATAATAATCAAATCCGGTTCTACTATTAAATCCATATCGCCTTCCAACGTACGTACCTTAATAGGTGTATTATCCGGAAATACTTCGTTTGCAGCAACAAAGCCAAGCGGTCTTTTGATTTTCTTATAACACTGCATTTTCGATACATCAACTTGATAATCAGCTGCATAAATAATGTCAAAGGACTCAAAATACTCATTCATCTTTTCACTGAAATATGCCTCCGAATGCAAGGTCGGATACTTATCTTCATACTTCGAAATCGGAATAAAGCCACCGGCCTTCTGGATATGTCCACCGCCGGAACCGATATCTGATGCAAGAAATGCAGCCAATTCGTTGGCATTTACCTCTTTGATGCAGCTACGTACGGAAAATTTATATCCGGCTTCATTCTGCATATATACAACACAGGTCCACACCTGATCCACCTGTAATAAAAAGTCACTAATCAAACCTAAAATATTCGGATCACATGGCTGCGCCTTAATAATTGCATAATTATAGTCATCATTGTGTATAGTTCTAATCATCGCAATTCCGGCAATTTCCAATTCTCTTAATGAAATGTTAGAATTGTTAAGCATATGAATCAGAGTACTGTTATATGGAATTTCATCACGCATATCCTTGTCTGACGGATTATGGATTTCTCCAAACTGATTCGTATCCGAATATAAGCCATAATACAGCGCCGTACACAAATTGAAGTTGTCATTTACAGGAAACTTTTCTTCTTGAAGCATCGTCCACACAAGAGTACTGCAAGCCCCCAGATTTGAATGTATAAATGTCTTTTCAACATCTGTTATTTCCATCTGATGATGGTCAATGATTGCTATATCCTCCGCTTCAAACTTTGTCACATTACCTGCTCCCCATTGGCAGTCCACCGTAATAAGCAGCCCCGGCAATTTTTCATCTGATGGTTCTTTATACTGCAACGGAATATTAAGTTTTTTTACCAACAGGGTTAAATTGGATTTACTGATTCGATTTCTTCCGCTATAAAAAAGAACAACTTCTTTTCCCCGGGCTTTAAAGAAAGTATACAGTCCGAATCCGGATGCAATTGCATCCGCATCCGGATTATCGTGAGTTTGAATAAAAATTTTGTTGTAATCACATAACTGTGCTAATCTCATTGTTTTCTACTATATGGTAAACCTTTTGGTCTACACATATTTCTCCTCAAAATCTTTTTTTGGCATAGGTCTGTCAAAATAATATCCCTGTACCAGACGTACTTTCATCCCCTGTAAAATCTGATACTGTTCCTTCGTTTCAACGCCTTCTACGCAGATACTTACTCCGATGGTATTTGCTAATTCCGATACCATCTTGATAAAGGACTGTGAATACGCATCCTTGTCCAAATCTTTTACAAAACTTTGATCCACCTTAATAACATCAAACGGTATTTCACGTATATGATTCAAAGACGAATATCCCGTTCCAAAATCATCCAGTGCAATTCGTACACCAATCTTTTTAATATCTTCCAGAATCTTTTTCATACGTTCCATATCATGAATGGCAAGCCCCTCCGTAACCTCTAATGTAAGGTTATGTGGGTTAATTCCGGTCTTTTTCACCATTTTTTCCACGATATCAACTATATCCGGCTGTAAAAGCTGAACCACCGATAAATTGACATTCACCTTATAATTCGGGTGTCCGTTTTCATTCCATCTCTTACAATCCAGACAGGCTGTTTCCAATACGTGATTTCCGATTGGATTAATCAGTCCCAGATACTCAGCCAGTGGAATAAATTCTCCCGGCGATATAAAACCAAGCTGTTCGCTGTTCCATCTGATAAGTGCCTCGGCACCACAGCATGGGGCTCCCGGAAGGGAAATATCCGTCAGCGGCTGATAATATACTAAAAATTCTCGATAATCACCTTCTGTGGCCTGACGCATATTTTTTTCCATATCCAGTCTTCTATCAGACGCCACACCGGTACTAAATTTCTCTTCGTATTCTGCTGAACGTTTTTTACCGTCTCGTTTTTTGGCATACATAGCCACATCCGCATTTTTGATAATTTCCTGGACATCCTGAGCATCATCCGGGAATCGCACCCTGCCCATACTCATTCGGCAATAATAATCTGCATCCTTTAAAAACCACGGTCTGTCAAAAATCGCATAAATATCACGAATAATACGTTCTTCTTCTTCAAACACCTCCGGTGCAACAATGATAACAAACTCATCGCCACCCACTCTATAACAGGTATTCTCAATGCCTCTTACTTGTCTGAAACTGTGTGCAATATTTCTAAGAAGTGCATCTCCGTACTGATGTCCCAGTGCATCATTAATGTGTTTAAAATCATCTAAATCGATATATAAAACCGAACCAAAACTGCTATTATTATTTGTTTCATCAATAAATTTTGCAAGATCTCTTTCACAACTCATACGATTTAGTAAACCGGTTAAAAAGTCTGTAGAAGCCTGCATCTCTATCTTTTGCTGATACTTCTTTTTATCCGTTGTATCAAACGCTGCGAACAGCATTACCTGTCTGCCGTCCACCCAATTTATAGGCGCATATTTGATATCGTACCAGCGGTTCATAGCTTGCTGTCCCCATTCGCAGTAACCACTGTTATTACCCATATAAAGCATTTTATCTAAAATTGTATCTATTTTAAAATGTTCAATTTCTTCTTTAAATATTTCCTTAAAATGGCGGTTTATAAAAAGCGGTTTATTATCTTCAATACGTCTTACATAAATTCCACATCCGATATGTTCCAATACAGATTCAAGTGATGCATAAGAACTTGCAAGCGAATTTTTCTGAATACGCTTTGTAATAACACCTTCAATGATTTTCACGGCATTTTTGATAAATTTCACTTCATCAATTTTCCACATACGGTCCTTTTCAGTCTCCGTAAAACATATATACATAGAAACACGGCCGTTTATAAAAATTGGGAAACTCATCAATGCCTTAATTTTATAGTCTTTCATCTGCTCTTCGATCTGCGGATGACTGAATGTATTGGATGAAATAATAAATGGTTCTTCCTCTGTCAAATAAGTATGTTTAGGAATATTCTGGGTTTTATCATAAGCCGTTACAACACCGGTTTTAGTCCATTCCACAATCATATCCATCAATTTATTATCCGAACGCATTCTGTAAAGCTGTGCACCCGTAACTTCTAAGTATTCCGATAAAACACCCATCATATTCTGCAAAATTGCTTCCAATGGTTCTTCACTATCTAAAGACGAAAGAATATTGGCATTTGTTTCCAGTCTGCGAATTGTCTGGCTTAATTCTCGCTCATTCTCGCCTGCCTTCTTTGTCGCAATTTCATTTTTTACCTGTGAGGCACTTTTACTCAAACTGTAAATACTAAAAACACGAATAATATCCAAGGCTTCCAAAAATTTCTTTTCTGTTGTCATTCTCGAAAAACCTTCCACCGGTTCCATTGAATATCCCGTAGCAACACAATCCGACAAGATACCGACAATAAACCAGTTCAAAACCACCTCATCTTCCATTTTTATGGAAATTACGGCAATTTTTACATTGGGATATATGGTATCTTCTATAATCTGGTCTTCCATCCCGCTTGTCCTGATTCTGTACAATAACGCATTATTTTGATCAGAATCCAAATAACTACGCAGTTTCTCCAGTTCCTCTTTATCTCCTGCTGCTTCCATCATTTCATGTCCTTCCGCATCTAGACATGAAACATAAATATTGGCAACATCCCCAAACCAGCGTTGCAATGATTTCCACTGTTTATATTCCATCATACTAAGTTGAAAAAACAAATCCTTCGGTTGTTTAAACTGGCCCATAAATACCTCCGAAAAAAATACCCACAATACATATAAATTTTACCATAGCAATGTATTAGATTGCAATAAAAAGAGTTGTCACAGACATCTGCAACAACTCTTTCTTTAAAACCATCTTATGAATCTGTACTGTAGTTCGGAGCTTCTTTTGTAATCTGAATGTCATGTGGATGACTTTCCTTTAATGAAGCTGCTGAAATCTTAACAAATTTACCGTTTTCCTGTAAATACGGAATGTTTTCTGCACCGCAGTAACCCATACCGGAACGAAGACCACCCATCAACTGGAATACTGTATCTTCCAAGTTGCCTTTGTATGCAACTCGTCCTTCAACACCTTCCGGGACAAGTTTCTTTGCATTAGACTGGAAGTAACGGTCTTTACTACCATTTTCCATAGCTGCGATAGAACCCATACCACGGTAAACTTTAAATTTACGTCCCTGATATAATTCAAATGTTCCAGGAGCTTCATCAC
>CAZMND010000009.1:0-43142 GCA_964567585.1 uncultured Lachnospiraceae bacterium
GCCACGGTCAGGCAGACCGCGAAGAAGTTTGGGGTCAGCAAATCGACAGTACATATGGATGTAACAATGTAGAACGGTGGAAAGGTAAGGTTGTTTGGGTAATTGAATAGAGATAATGCAAGGACACTTCCGGTAGAAAATCGGGAGTGTTTTTGGTATAATGGGAAATGTGTATTTATACGCTGCTCTTTACATGAGTAGCATGTGGTAGACTTGTTGTCAGGGCAACCTGTGCCAAAGGCATAGGAACGCCTTGTTGTCATCAATCCACATGCGAAGGAGGCTCATGTCAAGAGCAGAGTGAGCTGAAAAAGTTTAAGAAAGAAGGAGGCGCTTTTATGTTAGAATTCGGAATGCCAACCTTAATTGAAAATAGAACGCTTGAGGAGAATATTGCGCTATGCAAAGAATTGGGGCTATCCTTTATTGAATTAAATATGAATTTTCCAGAATATCAAATTGACAAAATTGAGGATATAGATTGGTTTTATAAAAAAGCTGATGAAGCGGGCATTTATTATACAATTCATTTGGATGAGAATTTGAATGTTGCAGATTTCAATCCATTGGTCAGAGATGCTTATTTGGAAACAGTACACCGCACAATAGAAGTTGCAAAACATTTTGTGGAATTAAAGAATAAGTATGGAAAGAAGGAACAACCATTAACAATCAATATGCATATGCATCACGGAATATATATTACATTGCCGGACAAAAAGGTTCAAATGTATGAGAGAGATTTTGATGTTTATATGGATTATTTTTTACGCTTCATAAAATTGTGTGAAGAATGGATTGGAGATGCAGACATACAGATTGCCATTGAAAATACAGATGTATTTCGAGAATATGAAAAAAAGGCAATAGAAAGTATGTTAAAGAGTAACGATTTTGTTTTGACATGGGATATAGGGCATTCAAAAGCAACAGGAGAAATTGATGTACCGTTTATACTTAGAAATAAGGACAAGTTAAGGCATTTTCATATTCATGACGGAAGAGAAAATCCGCCGAAAAATCATTTGGCATTAGGTGATGGAGCAATAGACTTGCTTGAACGTTTGAATGTGGCTAAGACATGCAATGCAAGATGTGTTTTAGAAACAAAGACAATAGAGGCTTTAAAAAAGTCCGTGGAGTGGTTAAAGAATGAAGAAATATAAAAATGTTTATTTTATTAATGGAACTGCATATGCTGGCAAATCAACTATGGTAAAAATGTTAGCTGAAAAGTACAACGGAATTGTATGTGAAGAAAATTATCATGATGTAAAATTGCCGGAATTAGATAGTAGCGAATTCCCAGGATTGACATATACTAGAGATTTAAAAGATTGGAGATGTTTTGTAAGAAGAACTCCGGATGAGTATGAAGAATGGATAAAAGTAGTTACGAGGGAATGTACTATTTTGGAGTTACAAATATTAGAAGAATTATCAAAACAAGGCAGACTGGTCTTTGTAGATACCAACATTCCTGTAGAGGTTTTGTGGGAAATTTCAGATAGAAAGCATGTGTTGATTATGCTTGCAGAACCAGAGATATCTGTTAATAGATTTTTTGAACGTCCGGACAAAGAAAAACAATTCTTATATCAATTGTTATTAGAGGAGGAGAATACTGATAAGGCGATGGATAATTTTAGAAAGTGTTTAATGCGAATTAATTCCAAAGAAGCATATAACAAGTTTCTTAATTCGGGTTTTAGTGTTATTAAACGAGATGATGAGAGAACAATAGAAGAAACTTTTTGGATGGTGGAAAGAGTTTTGGGATTAAAGTAAGGATTAATGTAGGAGGTGTAAACAATGTATCATTCATATGTAATGGGAATAGATGAATCAATATATAAGTTGGAACATCAAGGGTTTGAAATTAATCGTGATGGTGGAAATTTTATGGTATCTTTTCCAAAAGAGAAAGCTATGATATGGGAAGAGTTTATTTCAGCACATCTTGAATTTGAGTATTGGAATGAATATATAACGGAAAATGGAGTAGTGTTTTTGTTTCACCTTCAGGATGGAATTAAAAGATATGAAGTGAAAGACTTTCTTAACGACGAAGTTCTGGGATTGTGTGAAAGATTATGTGAATGTAAGTTTGAATCTATAAAAAGAATGTTATCAGACAATCACTTCTATAAAAGATTCATTGGTTAATAAAGGTGATTAGAATGCAAGTTCAAGATATAAAAAATTATTGTATGAGCAAGCAGGGAGCATACGAGGATTGTCCATTTGGTGATGTGCCAATTTGCTATAAGTTGAATGGTAAAATTTTTGCACAGCTGTATCCATATGAGTATGATTATAAAATTACATTGAAGTGTACTGCTGATGCTGGATTGTTCTATAGAATGGCATATCCGGAAAAAGTAGTAAGAGGATATCATTGTCCGCCAGTACAACAACCATATTGGAATACGGTATTTTTGAGCGATTTTTCAGATGAAGAATTGTTGAATATGATAGATTTGGCATATGATACCGTATTTTCAAAGTTTAGTAAGAAAGAGCAGAAAAGAATGCTTGAGGAATTATAGAATCTTAATTGGAGGAAAAGATGATTGGGAAAAAGGTAACAGTGAAAATTGATAGGCCGATGGGAAGTTATCATCCAAAGCATAAAGATGTATATTATCCTATAAATTACGGATACATAGAAGGTATTATGGCACCGGATGGAGAAGAACAAGATGCATATGTACTGGGTGTGGATGAAACTGTTGAAGAATTTAGTGGAGTCATTATTGCTATTATTCATAGATATGATGATGTGGAAGAAAAGTGGGTTGTTACACCTGAAAATGTATGTTTTACTGCAGAAGAAATTGAAAAACAAGTTTATTTTCAGGAACAGTATTTTAAATCGGAAATAAGAATGTAAACGAGAGATAATATGATAGATGGAAAACTTAAAAATATGACCGCAATATACATATTATGTGGCAACAAAATATTATTACTTTATAGACAAGGTGGAAAAGTTGTAAACAATGTATGGGTTGCTTCCGCAGGAGGTCATTTTGAAGAAAATGAGTTGAACAACGCAAGACGTTGTGTGTTACGAGAACTGGAAGAGGAAATTGGTATTACAGAAAAAGAATTACGAGATTTAGAGATGCGATATATAGCATTAAGAAGTGTAAAAGGTGAAATTAGACAGAATTATTACTTTTTTGCGAAGGTTGATGATGGAGCACAGATTAGTATGAACTCGAATGAGGGAAAACTACAATGGTTTGATTTATCAAAAGTGAATTCATTGGAAATGCCATATACCGCTAAATATGTTCTACAACATTATTGTGCTATTGGTACTTATAATAGTCAGGTGTATTGTGGCGTTGCTGATGGTAATCAAGTGGTGTTTACAGAATTATCTGAGTATAATTAGTTTTGAGAATTGGTGGTTAAGGAGATGAACTAATGGAGCAAATCGAATTGATTGAGGTAAATACTAAATACGCAGATGACATATGGCGATTTCGCCAAGAGATATTAGAGTGTGACGCAGAAAGTGAAGACCAGTTTGCGGGATGTATGTCACTTGATACAAGTGAGTCTGCAGAAGAATGGATAAAGATATGTGAACTTAGAAAGAGCGAAGAAACCTGCAATGAAGTAGGAACGGCAGTTTCTTCGCATATGTACATAGCTGTGCGCAAAAGTGATGACAAAGTTGTGGGCGTGATAGATTTGCGTCATCATATAAATCATCCTATTTTAGGCACATGGGGAGGACATTGTGGTTATTCTGTGCGTCCTTCTGAACGCGGCAAAGGCTATGCAAAAGAAATGCACAATTATAGAGTTACAAATATTAGAAGAATTATCAAAGCAAGATAGACCGGTGTTTGTGGATACAAATATTCCTGTGGATGTGCTAACTGAGATTTCAGACATGGAGCATGTGTTAATTATGCTTGCCAAACCAGAGATATCGGTTAACAGATTTTTTGACCGACCGGATAAAGAAAAACAATTTTTGTATCGACTGTTATTAGAAGAGGAAAATCCGGATAAGGCAATTGATAATTTCAGAAAATGTCTGATGCGGGTTAATTCAGAAGAAAAATATAATAAGTTTCTTAATTCAGGATTTAATGTAATTAAGAGAGATGATACAAGAACAATAGAAGAAACTTTTATGATGGTAGAAAGGGTGTTTGGATTGAAGTGAGAAGAGGCAACGAAAGATACACGCTGGATTGTAAAACATTGTTGTAGGAAGGTATAGAGTAGGTGAAATGAGTGAATGATAATAAAATATTTTCAAAATGTGGTATGCGATGTGATTTGTGCTTGATTTATCGTCCTAATGTAGAAAAAGAAGATAGAAGGGAAGAGATATGTAAGGTATGGAGCAAAATATGGAGCGGTTTTGAACCAGACCCTGATACGATTATTTGTGATGGATGTAGTTGTGAAAAAGATAATGCTGTATTATTTAGTCCTGCATGTGAAGCAAGAAAGTGTGTCATAAAAAAACAATATATTCACTGCGGTTACTGTGAGCAATATCCTTGTGATATATTCCCTGCTGAACCATCAGAAGAGGAAACTGTTCAGAAAATAGAAGTTGAAAAAAAGTGGACGTGGGAAGACGAAAAACTAATGGAAGCATATGCATGTAAAAAGTATATGGATGAATTTAGGAAAAACAATTTGTTATAATCTAAAATATATACCGGTGAGATTACATAGTGTGATTTCACCGGTATTTTGTATACATAATAATAAATCATTAATGTTGTCAATGGCGCTGCTTCATTTTTTCCAGATTTCAATGGTCTTCAATAGTTTTTCTTTCGTTTCAATATCCAATCCAATAATCGCTTCATAAAGTTCCCTATCAAGTGCAGTTTCCGCGTATTCAGGTTCCAATTCGCCAACAAGAGAATCTAACGAACAGCCGACAAGGCGGGCGTAATAGGTCAATATACGTAGTGACATCGCAGTACGATTATTTTCCACATTGCTGATATAGCCGGGAGTAACACCGAGGGATTCAGCCACTTGGTTTTGGGTTAAACCGTTTTGTATTCGTAAATTTTTGATTAAAGCTCCATAGTTTTCAGTTTCCATAGTGAGAACTCCTTTATATATTTATTCTAATGAAAGTATACAATAAATATTGCTTGAAAGAAAGATACTAATAGTATAGAATATATTTATATAATATATAACAAAGGGAGGATAATATAAATTTAATGAATAATGCTTTAGTGATGATAGACGAAAAGGGTGAAAGGATAGTAGTAATTCCGCAAATAATCTTTAAAGGGAAACGAAGTATTTCTTGGAAAGAAGTAGAAAAATATTTAATTCGCTACATAGGAAAAGTTTTTGAAATTTCCGAAACAAAGGATTTAATTTTAATAGATAAAATGTTTGTGGATGAATATACGGGTTCGGATTACACAAACAAATTAGTTGGTGCATTACCTAAGGTGAAAGCTAATATGTCGCAAGGAATTCCTAAAATGATTGAAATTGCAACTGAAAAGAGATGGAAAGAAGACTTTGATAATAAACATAAAAATAGAGCTGGAAAAGGATGGTTTCGATATAATACACGATTTGCGTTGCCGGTGATGAATGATGATGGGGAAATTATAGAATATAATGTTTATCAGGCGGTTCTTATCGTAAGATATTCTGCAGCCGGCAAGCTATATTTATATGATATACAAAATATAAAAAAAGAAACGAGATACCCATCATGGACAAATTTGTCAGATGGTCAGAAACCCGCTTCTTTTGAAAGTGATTGTAATACGAATGAAGAAAAAAATCAAGCGTGAATATCATTTTAAGGAGAAAAATAATGAGCAATATTACATCAAAAGATAGTAAAGGTCGAATATTAGTAAATGGAGTTTTTAAAGTGTGTAATAAACCAAGTAATTGCAGTGGTTCCCAGTGTTATTCTGATTGTATAATAAATGTTATGATCAGGCGTTTGTATGAATTAGAGCATAAGAAAGAGAAAAAATAGTAGCGTAGTCATATTATATAAAATCCCCCGCATAAAATGTAAAAAATGCATTTTGCGAGGGTATATTGAAAGATTATATCGAAGAAAGAGCAATGAACATTGCCACGTATATTATTGAGAATAACGCCACGGTCAGGCAGACCGCGAAGAAGTTTGGGGTCAGCAAATCGACAGTACATAAGGACGTAACCGACAGGCTTATGCAGGTAAATCCGCATCTGGCGGCCGAGGCCAGAAAGGTTCTCGATGTCAATAAGTCGGAACGACATATACGCGGAGGAATGGCGACAAAAGAAAAGTATTTGAGTAAAACGGTATAATGTTTTAAAAATCTCAGCTTATCGGCTGGGATTTTTGTGTTTTTGTAAAGTCTTCTTCCGGTAAACTTTCGCACGCTTTTCTTGAATAAAACCGCATATTGAAGTATAATAAAAGGTAATGTTTATATGATGGGTAAGTAGGGTCTAAAAGCTCACGGAAAAAGGAGAAAGCAAGAAATGCTCTTTGTATGGATTGGAATAATTGTGATGATACTTATATTGGCAGTCCTGATAGGTGCCTATGTTGTATATAGAATGGCGTTTGCCAGAAATGATAAAGTAATCGGGGCACCGGATGAAATGCCGGATTCGCCGTTTTATGCACCTTATGAGGAAATGCTCAAAAAGAATATAGATGCATTTTTGAAGATTCCGTGTGAAGAAGTTTACACTACATCCTTTGACGGCCTTAAACTTCACGGAAAATTTTATGAAGGACAAAAGGACAAACCGGTACTTATCTTTTTTCACGGTTACAGAGCAAATGCCACAAGAGATGGAAGCGGAATTTATTCCATCGGAACTGAAAAAGGAATCAATATTTTAGTGGCAACACAGAGAAGTCATAAGGAAAGTGAAGGTAAGACAATTACCTTCGGTATCCGTGAAAGTTATGACTGCCTTAGCTGGATTGAGTATGTAAAAGAACGCTTCGGGGAAGACAAAAAAGTGATTCTTTGGGGAATTTCTATGGGCGCTGCTACGGTTATGACCGCGGCGGGAAGAGATTTGCCGGAAAATGTACTTGGTATTGGCGCGGACTGTGGTTATTCGTCTGCAAAAGATATTTTAAAAAGTGTGATTAAAGGAATGAAGTTGCCGGTGGAGCCTTCTTACTGGTTGGTGAAACTGGGAGCAAGAATTTACGGTGGCTTTGATGTAGAGGAAACATCACCGCTTGAGGCGATGAAAAAAGTCAAAGTGCCGGTGCTTTTTATTCACGGAATAGACGATGATTTTGTACCCTGCGATATGACTCATCAAAATTATGAGGCCTGCATTTCGGACAAGAGTCTTGTGCTTGTGGAAAAGGCCGGTCACGGTATGAGTTATTATGTGGATATGAAAAGGGTTGAAGAAGGTGTTTATGCCTTTTTAGATAAAATTATGGAAGAAGTTTAGAAGGAAGTATAGAAAATGAAAGCAGTATTATTTGACTTAGACGGCACATTGTTGCCGATGGATCAGGATCAGTTTATCGGGGCGTATTTTAAGGAACTCGCCAAGGTGGTCTGCGATGAAAAAATTGATCCTGAGACCTTGAAAAATATGATTTGGGCAAGCACCAAAGCAATGATAACAAATGACGGAAGTAAAACCAATAAGGATGCCTTTTGGGCTAGTTTCCGGGAAGTTATCGGAGATGAATGTGAGCGTATCAAGCCGCTTTGTGACGGCTTTTACACAACGAAGTTCCACAATGTAAAAGCGGTTACAAAAGAAAATCCATTGGCCAAGAAGGCAGTTACACTTGCAGGAGAAAAGGGCAGAAAAGTGGTGCTTTCCACCAACCCGCTTTTCCCAATGGACGGTCAGAAAACAAGGATTAGTTGGATTGGTCTTACGGAGGATGATTTTGAGTTTATTACATCCTATGAAACAGACAGCTATTGCAAGCCGAATCCGCAGTATTTTGTATCAATTTGCGAGCGCTTAGGGGTAAAACCGGAAGAGTGTCTCATGGTTGGAAATGATGAGAGAGAAGATATGTACGCAGCTTCATCTATTGGTATGAACTGCTTTTTGGTGACGGATTGTATGATTCCGTGCGAGGAACATCCTTGGAATGGGGAAAGAGGAAGTTTCGAGGATTTGATAAAGAAACTGGAAAACTTGGAGTAGCAGGCCGGCGGCTTTAGAATGGCGCTTTACCATAAAACAGGAGGGTTAGAATGGAGAAAGCAAACAAGCGTAATCGAGTTACCTATGGACTGGGGACTTTAGGACGCGATATGGTATATACCATGATTAGTATGTACCTGATGTTTTATTTGACAGACGTATTGAGTCTTGAAACGAATGTTTTGTGGTGGGTGACTGCCATTATTTTGGGCGCAAGAATTTTTGATGCCCTAAACGATCCGGTTATGGGGGTAATTGTTGATAATACCAATACAAGATGGGGAAAATATAAGCCTTGGATTTTGGTGGGAATTATTTTTGCCGGTATTTTGACGATTCTTTTGTTTGTGGATTTTGGTCTGAAGGGCGCGGCGTACATAGTGGTTTTCGGTGTGCTTTATGTACTTTGGGGCATTACCTATACAATGAATGATATTTCTTATTGGTCTATGATGCCTTCCTTAAGTAAGAGCCAGAGTGAACGTGAAATTATCGGCTCTGTTGCCAGAATTTGCGCCAGTGTAGGTCTTTTTGCGGTGGTAACCTTAGTAGTGCCTATCACAAATGCTTTGGCCGGCGTGGTTGGAAGTCTTCAGAAAGCGTATTTGGTATTTACGATTATTTTGGTTGTAATTATGTGGGTGTTCCAGAGCGTTACCTTACTTGGTGTGAAAGAAGACAGAAGCATTGTAAGTGCTACAGAACACACCACGTTAAAGGATATGGTAAAGGTTATTTTCAAAAATGACCAGCTTCTTGTTACGGCTATTTCCATGATGCTTTTTATGATTGGTTATATGACCACCACAAGTTTTGGTATTTATTATTTTAAATACGTATACGGGGATGAAGGAATGTATTCCGTATTTGCCGTGGTACTGGGTGTTTCCCAGATTGTGGCTATGGTTTCGTTCTCTTTCCTCACAAAGATTATGAAGAGAAAAACGTTATATCTCATAGCGACGTTTATGGTTGTGGCAGGTTATATTGTTTTCTTCTTTGCACCAAATACAACCATGCTTTATATCGGAATTGCAGGTGTACTGCTTTTTATCGGAGAAGCATATATTCAGCTTATGATGCTGATGTTTTTGACAGACAGTGTGGAATATGGTGAGTGGAAATTGGGAAAAAGAAACGGCAGTGTTACCCTTTCCATTCAGGCCTTTATCAATAAATCAGGTGGTGCAATTGCCAATGGTGTGACAGGGGCCGTAGTCATTCTTTCCGGTATGAAAACAGCTGAAACAGCAGCGGATATGACAAGTGAAGGACTTTTGATTTTTAAAGTGGCAATGATGATTTTGCCGCTTGTTTGTATCGTGATAGGATTCATTATTTATCGTACCAAGTACATTTTGGATGAAGAAATGTATGCTAAGATTGTGGAGGAGTTAGATGAAAGAAAAAAGCAATCAAAGGGCTAAATTGACTTTAGACAGCAAAATAGGAACCTTTTATGCATCTCCAATCGGGCATGATACGATTTTTAAGGTGCTGATGCAATTGGGACTTTCCGAAAAGCTGATTACCAATAAACTGGTTTCAAATATGAAACTGAAAACTCTTGCGCGCCTTACAAAAAAGCAGCTTGGAGAAGACTTTTTTGAGGTCCTTTTAAGACTGGTGAACAGTGAAGAGGATGTGCCTTTTGTAAGCGATGGAGAGATTACAAAAAAATGGTGGAAGGAAGCTGTTTTTTATCAGATTTATCCAAGAAGCTTTCACGATACCAATGGGGATGGAATCGGCGATTTGCGCGGTATTATCGAGAAACTTGACTATTTGCAGGAACTTGGTGTGACGGCTCTCTGGCTTTCGCCGATTTACGATTCGCCAAACGATGATAACGGATATGATATACGCGATTATCACAAGATTATGAAAGAATTTGGCACGATGGAGGATTTTGACGAGCTTCTTGCTAAGGTCCATGAGCGTGGTATGCGTCTGATTATGGATCTGGTTGTGAACCATACGTCAGATGAAAACGAGTGGTTTCAAAGTGCCTTAAAGGATAAAAATTCACCTTACAGGGATTATTATTTCTTCAGTAAGAAGCCAAATAACTGGACCAGCTTTTTCTCCGGTTCTGCGTGGAATCATTATGAAGAGGAAGATGTGTATGCGCTCCATCTTTTTTCCCAAAAGCAGATGGACCTAAACTGGGACAACGAAAATGTTCGTGCCGATGTTATTAAGATGGTGAACTGGTGGCTCGCTAAGGGCGTAGACGGTTTTCGAATGGATGTTATCAATTACATTTCCAAGGAAGATGGGCTTCCTATGGGGAATGAAGTCATTGGAAATATGATGGGCTTTACCGGAATTGAAAACTATTACTACGGGCCAAATCTGCACAAGTATTTAAAGCAGGTGCGCGCAGAGGCTTTTGATAAATATGATGCCTTTTCGGTTGGTGAAACGCCGGGGCTTGGTATAAATATGTGCCAGCTGATTACAGGAGAAGAGAGAAAAGAGTTGGATATGGTTTTCTCCTTTGATCATTTGGAAACACCGGGACATGTCAGATTTGATGATTACGAATATGATTTAAATTATTATAGGGAATATATTGTGGATTGGATGCAAAACTACGGAAACAACTGTTGGATGAGTCTTTTCTACAATAACCACGACAATCCAAGAATGATAAGCAAAATCACAACGGATAAGGCTTATCATACAGCGATTGCAAAGCTTTTGGCGGTAATGCAGTTTACGTTAAAGGGAACTCCGTTTATTTTCCAGGGGGATGAAATGGGGCTTATTAATTATGAGTTTTCTTCTGTGGATGACATTACGGATGTAGAAGCCAAGGGCTACTACAAGGAACTTTTGGAAAAAGGAAAGACAAAGGAAGAGGCTTTCAAAACGTTACTTGCAGGAACGAGAGAACATTGCCGAATTCTGCTGCCCTGGGAAGAAACCTTGGAAACAGCTTCCGATATTGTAAAATCCCAGGCACCGGATATGGACATTCGCGAGACTTATAAAAAGTTGATTGCTTTAAGAAAAGAAGACAAGACTTTGGTTTATGGTGATTTTACGCTTCTTTGTGATAAGAAAGACCGCTTTGTTTATAAACGTTCTTTGGATCAAAGAGAATATATTGTTGACTGTAATTTGGGGAAAAAGGTGCGTAAAGCTTACCTTGTTGAGAAAGGCTTTGAACTGGTTTTTGAAAGCACCAAATTCGAGTCAAAACAGCGTTTAAATTCATATGAAGCAAGAATATGGGCAAGATAGGAAAAAGGAGATTGAAATTATGGTAAAACACATTATTTTATGGCAGCTTAAGGATGAACTTTTAGGAGAAGAAAAAGCATCTGTAAAGCGCGGAATTAAAGAAGGACTTGAAGGTTTACAGGGCGTGGTTCCGGGGCTTACAGAGATTAAGGTTTATACAGAAGGGCTTCCTTCTTCCAATGCGGATGTGATGTTGGATTCTACTTTTGTGGATGAGGAAGCATTAAAAGGATATGCCATCCATCCGGAACACGTTAAAGTAGCAGATGAAAAAGTAAGACCTTTTACAAAGACACGTTCTTGCTTGGATTTCGAGGTGTAAGATGTTAGAAGTAGTGAAAGAAATAAATTCAGTAGTAAATGGGATTGTATGGGGCATTCCGGCCATTGTCTGTATTTTTGGCGTAGGACTTTTACTGAGTATCAGAACCGGGTTTTTGCAGTTCAGAAAATTCCCGGATGCGATGAGAAATACCATCGGAAAGATGTTTAAAAAGACAGAGGCTAAAAAAGGTGCCATGACTCCTTTCCAAGCGGTTTGTACAGCTCTTTCAGCAACAATTGGAACCGGTAATATTGCGGGCGTGGCGGGTGCCATTGCTGTAGGCGGTCCGGGAGCAGTTTTTTGGATGTGGGTATCGGCACTTCTGGGTATGTGTACCAAGTTCGCGGAAGTAACTTTAGCTGTACATTATCGTGAAACCAATGCTCACGGTGATTTAGTGGGCGGACCTATGTATTACATAAAAAATGGTCTTAAAAAACACTGGCACTGGCTGGCATATGCCTTTGCAGTCTTTGGTGTTTTGACCGTGTTTGGTACGGGAAATGCGACACAGGTAAATACCATTACGGCATCCATTGACACAGCGCTTCTTAATTACAATGTTATTGGGCAGGACAACGTGAAAATAGTGAACCTGATAATTGGCATTGTGATTGCGATTGTAGTGGCTATGGTATTGTTGGGTGGCGTAAAGAGAATCGGACGTGTAGCGGAAAAATTGGTGCCTTTTATGGCAGTACTCTATATTATATTAGCCCTGGGTGTTATCTTTTTAAACATTAAAGAAGTACCGGGCGTGTTTTATGCCATTGTATATGGCGCATTTAATCCACAAGCTGTAACAGGCGGTGTGGTTGGCAGCTGCTTTTTAAGTATGCAAAAAGGTGTTGCCAGAGGTATTTTCTCAAACGAAGCAGGTCTTGGTACCGGGTCTATCGCACATGCTACAGCAGATACAAAGAAACCTGTGGAACAGGGTTTGTTTGGTATTTTTGAAGTATTTATGGATACTATTGTTGTATGTACAATGACAGCTCTTGTTATTTTGTGCAGCGGTACAGATATTGTTTTTGGAAAAAATGCAGGAGCGGAACTTACAATCAGTGGATTTACAACGGTGTATGGTGACTGGGTGTCAATTTTTACAGCAGCTGCAATGTGTTGTTTTGCATTCTCAACTATTTTAGGCTGGGGACTCTATGGTGCCAGATGTATGGAATTTTTATCCTCTCATAAATGGGTAAAACCGTTTATGGTTGTGTATTCCTTGGTAGCAATTATTGGTGCTACGATGGAACTTGATTTACTTTGGAGTATTGCGGAAACCTTTAACGGACTTATGGCTATACCGAACCTGATTGCATTGTTCTTATTGTCCGGAACAGTGGTAAAACTGGTGAAAGAGCATTATAGGAAGGATAAATAAAATGGGATACGAACGAATTTTTCAGTTTAAGGGAAACTGGCGAAATTATCAGGCAAGAGTTTTACAAAATGCAGGAAGATATTTAAGGGACGGAAAAGTACATATTGTGGCAGCACCCGGTAGCGGAAAAACAACTCTGGGTATTGAACTGATGAATCGTATCGGAAAACCCGCCCTTGTTTTTGCCCCTACAATTACCATTCGTGAACAGTGGGTGGCGAGAATTTCAGAAGCGTTCTTAAAGGAAGGCTTAAATGCCTCTGACTATTTGTCGCAGGATTTGAAGGATTTGAGATTGATTACGATTTCTACCTATCAGTCTTTGCATAGCGCTATGAACCGCTACAAGGGTAAAGAAGTGGAAAAGGCAGATGATACCGACGATAAGTCACCGGATATGGAGCAGGAAGTTGACTACTCGAACTATGATTTGGTGGCAGAGGTTAAAAGAAACCATATCGGTGTACTGTGTTTGGATGAATGTCACCATTTGAGAAGCGAATGGTGGAAAGCACTGGAAAATTTCAAAAATCAGTGTGGAAATATTCAGGTTATTGCTTTGACAGCCACACCGCCATATGACTCTAACAAGACTATGTGGGACCGTTATATGAGTATGTGTGGGGAAATTGATGAAGAAATTACCATTCCTGAGCTGGTAAAAGAAGGCAGTCTTTGCCCACATCAGGATTTTGTATACTTTAACTATCCGACCGAGGAAGAGCAGGCCGAGGTTTTGAAATTTAAAGAACGTGCGGCAGATATGATAAATAAGCTACTACAGGATCAGCAGTTTAGAAGCATCATTTTAAGTCATCCATCTATGCAAGGGATTACAACCAGGGATGATAAACTTTTGGAAGACCCGGCTTATTTGTCATCGATTTTAATTTTTGTAGCGGCTTGTGGTATGACACCGCCTCAACGTCTTATGCGATTGCTCGGCGTTAATCAGTTGCCGCGTCTTTCGGCTTCGTGGATGGAGAAATTATTGCAGGGTGTTTTATATACAGACACCGAAAATTATAACATTACGGAAGAACAGGTGGACTACTACAAAGGTGCCCTAAAGGTACGTGGTCTTTTGGAAAAAAATAAAATTGTAATGGTAGCAACGGACAATATCAATAAGATGTTGACCCGTTCTGTAGGAAAGTGCGACAGTATCAAAAAAATCGTAGCCCATGAATATGCCGCTATGGGAAAAGAATTACGTCTTTTGGTGCTGGCGGATTATATCAAAAAAGAGTATGTAAAATGCATCGGCGATGATGCTTCTGATGTAAAAGCACTGGGCGTCATTCCGTTTTTTGAAATGTTAAGAAGAGAACATGCGGTACAAAATTCAGGGCTTCGCCTCGGTGTGCTCTGTGGAACCATTGTCATCATTCCGGCAGAAGCCAAGGAAGCTCTGCTAAAAGAAATCGAAGGTATCGGCGAAGTATCCTTCCGTCCTGTGGGACAAATCGGGGATACGGACTATGTGGAAGTGGATGCGGTTGGTAATGCACACTTTTTGACAGGTGCGGTAACCAATCTTTTTACAAACGGTCATATGCAGGTGCTTATCGGAACCAAGTCGCTCCTTGGAGAAGGCTGGGATTCGCCGTGTATTAACTCGCTTATTCTGGCAAGCTTTGTAGGCTCTTTTATGCTCAGTAACCAGATGCGTGGACGTGCCATCCGTGTGTTTAAACAGAACCCAGACAAATGTAGTAACATCTGGCATTTGGTTTGTTTAAATCCGGCAAACATCAAATCGCAGAATAACAAAAAAGAAGAAATCAGTGAAGACTTTGCGCTTTTAGAACGTAGAATGGAAAACTTTTTAGGGCTTCACTATACCGAAAATATTATTGAAAGTGGTATTGGCAGATTGTCCATCATTAAGGAGCCGTTCAATGAGGCAAATGTAAAAGTGATGAATCAGCAGATGCTGGAGCTTTCCGGCCATAGAAATACCTTAAAACAAAGATGGCAGAATGCCCTCGTTATGAACAAGCAGATGGGTATTGTAGAAGAAGCGGAAGTGAAAAAAGAAGCCGTTACTAATGTTGTATTCAAGGACTCTGTCAGAAAAGCCATTATCTTTGGTACGGCGGCAGTGGGAGCGGGTGTTTTGGCGCTTCTTGCAGTGGGCGGCGGAATCGGTGCGTTTTGTTTTGGCGCGGCGGCTCTTGGCTGTGGAATTAAGGCAATGACTTCTTTCCCGAAACTTTTATCCCAGGCTACACCGCTTAAGAGACTGCGTATGTTTGGCAAAGGTATTTTGCGTGCTATGAAGGAAAAAGGCATATTAGAGGATGGAAATGCCTATGTAAAAACAGAGCAGTTGTCAAATGGCAATCAGTCCATTTATCTGGCAAGTGTAAGCGGTAAGGACAAGCAGCTTTTTGCCCAGTGTATCAAGCAGATGATGGGGGAAGTGGACAACCAGAGATATCTGCTTGTAAACCGCAAAAACCGCAATGCATTGGATGGATTTTATTGTGTACCGGATTGCTTTGCGACTAATAAAAACGACGCGGAACTGTTTGCAAAAAGTATTAAACAGGTGGTGGACAGATACGACCTTGTTTATACGAGAAACGAAGTGGGCAGAAAGATATTACTGGAAGGCAGAACAAAAGCCCTTGCCAATAAAGAGGCACGTTGCGTAAGCCGTAAGAAAGTAAAAAGTGCGTTGGAATAAACTTGTGGAAAGATAAAGTATGAAAGAAAAAAACTATCAGTTAGAGGTACTCAGGGTCATATCCTGTATCAATGTAGTCCTCATTCATGTATGTAATTTATATAGCAGAAGCTTTGCCGATATTACGGGCGGAGAATACGTTTTTTCGGTGATAATTAACGCTATGGCAAGAACCAGTGTGCCCATCTTTTTTATGATTAGCGGGGCCACCAGTCTTGGCAGTCATTACGACTTTAAAAAGTATGCGAAAAAGATTGTGAATATGGCAGCAGTGCTACTTTTGGCAAGCGTGCTTTACCGCATCTGGAACATTGTCTATTTTGACAGGGCATACGATTATCACGATATTTTTGATACGCCTACAAAGCTTCATTTGTGGTATTTGTATGCGTACCTAGGCATTATGATTATGCTACCGTTTTTGCAGAGCATGATGAGAAATCTGGAGAAAAAATACGAGATA
Organism: uncultured Lachnospiraceae bacterium; assembly: GCA_964567585.1. GTDB lineage: Bacteria > Bacillota > Clostridia > Lachnospirales > Lachnospiraceae > CALZKI01. The sequence continues at coordinate 16,286 of CAZMND010000009.1, forward strand.
CTTTTTGTGGTTATCTGGTTTATTTTTATCATTGCGTATAGAGTACTTGACAGGCTGAATATGGATATCGGATATCCTCTTCCGATTATCGGAAGCACCTATTATGTAGGATATTTTGTGATTGGATATCTCATTTGTAAGTATTTGAAAGAAATAAAAATATCGCGCATTTGGCTTTTTGTTATCCGCTACGGAAGCTTGCTTATCACAGTACTTTTTATGTGCTACGGCAGTTTTTCGAGGGGAAAACATTACGATTGGTACTGGCAGTACAGGGCTTTGTTTATTGCCCTTCAGTCCATTGCCTTATTTATCCTGATTGCGTCCCATACGCCTAAAAAGCATACTATATTTGGCAGGGATTTTATAAAGGATATTGCGCGGCTTAGTTTTATGATTTATCTGATTCATCCGTTTTTCTTAGACATTATAAAAACGGAGCTTGATTATACAAAATGGTCGTCTTATGTGGCTATTCCGGTTGGCGCACTTATGACCTTTGTGTGCGCACTTTTAGCGGCCGCAGTGTTTGCTTTTTTAAAGGGCAGGACTTTAGTACTTTTGGAAAAATGTAAAAAAGGAAAGAATACAAAATAGATGAGTACCACAATTTTTACAATGACTCACAAAAAGTTCATACCGCCTGCGGACAATATGTATGTGCCGCTCCATGTAGGGAGAGAAGGTGAGCAGGATTTGGGCTATCTTTCCGATAATACGGGAGACAATATTTCCGGCAAAAATCAGTATTACAGCGAACTTACGGGTGTGTACTGGGTGTGGAAAAATTATAGGGAAACCGATAATGTGGGCATTTGCCATTACAGACGGTTCCTTACAAATGATGCGGGAAAACTTTTTACACAGGACCAGGTGGAGAGTCTGCTGGGTCGGTATGATTTGATTACAACCAAAACACTGACTATGCGCTACCCATACTATGACGGATTTTCCCACAACCATAATCTGAAGGATTTAGAGGTGGCTTTAGAGGTTGTTAAAGAGATGTATCCACAGTATTATGACACCTTGAATGCAATGGTGCATAAAAGGGACACCTGGTTTGGTAATATTATGATTTGTAAGAAGGTACTTTTTGATGAGTACTGCAGCTGGCTTTTTCCGATTTTTTTTGAAATGGAAAAGCGGATTGATGTGGAAAATTATGATGATTACCACAAGAGAGTCTATGGTTTTATTTCGGAGTTTTTACTGTTCGTTTGGGCCACTGTGAAAAATTTAAAGGTGTACCAGTGCAAGGTGGGTATGCTTGGCGAAAAGGCAGAGACTAGGGAATTAAAAACTGCTCTTGCCGGTTTTTTTGAAAAGAAAGATATAGAAGGCGCGAAAAAATATATTTTGAATGCGCTGGAAAAACGTCCCGATGTTTTGATGGAAGCAGCAGATTTAGATGGGGAATTGAAGCTTGCGATGCAGGTGATTACTACCTGTGAGAATGAATATAAGTCCTACGGCAGATGCATACTGGATAAAGAGAAGGATTTTGAAAAACTTATTTCATATTTTAGAAGGCTCAACGAAGCTATCGAGCATATCCGCTGTGAAGAAGTGACAAAAGAGGATGAAATGCGTTTGAAAGAAAAGCTTATCAACGGATTAAGGGTAACAGACCTTGCCATAGAAATATCCATTCTTCTGATGTGCTCTGAGGATCATCAGACAGAACGGGTGAGAGAAAAAGTAAAAGGAATTATGTATGGATTTTAAAAAGTTAGAGTTTCAGGATTTGGAACTGATTCGAAACTATTATCAGAAATATACAAACAGAACCTGTGACAGAACTATCGGCGGAAGCTTCATGTGGCGTGATTATTTTCACACTATGTACGCATTGGTGGATGACACGCTTGTCATGAAGTGTGTGAAAGATGGGGAAACCGTGTTTTGTTTTCCAATGGGAGAACAGGTGGATTTGGCACTTTCGGAAATTGAAAAGTATTGCGAAAAGGAAGGTGTTGCACCGGAGTTTGTCTCGCTTTCAGAACCGGAAATGGAGTATTTGAAAGAAAGATACGCGGAGGCAACTATCATAGAAAACAGGGACTGGTCTGACTATTTGTATTTAACCACGGACCATGCCAATTTTTCGGGAAGAAAATTTACAACCCAGAGAAATCATATCAACAAGTTTTTGAAGAATTATGAAAACTGGGAGTTTAAAAAGATAGATGAAGAGACTTTGCCTTTCGTTAAGGAGTTTTATAAAGATTATGAAGTGCGTTTTGCAAAGTCTGATGTGAAGGCAATTGAAGAGCAGGAAAAAACCAATGAGGTTTTGGAAAGATATGATGACTATGGATTTGTCGGATATGCTCTATATATTGAGCATAATGTAGTGGGTTTCTCCATTGGGGAAATTATCGGCGATGTGATGTTTATTCATGTGGAAAAGGCGGACAAGTCTATGGATGGCGTGAATACCATGCTGGTTATGCAGTTTGCTAAGGCCTTTGAAGGCAAGGTCACATACTTAAACAGGGAAGAAGATGTGGGGGACTTGGGACTGCGCTATTCCAAGACCAAGTACCGCCCCATTGATATGGTATACAAATACGAAGTGAATTTTAAAAAGGTGGAGATTCTTCAAAATTCATCGGAAAGCAGGGTATTATACGAAGCCTGTTTTGAGGATACGGAAAGTTTTGTAAATCATTATTATGAGAATATGGCAATCCACAATCATATCCTTGTTTTGAAGGTTCGGGATCAGATTGCATCAATGCTTCACATTGTACCAAAGCGTTTTGAAAAGATGGAAGAAGCAGATTATTATTACGCCATCGCAACGGAAGAAAAACATCGGAAAAAGGGATATATGGCAAGACTTTTAAAGAAGGCAATGGGGCTTTCACACCGTAATGGGAAAGGGCTTGTTTACCTCGTTCCGGCAGTCAAAAACCTTTATGAAAAGTTCGGTTTTAAAGCCTTTGGTTTCCGTTTTTCACCGCTGACTGTGCGCAGCCAAAAAGAAGGTTATGAAATTACAACATACACCGAATATTTATCACTGCTTGTAGAAAGGCTGGGATGTGTTTTTACAAAGAAAATTGCACCGCTTTTTGATGATTATATTGTGCGTGATGAGACCTATTATGAATCGTTATTAAAAGGGTTATTTGCAGAAGGAGGCAGAGTGGAAATTCTGTCAAAGGACGGCATAGATGAAGGTTATATTCTGGAAAGTGATGCGGGAATATGGGAGGCTGCGCTTCCTACGCTGACAACTAAAAATTATGCGCTGGCACGTATTGTAAATGTGGAGAAAGTGGAGTTTGATGAAAGCAAACTTGAAGAAGGATATTATCGGATTGAAGATGCTTTTTTGCCGGAAAACCAGGGGCTCTTTTATTTTAGAAAGGGGCGTTTCATAAGTGCCACAAATGAGAATGTTATGAACTTAGGACTTACGGAGGCCGATAGAGGACTGACACGCGTATTTGATATATCTGAATTGATTTTATATCTGAAATATGAGAAAGTATATATATCAGATGAGATATAATTTTAGAGGGGATACAAACTTGGAGGGACAATATGAATTATAATGAGGCATTAAATAAACTAAAGGAATGTGGGCAGGAACACATTTTGGAATATTACGAAGAATTGTCACAGGAGCAAAAGTCAGAACTTTTGGAACAGATTGAACTGACGGATTTTTCGGTAATTGAGCAGGGAAAGAATGGCGCCGCAGAGAAAAAAGGCACGATTTCTCCTTTGGAATCATTAGAACTGGATGCGATAGAAGCAAAAAAAGACCAATATATGAAGCTTGGTATGGATGCAATTAAAGCAGGAAAAGTGGCAGCAGTTTTACTGGCGGGAGGTATGGGAACACGTCTTGGAAGCGATGACCCGAAGGGAATGTACAACATCGGTAAAACAAAGGATGTTTATATTTTCCAGCGTATTGTAGAAAATCTGAAGGATGTTGTGAAGCTGGCTGACACAGATATTTATCTGTTTGTTATGACCAGTGATAAAAACCATACGAAGACTGTTAATTTCTTCAAAGAACATAAGTTTTTCGGATACAAAGAAGAATATGTGAAATTCTTTATGCAGGAGATGGCTCCGGCAACGGATTATGACGGCAAGGTATATATGGAATCCAAGTGCAGGATTTCAAATTCGCCAAACGGTAACGGCGGATGGTTCTCATCTATGAAAAAGTGGGGCATTCTGGACATTATCCATAGTGAAGGAATTGAATATTTAAATGTTTTTGCGGTGGACAATGTGCTTCAGAGAATTGCAGACCCTTGCTTTGTGGGAGCAGTGATTGAGCAGGGCGTAGAAGCGGGAGCGAAAGTTGTAAAAAAAGCAGCACCGGATGAAAAAGTCGGAGTTATGTGTTTGGAAGATGGAAAACCGTCTGTTATTGAGTATTATGAATTGACGGACGAATTGATGAATACTTTAAACGATAAGGGCGAAAGAGTATATAATTTCGGTGCAATTTTGAACTATCTGTTTGAAGTAAAGGCGCTGGAGCGTATTATAGATAATCAGTTGCCGGTACATATTGTTGAAAAGAAAATTCCGTATATGGACGCGGAGGGCAATCAGATTAAACCGGAAACGCCAAATGGTCATAAGTACGAGTTGCTTATTTTGGATATGATTCACGACTTGAAAACCTGCTTACCTTATGAGGTGGAAAGAAATAAAGAATTTGCGCCGATTAAAAACAAGACAGGTGTGGATTCGGTTGAAAGTGCAAGAGCGCTTTTGGAAGAAAACGGGTATATTTTATAATACATTTTTTCAGAAAAGGTTTTGTGCAACGCACAAAAGATAGGAGATATTATGGCAATTTTAGTAACAGGTGGTGCCGGTTTTATTGGCAGTCACACGGTAGTGGAATTACAGAATGCAGGCTATGAAGTGGTAGTCGTGGACAATCTTTCCAATTCCAGTGAAAAATCACTGGACAGGGTGAAAGAAATTACAGGGAAAGATGTGAAATTTTATAAAGCGGATATTCTGGACAGAAAGGCTTTGGAAGATATTTTTGAAAGCGAGTCCATTGAAGCATGTATTCATTTTGCAGGTTTAAAGGCGGTTGGTGAATCGGTTGCCAAACCATGGGAATATTACAATAATAATATCACGGGTACGTTGACGCTTTTGGACGTGATGAAGCAGTATCAGTGTAAGAATATCATTTTTTCATCTTCGGCAACGGTGTATGGCGACCCGGTGGAAATTCCCATAACGGAAAATTGTCCGAAAGGACAGTGTACCAACCCATATGGCTGGACCAAATCTATGCTGGAACAGATTTTGATGGATATCCAGAAAGCCGATAATGAGTGGAATATTGTTATCCTGCGCTATTTCAACCCGATTGGGGCCCATAAGAGTGGCCGAATTGGGGAAAATCCAAACGGTATTCCGAATAATCTTTTACCATATGTAACACAGGTGGCGGTAGGAAAACTTCCGCAGCTTGGTGTATTTGGCGATGATTATGATACGCATGACGGTACCGGTGTGCGCGACTATATCCATGTAGTGGATTTGGCGCTTGGACATGTGAAAGCGCTTAAGAAAATTGAAGCAAATTCAGGTCTTTGCCTATATAACTTAGGTACAGGTGTAGGCTACAGCGTTCTTGATATTGTAAAGAATTTTGAGGCAGCCAATGATCTTACGATTCCATATGTGATTAAAGACAGAAGGCCGGGCGATATTGCGATGTGCTATGCGGATGCAAAAAAAGCCGAAGAAGAATTGGGCTGGAAGGCACAGTTTGGTATTAGGGAAATGTGTGAGGATGCCTGGAGATGGCAGAAAAACAATCCGAATGGATTTGATGACTAAAGGAACAGTTATGTTAAAGAATAAGAAGTTATTTTTGTTTGATATAGATGGTACCATAGCCATCGGCGATACGTTTTATGATGGAAGCAGAGAGCTTCTTGACTACATCGACAGTGTGGGCGGGAAGGCCTACTATATAACCAATAATTCCACAAAAAGCAATGCGGATTATGTAAAGAAATTTGAAAAGTGTTTTGGTGTGAAAACGACGGAAAATCAGTTTATTACTTCGGGATTTATGACAAAGTACTTTTTAAAGGACACATACTATGATAAAAAGATATTTGTAGTGGGAACGGATTCTTACGTGGAGGATTTACGTAGCAGTGGTCTTAAGGTTACTACCGAAGTGGAAGACGACATCGAGCTTGTGGTGGTGGCTTATGACAGTGAGTTAAATTATGAGAAGTTGATAAAAGTGAGTCAGGTACTTTTTGAAAAGGATGTACCTTTTTATGCAACCAATCCGGACCTTCGTTGTCCTATCGATTTTGGGTTTATTCCGGATTGCGGAGCCATCTGCGATATGATTACGGCAACTACGGATAAGAAACCGGTTTATCTTGGAAAGCCAAATAAAAAGGTTGTGGAAATGTGCCTTTTGGATTCCGGGTTTTCCAAGGAAGAAACCATAGTTGTGGGAGACAGACTATATACGGATATTGCTTGCGGAATTAATGCAGGTGTGGATACTTGTGTATTGTTTACAGGGGAAGCGAAAAAGGAAGATATGAAGGATACTCCTTATAAAGCCACCTATGAATTTGAAAATGTGAGAACGTTTTTAGAAGCGATATTAGGAGAATAAGTATGAGTTTACGTTACTATATGGGCCCGTCAGGAGCCGGTAAAAGTACAGAGCTTTATAACGAAATTATCAGACGGTCAGGATATGAAACCAAAAGAAATTTTTTGGTGGTCGTACCTGACCAGTTTACTATGCAAACCCAGAAGGATATGGTTTTGGCGCATCCAAAGGGCGGCATTATGAATATTGATGTCTTAAGCTTTGGACGACTTGCACACCGTATTTTTGAAGAGGTTGGCGGAAATGAAAAACCGGTTTTGGATGATACCGGCAAAAGTCTTATTTTACGAAAACTGGCTGCAAAAAGAGCGGAGGAATTAAAGGCATTCGGGAAGAATTTGAACAGGCAGGGATATATTCATGAAATCAAGTCTATGCTTTCTGAATTTATGCAGTATGGAATTTCAACCGCAAGACTGGATGAGATGATTAAGTGCTGCGAGGGACGTGGGCTCTTGCAGCAAAAGCTTGTGGATTTGCAGGTGCTTTATAAGGATTTTTTAAGTTATATAAATGAAAAGTATATTACCACGGAAGAAACTTTGGAAAGAGTTTGCAGGGTGCTTTATAAGTCAGAAATTGTAAAGGATGCGGTGGTTGTACTGGATGGTTTTACAGGATTTACCCCGATACAGAACAGATTGATTGAAGCGCTTCTTCAGGTGGCAAGTGAAGTAATTGTAACCGTGACTATAGACGGTAGGGAGAATCCGTATGTTTTGGATGGTGAGCAGAAATTGTTCCATTTATCCAAAAAGACAATTCATTCATTGAATGCCATAGCAAAAGAGGCCGGAGCCCAAAGAGGCGAGGATGTTCTTTTGATGGATGTTCCCGTGAAGCGATATGAACAAAATGAGGTACTTGCGCATTTGGAAAATAATTTGTTCAGATATCCTTCCAAGGAATACGTTTTGCCGGAAAATATGGCACTTCGGGATATGCCGGTTCGTATTTTGGAATGTACAACTCCCAAAGAAGAAGTAAAGCAGATGAGTCTTTGTATGGAAGAACTCATTCGTAAAAATAACTGGTGTTATCGTGATTTCGCGGTTGTAACCGGCGACCTTGCAACCTATGCACCATACATTGAAACAAGATTTGAACAGAGCGATATTCCATACTTTATGGACCAGACCAGAGGCATTGTTTTGAATCCGGTTATCGAATATATTAAAAGTGCACTGGCAATTGTTTTATACGATTTTAAGTGCGAGCACATTATGCATTTTCTGAGAAGTGGGATGAGCTCCTTTTCAATGGATGAGGCAGATGAGTTTGAGAACTTTATTTTGGCAAAAAATATCAGTGGCCGGAAGAGATATGAGAAGATTTTTACAAGTAATGTGAAGGGACAAAAGGAAGAGTCGGAGAAGGAAATTGAAAAATTGCTTCGTCTGAACGAAATGCGCCAAAAACTCCTGGACGAACTGGCTCCATTACTTGATATGGATAAAATAACATCTGCTATGGTAAGAAGTCTGTATGATTTTCTTGTAAAAAGCAATGTGGAAGAGAAATTACAGAACTATGCGGATGAATTCCTGGAAAATGGTGATATTGCAAGGGAAAAGGAATATAGACAGATTTATGGTCTGATTATGGATTTGTTGGATCAGATTATTGCTTTGATTGGTGAGGATGAGATTAACTTAAAAGAATTTAAGGAAATTTTAGAGGCAGGTTTTGGAGAAATTCAAGTAGGTTCCATTCCGCAAAATGTAGACAGAGTGGTTGTCGGAGATATTGAAAGAACCAGGCTAAAGCCTGTTAAAGCCTTGTTTTTTCTTGGCGTCAATGATGGTAATATACCAAAGAGCACAGGCAGTGGCGGTCTTATATCAGACCTTGATAGGCAGTTTATTTTGGAGCAGGGCTTTGAACTTGCTCCCACACCGAGACAGCAGATGTTCATTCAGAGATTGTATTTGTATCTGAATATGACAAAACCGGGAGAAAGACTGATATTATCTTATGCAGCTATGGGAAGTGACGGTAAGAGTATCAGGCCTTCCTACCTCATTGAAACAGTGAAAAAATTATATCCAAATTTAACAATCGAGAGACCGCAGAAGAAAAATGAGACGCAACAAATAGCGGGACAGACAGATGCTTTGGAGTTGTTTGCAAAGGAGATAAGACTGTTTTGTGAAAGCGGTGAAATAACAGAGAATCTTGCAACTTTGTACAGTGCATTATCGGAAAATGACATTACAAAAGAGCAGGCAAATTTGTTGATGCAATATGCATTTTTCCGCTACACAGGTAATCCGTTGACAGCTCATGTGGCAAGGTTACTGTATGGTGATGAACTGAAAAACAGCGTTACAAGACTGGAAACCTTTGCAAGATGTGCCTATGCTCATTTTTTACAATATGGTATGCGCTTAAGGGAAAGAGAAGGCTTTGAGTTTGAGGTGGTGGATTTGGGTAATATTTTCCACGGAGTATTGGAGGCATTTTCTCTAAAACTGGAAGAAGAAAACAGTGACTGGTTCCATTTTACAAAAGAAGAAGGCGAAAAGTGGATTGAGGAAATTATAGAAAATCAGAGTGTTTTATACAAAGACTCTGTTTTGTATTCCAATTCCAGAAACCGATATGCTATTTCTCGTATCACGAGGATTTTAAAGAAAACGGTTTTCTCTTTGCAAAGACAGCTTAAAAAGGGAGCTTTCACGCCGAAGCGTTTTGAAATGGGATTTTTTAAGGATATAAAGATGGGCCGGGATGACGATATGAAGATGTCCATCCGCGGAAGAATTGACCGAATTGATACGTATGAGACGGATGATAAGGTCTATGTAAAAGTTATGGATTATAAATCGGGACACAAGAAGTTTGATGTGGTTTCTTTCTACTATGGTCTGCAGTTGCAGCTTGTTGTGTATATGGAACAGGCACTGGAAAAAGTGAAAAGAGAGAACAAGGATAAACAGGTAGTCCCTGCGGCGATGCTTTATTATACAGTATCGGATCCGATTGTGAAGGGACAAAAACTGACAAAAGAAGAGTTGGATGTGCTTGTGGAAAAAGAACTTACTATGCGTGGGCTTGTAAATGCCGAGGAAAATATTTGTTCTATGATTGACAATAATCTTACGAAGGCGTCCACAAGCTCGGATGTTATTGCGGTTTCCACAGATAAAAACGGAGCATTTAAGTCAGGCAGTGAGATTTGTACTACCGAAGAGTTTGAAAAACTTTCGGTATTTGTAAATCAAAAAATGAAGGAAATCGGTAGCAGGATACGACAGGGCGATATGGAGAAGAAGCCATTTAAAAAGGCCGAGTCCACAGGCTGTACGTATTGTGCGTACCGGGGTATCTGCGGATTTGATGGAAGTATTCCGGGATACAAGTATGAAAACATTGTATTGAGTGAAGAAGAAGCCATAAAAGAGATTATGGCCAAGGAGTAATTTATGCAGTTTACGAAAGACCAGAAGCGGGTCATTGATGCAAGAAAAAAGAATATTTTGGTTTCGGCCGCTGCCGGAAGCGGTAAAACGGCAGTGCTGGTAGAGCGTATTATTCAGATGGTAATGGATGAAAATGCCCCTGTAGATATAGACAGACTGCTGATTGTGACTTTTACTTCAGCAGCTGCAGCAGAAATGAGGGAGCGAATTTTTGCCGCAATCAATAATGAGCTTTTGAAGAAACCGGAGAGTGAGCACCTGCAACGTCAGGCGGCTCTGATTCACAATGCTAAAATTACTACCATCCATAGTTTTTGTCTGGAGGTTATCAGAAACTATTTTGGCGAAATCGGTCTTGACCCAAGCTTTCGTATTGCGGATGAAGGGGAATTGAAGCTTCTGAAAAAGGACATTATGGCAGAACTGTTAGAAGATGCCTATAAAGGAGCGGATGAGGAATTTTTGCATTTCGTGGAAACATATAGCCGTGGAAATAATGATAAGGCATTGGAAGAATTGATTGGGAAAGTGTATGAATTTACTATGAGCTTTCCGATGCCGGAAGAGTATCTGGCCAGATGTCTTTTGGACACGGAAAATTTGGATGAACAAACTGTTCTTGAAAGTCCGTATATGGCATATTTATTAGACTATGTGAAAAATGTTCTCATAGGTCTTAAAACGTCTCTTGAAAATGCACTAAAAATGACAGAAATGTCAGATGGACCGTATATGTATGCGGCAAATTTGGAAAAAGATATGGAGATAATTGAAGACCTTATGAAGGTCTGCGGTGACTATAGAGTGTTGGCCCAAAAGATGCCGCAGGTGAAATTTGACACCTTATCCAGAAAGGCCGACAGTAGTGTGTCCGAGCACAAAAAAGAGTGTGTTAAGGCAATCAGAAATGATGTGAAAGATGCTGTGAAAAAAATGTGTGAGAAATTTTTCTTTACAGACTTTGCGGAAATGATTGCCTGCGAACAATATGCCGGCAGTGCATTGAACACACTATTTTCTTTGGTGAAGCAATATTCAGGCCGTTTAAGATCGGCAAAGCAGGAGAAAAATATCATCGATTTTAGTGATATGGAACACTATGCGCTGCAGATTTTGGTGCGCAGTGAAAACGGTGTCATAGTGCCGACAAAAGCGGCAATGGATTATCAGAATTATTTTGCCGAAATTATTGTAGATGAATACCAGGACAGTAATCTTGTTCAAGAGTATATTTTAGAAGCTGTTTCCGGAGAAAAAGAAAAGAATTTCAACCGATTTATGGTAGGGGATGTTAAGCAGAGTATTTACCGCTTCCGTCTTGCAAGACCGGAGCTTTTTATGGAAAAATATGAGTCTTATCCAAAAAGAGCACCTGAGTGTGAGGTCATAGATTTATCTATGAATTTCAGAAGCCGCAGGGAAGTTTTGGATGCGACAAATACCGTGTTCTCCAAAATCATGGATTCTTCTTTTGGCGGTATTACCTATGATGAGGCGGCGGCTCTGTATTATGGTGCAACATATTATCCGGAGGAAGGCAACTATGATAGTGAACTTCTGCTTATTGAAAAGCCGGAGAAGGATGATTTGGACAATGCCAAGGAAAGAGAAGCGACTGTCATAGCCCATAAAATTAAAGAACTGGTGGGAAAACAGCTCGTATACGATAAGAACACAGGAAAAACCAGATATGCAAGTTATAAGGACATTGTTATTTTGCTCCGTAGTAACAAGGGCTGGGATGATGTGTTTAAAAAGATATTGACTTGTGAAATGATTCCTTGTCATACCGAATCGAAGAGTGGATATTTTGATACGGTGGAAGTGAGAAATGTCATTGAATTTTTGAAGGTCATTGATAATCCTAAGCAGGATATACCGTTGTTCGGTGTCATGACTTCTGTTTTTGGCGGATTTTCAGATGAAGAAATGGCAACCATAAAGGGCGCAGGCAATCAGATGGAAACTATAGAAACTTTGTACGACACAGCAAAATGGTATGCCGGGGAAAATACGGACGCATTGGCACAAAAAGTAAAAGACTTTTTGGATATGATAAGTGAGTACCGTATGAAGGCTCGTTTTATGCCTATCAGACAGTTATTACAGCAATTGTTTACACGGTTTCATTATGTGGCTGTGGTCAGTGCCATGAAGGGCGGTGAGCAGAGACGTGCCAATGTGGAACTTTTGCTTCAGAAGGCATCTGCTTATGAAAAAACAAGTTACTTTGGCGCCTTCCATTTTGTCCGTTATTTACAGCAGATTATGGAAAAAGAAGTGGAGTATGGTGAAGCGGATATTTTGGATGAAAATGCTGATGTAGTGCGTATTATGAGTATCCATAAAAGTAAGGGGCTTGAGTTTCCGATTTGTTTCGTGGCAGGTCTTGGAAAGAAAATGAATTTTATGGATGCTTACCAGGTGCTTGTGTCGGATTCGGACCTTGGGGTTGGTACGGAATGTATTCATTACGAAAGACGTCTGCAGTCCAAAACCTTATCCAAAAACGTGATTGTCCAGAAGCTGCTAAATGACAGTCTGGCAGAAGAAATCAGGGTGCTTTATGTGGCATTTACGAGAGCAAGGGAAAAACTGATTTTATCAGGTACTGTCAGTAACATTGAGAAGAAGTTGATTTCACTGATGAAATATGTAAGCAGTGGGCAAGGTCCGCTTCCTTATGCAGCCCTTTCGGGAGTCACAAGTGCTATGGACTATGTTTTGATGGCGCTGGCTGACAGTAAGGGAATGGAAGATGTATACAGGCAGTTTGAAATTCCTGTGGATTTAGCTAAAAAGGATGAAAATGAGAAAAGTCACATCCGTATTCAGTGCATTTATAAAGAAGGGCTGACACTTTTGGAAGCCGAAGAAGAACTTAAAGAAAACTATGAGCGTGTTGTTTTCGAAAAAGCGGTTTCTGACTACGCAAAAACAGAGGCAGTACAGGAACTGAAGGAACGACTGGAATATTATTACGGTCATAATGAACTGGCAGGGTTATATACAAAAACAACTGTTTCCGAGTTGAAAAAGGCAGCCTTTTCTGTAGACGAAGGGGCTAAGCCGATGTTTGAAGAAGAGCGCGAAAAAGTGACAGTTCCAAAGTTTATGAAGGGGGAAGAAAAGGTTCTTGGAACTACAAGAGGTACCGCGTTCCATAAGGTTATGGAGGTGTTCCCGTTTGAACAATTTTCTCTTGATGAAAACATTACGGAAGAAATGGTTTCAGATGTTTTGAAGGTTCAAGCCGGAAAGGGAAAATTACCGGTAGAGTATATTCCTCTTGTAAGTACGGGGAAGATTATGAATTTCTTAAATTCCCCTCTTGCGAAACGTATGATGGCGGCTGCAAAGAATGGGAAATTATATAAGGAGCAACCTTTTGTGTATGGGATTGGGGCAGACCGCTTAAATAAAGAATTCCCTGCCACAGAAACGGTTCTGATACAGGGAATTATTGACGCATATTTTGAGGAAGATGACAAGCTTGTTTTGCTTGATTACAAAACAGATGTAATAGATTCTGAGGAGGCGCTTGTTAAACGCTATCAGGTTCAGCTTGATTACTATGGTGAGGTTTTAGAAAACCTGCTTTCCAAACCTTTAAAAGATGTTGTCATCTATTCCTTCTATTTTGAAAAAGAAATTAAATTACAAAACAGTAAATAAAAATGAAATGGCATAAGCTGCCGCCCATTACAAATAAATGGAAAATGTCGTGTGTGTTAAAGTTTTTGTGCTTTTCATCAAAGCCCGGTATTTTTAAAGAATAAATAATACCGCCTAATGTGTAGATGATACCGCCGATTAAGAGCCAGACAAAAGCTTTTGTTTCCAAAGCATCGAGAATCTGTTTAAAGCATACAAGGCAGGTCCAGCCCATTCCGATGTAAATTACGGATGAAAACCATTTCGGACACTTAATCCAGAAGGCTTTGATTACAATGCCGATGATTGCTAATGTCCACACAGCTACTAAAAGTCCCTGGCCTGCAAGACCACTCAGTACCAGAAGGCAAACCGGAGTGTAAGTGCCTGCAATCAACACAAAAATCATCATATGATCCAGTTTTTGAAAATATTCCAATATTTTACCACTGGTATTGATACCATGGAAAGTAGCGCTGGATGCGTACAGTAAAATCATACTGCACATAAAAATAGTAACGGCACAAACGCCGGTTGTATTTAAATGGGATAAAGCCTTTAAAATAGCCGGTACCAATCCGACAATGGCAAGAACCATTGCGATAAAATGTGTAATGGCACTGGCAGGTTCGCGTAAACGTAAAACTGATGTCATAAGAATACCTCCAAAAAACAAGAAGTAGTTTTAAAAACTACGTATCGATTAATTGAATACTACTACGAAAAGAATAGTGTGTCAATGGTAATTTTGAAAATTTAAGAAAAATTAATCTTCTTCAATTACATGGATTTCCAAATAGTCAAAGGAATAACTGTCAATAAAGTTATCGGCAGTAAAACGTACTTTGTCATGGCGTTTGAAATCCTTTATATTGGATTCAAGCCAAATTGGATGGGAGATGTCAAATTTTACACATAATTCATCAATTGCGTGGAAGATTTTGTGAGTTCTTGTATCATCTGAATCATCTTCCACTACGAAATCTTTTATTAATCGGTTGTCCTTAAATATTTTACCCCAAAGTCTGAACATTTTACTCGTGCTCCTATTTTGTATCGAAAATTTACAAAATTTCTACAGAAAAATATTATAACATAAAAGATGCGGGAACAAAAAGAGGTATCCTTTACGAAACAGGTAAAATGTGATAAAATATTAATGGTATTAAATTTAGAAATGGTGGGTTACAATGGAAAACAGAATAGAAAGAGATGGAGAGGTAGACAGCTGGAAAGAGGCCATGCTGGATTATAATTCTGCGCTGAAACAAATTGAGACAAAATTGAATATTTTGAATGATGAATTTCAGCATATACATAGATACAATCCTATCGAACATATCAAGGCGAGAATTAAGACGCCTGAAAGCATTGTTAAGAAGCTTCGAAGATATGGTTTGGAATTTACTCTGGACAATATGGAAAAAGCAGTAAATGATATTGCAGGGGTAAGAATTACCTGTTCTTTTACTTCCGATATTTTCAGACTGGCGGATATGATTCGTGACCAGAAGGATATTAAGGTTTTATCTACAAAGGATTATATTACAACACCGAAGCCAAGCGGTTACAGAAGTTACCATATGATTATATCTGTACCTGTGTACTTTTCCGACAGAATTAAAGATGTAAAGGTGGAAATCCAGATTCGTACTGTTGCGATGGATTTCTGGGCAAGTCTTGAACATAAAATTAACTACAAATTTGAAGGGAATGCTCCACAGCATATCAAGGAAGAGTTGATTGAGTGTTCTGAGATGATTGCTAATTTGGATGCAAAAATGTTATCCTTAAATGAAGAAATTTTAGAAATTGAAGCACAGCAGAATGCTGAAAAAGCCGCTCGTAAATAACGAACGGCTTTTTATTATGGTAAGGATTATTTTTCTAATGCAATGGCTGTTTCAAGAGCAACTTCCATCATTTCGGTAAAGGAATTCTGGCGTTCTTCGGCAGTGGTTGCTTCGCCCGTTAAAATATGATCTGAAACAGTCATAATGGCGAGGGCACGTTTGCCGGCTTTTGCAGCATTCATATAAAGAGCGGCAGCTTCCATTTCTACACACAAAACACCCATTTGGCGCCATCTGTCATTACAGGTGGAATCTGCGTCGTAGAAGGTGTCACTGGATAAAATATTTCCTACATAGTAGGTTGCGCCTTTTTTTTCGCACATATCGATGGCAGTTTTCATCATTTTGTAATCTGCAATGGCACTGAAAGTACCCGGAAGGTTATACTGTCTTGCATAGTTTGAATTATAGCAGGCTCCCATTCCGATAACGATATCACGTACATGCACGTTTTCATTTAAAGAGCCTGTTGAGCCGATACGCATAATGTTTTCCACCCCAAAGAAGTTGTAAAGCTCATAACTGTAAATACCGATGGATGGCATACCCATACCACTTGCCATAACAGAAACCGGGATATCTTTATATGTGCCGGTATAGCCATGGATACCACGTACATTGTTGATAAGTTTCGCATTTTCTAAAAAGTTTTCTGCAATAAATTTGGAACGGAGCGGGTCACCCGGCATCAGGACCGTTTTTGCAAAATCTGAAGGAGTCGCATTGATATGCGGTGTTGGATATAAAGCCATAGTCATCCTCTTTTCTTTTTTATATTTTGAATTAGTATATGAAATATTTATACAAATATTTTAATAAAAAAAGGTACGATTATCAAGAAAAATCCCCCAAAAATGAGGAGTGCCCCGACACTTTTTATGCGTCAGGGCTATTATGAAAAAATACTAAGAAAATTCTTATTTAACTTAAATTTATTGTAACAAAGAATTGTGAATAAAATATGAACAGAATGTAACGATAAAATATATTTTTTGGCGTGTTGAAACGATTGTCAAAAAATGATACAATATACACTGATGTAAGACTCTATTATGAAGAAAACGGATGGTAGGAGTTATGTTTGGAGGAAAAATTATGGATACATTTATGGATAAACTGGCGTCTAAGTTTAATGCGCAGGAGATGATCCGTGCCAATTCGGCAGCAGAAGCCAGAGAAAACGAAAGACTTCAGAAAGAAGTGGAAGTGTACAAGCAATGTCTTCAGGAAATGAGACAAATCAGCTTGCAGAATGCTTCTACGGCAGATGAAGTGGCAGAACTTGTAAAGGCAAGTATGGACAAGATTGCAGCCATTCAGGTAGAGAGTGGTAAATCGGATGATGTGATTTTGGCTATGCAGAATAATTCCAATGCGATGATGAATGCCATTAAAAATAATTCGGATGAAACACTTGGCGCGGTTAAGAGTAATTCAGAGATGATGCTGAATACAATGAGAAGTTCTCTTCAGACCAATGCGGATGCTGTTATGAATAAGATTGACGGCAGCTCTGAAAAGATTTTGGCCGAGATTCAGGCAGGAAATGACGACTTTAAGGATGCGCTTAAGAATGAGCTTTTGGCTGAAATTAAGAAAGAACTTAAGAGCCAGGAAGAAAATGTACATAAAGAATGTGTAAAGGTATACCGCAATGTGCAGGCTGTTATAACAGAAGAAACACAGAAGCAGACAGACGAAATTATAGCAGCTCAGTCTAAAGGCGGAAAAAAAGCTACAGCAGCTTTGGTTTGTGGCATTTTGGCGATGAGTTTTGCGGCACTCGGACTTATTGTTTCTGTTTTGGATGTGTTTGGCGTTTTCGCTATGTTATTTTAGAAAATAGTATATAAGGATTTTGGTTAAACAATATGGGAAAAATTAATTTTAAACCGGGCAATATGTTATACCCGCTTCCGGTGGTTATGGTTTCATCAGCAGATAAAGAGGGAAAGCCGAATATTATTACAATTGCATGGACAGGTACAATTTGTTCCGATCCGGCGATGGTATCTATTTCCGTAAGAAAGGAAAGATATTCGCACAAGTTAATTAGCGAATCGGGAGAATTTGTCATCAACCTTACAACCGAAGATTTGGCGTTTGCAACAGATTATTGCGGCGTAAAAAGTGGTAGGGATGTGGACAAGTTTAAAGAAATGAATCTGACACCGCTTAAGGCAGATATTGTTTCAGCTCCGCTCATTGCAGAAAGTCCTGTTAATTTGGAATGCAAAGTGACGGAAGTGAAGGAGCTTGGCACACACGATATGTTTCTTGCCGAGGTTGTGGCAGTTCATGTGGACGATGCATATATGGATGAGAAAAACAAATTCCATTTGGAATATGCAAAACCGATTGTTTATTCCCATGGCACCTACTTAAAGACCGGTGAAGAATTGGGGACTTTCGGATATAGTGTGAAGAAGAAATAATGATAAAAATAGGAAGAATTTCTTGACTTACGTAACCTGAGGTCTGCGAAATTCTTCCTATTTTATTAAATTACTACCTCTTACAATTGCATTTATGCCGTATTTTTCGCGGATTTTATCCAACGCAATTTCTAAATCTTCCTGTTTTTTTGAAGATTTTGATATAGGAGCGGAAGAGTCAGCGTTTTCTGCATTATTCATATAATCAAACAGTGTCAGCTGCGTAGGTTCTAATACATCTACAAGCTTTGAAGTGCGGATTCCAAGAAGGCGGATAGGAGATGAATCCCACAGTTCGTCAAAGAGAGCACAGGCTGTTTGGTATATGGTGTTTGAGGTGTTTACCGGTTCTTTTACGGAACACTGGTGTGAAACCTGTCGGAAATCGGAGTATTTGATTTCAACACTGACCATAGATGCGTACATACCTGCTTTTCTAAGCCTTGAGGCAACTGAATCAGCTAAAGACAAAAGGACCGTACAGGCTTCTTCTTTTGTGGTGGCATCTTTGGATAGGGTGTGGGAGTTGCCTACACCTTTGGCGGCTGCCTGAATGGGTTCTACGATGGAATCATCAATGCCGTTGGCGTATAACCAGAGTCCATATCCGTGGCTTTTTAAATGAGCTTTCAAAATTTCCGGGTCGGCTTTGGCCAGATCACCGATAGTGTTTATTTCAAGTTTGTTCAAGGTATCCACACTGGCCTTACCGCAACCAAACAAATCGGATACAGGAAGCGGCCACATTTTTTCGCGTATTTCTGACTGGTACAGAGTGTGAACCAGGTTAGGTTTTTTAAAATCAGAGGCCATTTTTGCCAGTACTTTTTTATCGGATATACCAACATTTACGGTGAAACCGAATTTTTCGTAAATGGTATCTTTGATTTTGGTTGCGGCTTCAATCGGGGAGGAATAGTTTGCCGCAATCGGTGTAAAAAGTAAAAAGCATTCATCGATGCTGACTTGTTCGATGTCGGAAGTCAGGGTTTTTAAATAATCAATCATTGCCTTACTTTTTTCTTTGTAGAGAGTATGGTCGGATGGGTAAATGGCAAGATTCGGACATTTGCGTTTTGCGTTGACAATAGGTTCTCCGGTAACGATGCCATAAGCCTTGGCTGAAATGGATTTTGCCAGAACAATGCCATGACGGGATTCCTGGTCTCCGCCGATAATGGCAGGAATTTCACGGATGTCAGTATCGTAACCGTTTTCCAGCATATGAATGGCGCTCCAGCTAAGGAATGCTGAATTTACATCAATATGAAAAATAATATCACTCACAATGCCATCCTCCCTAAAAATCCTATCATTTTCCATTATATATGTAGGAACAATATCTTTACAATAGGATAAAATGCTGATAAAATAAAATTGTTACGATTTTGTTACAAAGGGTAAATTTATTGATAAATTAGACGGTCGGAAAAATGAAAAGGATAACTAGATTTAATAAATATATATTAGTATCATTTGTGAAGGCATGTCTGCTGGTATTAGTTGCCAGTGCATTTTTTATGCCTTCTTTTGTTGAAAACGATTCCGATGGACACAATATATATTGGGTTTCGGTAAACGGAACCGAAGTCGGAGCAATTGAAGATTTGGAAATTCTGGATGAATGTGTTGCCAATGCAAGGAAGGATGTATTGGACGGTTCCACGGAGCTTACTTTGATGGAGATTGACGTGGATTATCGGGCAGAACATGTATTGTTTGGGGTCGTGAGCGATGTAGATGATTTAGAAGAGAATATTGCTGCTATAATGCGGGAAAATATTCGAGATATGCTTCATAAAGCTTATGCGGTAAAAATTGATGATTATACGGTGAATTTGACAAGTGCATGGGAGGTAAAGGAACTTTTACAGGCAGTCGTTGCACAGTATGATTCTACGGGATATTACAGAGTAAATCTTATTAATGACTTGGATAGGGAAATTAATGTTTTAACTGCAAATGTAACGAATATGACTCCGGAAAAAGAGGTAAGATTAATAGAAGATGTACTTCCGGCGAGCGGAACCTATTCAGCGCTCGAGAAATACGTAGAGAGCATTGAACCGGACAGAGAAAAAGGTTTCAATGAATTTGAATATGGTCTGGTTTCAATGGAATTTGGTGAAAAAATCGAAGTTTCAGAATGCTATGTTCCGGTTTATGATATTACGGATTTGGTAGTAGCCATTGAACAGGTAACAAAGGAAAAAGAAACCAATGTTATTTACGAAGTAAAATCCGGTGATACACTTTCAAAAATTGCCGGTGTAAATAATATGACTGTGGATCAGCTTGTAGCGATTAATCCGACTCTTACAAGTGCCAATAGTATGATTCGTATTGGTGATGAGTTGAATATCGTTGTTCCGGAGCCGGAATTATCGGTTGTGCGTGAAGAACAGGTGTATTATGAAGAATCCTACGAAGCGGATGTTATTTACGTAGATAATAATTCCTGGTATACAACCCAGACAAAAACTTTGCAGGAGCCGGTGGCAGGTTTCCATAAGGTGGTTGCAAAGGTTACTTATAGAAATGATGAAGTGATTGCAAAAGAAGAAATTAAGGAAGAGGTAGTGGTAGAGGCTGTTCCGAAGATTGTAGAAAGAGGAACAATTGTACCGCCTACTTATATTAAACCATTATCAGGTGGTAGACTTTCTTCTCAATTTGGTAGAAGAAAAGCACCTACCAAGGGAGCTAGTACTTACCATAAAGGTGTTGACTGGGCTACGCCGACAGGTACAGTTGTCGTTGCATCCAGCGGTGGTGTGGTTGCCAAAGCCGGCTGGGGTAGTGGATATGGTTATGTTGTTTACATCAATCATCCAGATGGCCGCCAGACACGATATGCACATAACAGTAAGGTGCTTGTATCAGTCGGTCAGACAGTATCACAAGGTCAGAAGATTGCTCTTTCGGGTAATACAGGTATCAGCTCCGGACCGCATGTACATTTTGAAATGCTGATTAACGGCACTCAGGTGAACCCGCTGAACTATATTGATTAGCGAAAATACGTTCTGGTTTACAAGCGTGAAAAATGTGTTATAATCGTGTGGTAGTTTGGAAAAGTATGTAATTGAGGTATTTTATGGAACAATACGCAATTAGAGGTGGCAATCCATTAGTGGGTGAAGTGGAAATCGGTGGTGCAAAAAATGCAGCTCTTCCGATTTTGGTAGCCGCAGTAATGGCAAATGAGCCTGTTTTGATAGAGAATATGCCTGATGTCCGCGATACCAATGTTTTGTTGGAGGCTATGGCGGAAATTGGTGCAAAGGTTGAACGAATTGACAGACACACAGTCAGAATAAATGGTGCCGATATCAGCAGCGTAAAGGTTGATGGCGAATTTGTTAAAAAAATCAGAGCATCTTACTATTTTTTAGGTGCCCTTTTAGGTAAATATAAGGAAGCCAGTGTTGTATTACCGGGTGGTTGCAACATCGGTAGCAGACCGATTGACCAGCATTTGAAAGGCTTTAGAGCTCTTGGTGCTACAACAGAGGTAGAATACGGTTCTATCAGTGCCAAAGCGGATATTTTGGCGGGAAGCCATATTTATATGGATGTTGTCAGTGTAGGTGCTACTATCAATGTTATGATGGCAGCAGCAATGGCAGAAGGTAAAACGATTATTGAAAATGCGGCAAAAGAACCACACGTGGTTGACCTTGCCAACTTTTTAAACAGTATGGGTGCCAACATCAAAGGTGCCGGTACGGATGTTATCAGAATTAAAGGTGTTCCTTATCTTCACGGAACAGAATATGCCATCATTCCGGATCAGATTGAGGCTGGAACCTTTATGTTTGCGGCAGCGATTACAAAGGGCGATGTAACGGTGAAAAACGTGATTCCAAAGCATTTGGAATCTATCAGTGCAAAGCTTTTGGAAATCGGATGTGAAATTAAGGAATCGGATGATGCAGTCAGAGTAGTAGCATCCAAGCCGCTTCGTTCCACACATGTTAAAACGTTGCCATATCCGGGTTTTCCGACAGATATGCAGCCACAGATTGCGGTAGCATTAGGGCTTTCCGGCGGTACAAGTATTGTGACGGAAAGTATATTTGAAAACCGCTTCAAATATGTGGATGAGCTTACAAAAATGGGTGGAAATGTGAAGGTAGAAGGCAATACGGCGATTATCGTAGGTGTTCCGAAATATACGGCAGCCAATATTGTAGCTCCGGATCTTCGCGCAGGCGCAGCTCTCGTTATGGCCGGTCTTGCAGCAGAGGGCTTCACAACAGTTGAAGATATCCACTATATTGAAAGAGGATATGAAGATTTCCCACAGAAATTAAGAGGGCTCGGTGCTCAGATTGAGAAAGTGGAAACAGAAAAAGATTTCAGAAAGTTTCAGATGAAAATTGGTTAATAATGAAGAATGGAGTATCGTAATATGAGTGATTTGAAAGTTGCTTATGGGCGGTACTCTTTTTATGTTTGTCTTGGCGGTTTTCCTATATTAGTTTCTTTTGTTTCTTACCAAGGGCGATATTTTCTTGCTTGTTGGGTAGACATTTTTCATATTATTTTAAATGTGTTCTTGCCATACACAATGAAAAACTTCTTATGGGCAGACAAATTTTATTGTTTTATATCATTTTGCCGGATTTTCTTCCTGCCATGGGCGGTGATTTCCTGTGTGTGGGAAGAAGTCCACTAATAAAGAAGTAAAATTCTTCCAGCCATATAATCATAAAAAATCCTTATGGGTAGAAAATGATATGAAATTAATTAAAAATAAACCCTTACCTCGACAATATGTCTAGGTAAGGATTTAATAGCATTCTGGGAGGGGACTCATACGTTTTTGGTATCACCTCCGTATTAAGTTTAAGTAAAATCCATGCTATGGATGGGTAAGAAGATCTGTTTAATAAGTGAATAAATACGATATTGCCTGATCACTATCTTCACATGCAATACTAATTTTTGTTTTTTCTCCTGGCAAAATTTCTAATTCCATATATTGCTGTTCTTCAGATTCCCAAAATAATCTTGTTTCTGTACCGTTTTTAACGATTGCATATAATATATTTGAATTCTTAGATATAGCAAATCTATCTCCTTCCTCTACATTATATGAATATTTTTGTAAATCAAATTCTTCTTCTGGTCTTGGTTCTAATATCTTCTGTATACCTTTTTCTTCATTCCATACAACTAAACATACATCATTATTACCTTCTTGCTTAGCCTATGTTTCAAAGTCTACCATGTCCACAACTGGTTCATCAGGTTCAACTGGTTCTTCTGTGTCTACTTCTGAATCTTTGTCGTCTACTGGTACCTCTGGTTCATCTGTGTCATTAGGAACTTCTACTTCTGTTTTGTTTTCAACAGGATTTTTTACATCCGTGTCTGTAGCTTCATCCGAACCACAAGCGACTAAAGTCATAATCAGAGCTAAAAGTAATAGTGTCATTAATAAGTATTTTTTCATTTTTTGAGTCTCCATTTTCTTAGATTTTTTAGTATGTTTCTAATGTTACCTATTGACCAGGTACACTATATATGATAGAGGGGGTAGAAAATGTCAAGAGAAAAATAACAACAAACGCCTCTTGCATCTTTTATTTGAATATATTATTATCAGACTAAGTTTTATCCTTCATCAGGAAGGAAAATCTATGAGCAAATCATATAAAACAGATTCCTGTAAAAAGGCATTCAAACCCTTGCAGGAACTTAATCTTATCGACTCATTTTTATTCGGTGTTTCAACCGAAAAAATTCAGGATGCAGAATTTATTGCAAAACTTATTATTGAAAGAGCCACCAATGAAAAAGTGGACCAGATAACTGTCGTTCCGGAAAAAGAACTGGCCGGTATCGACATCCGCCACCACGGAATCCGAATGGATCTATACGTGGAAGAGTACGAAGATAAACGTCTTGCAAAAGTCTATGACATCGAACCAAACAAATATAATCCCGCCGAACTGCCTATGCGTAGCCGGTACTGTCAATCGCTTACGGATGTCAAACTCCTGAACTCCGGAGATGCATACGAAACACTTCCCGAATACATATCTATCTGGATATTACCCTACGACCCATTTGGAAAAAATCAGATGCTCTATACCGTCAAAAATAGTGTGGAAGAATTCCCTGAACTGATATATAATGATGGTGTGAAAAAGTTGTTCCTTTATGCGGGCGGTGAACTGGGCGGAACGGAGAAATTGAAAGACTTGTTACAGTACTTTTCATCTTCCAAAAAGGCGAATGTAACAGATGCCGAGTTGGAACATCTTCACAGTATTGTTGAAAACGCAAAACACAATCAGGAAGTGGGGAAACGCTATATGACACTACAAGATATGATTGATTACGAAAAAAAGGAAAGTTTTGAGGATGGTGTGGCTTTAGGTCGTGAGGAGGCGCGTAATGAAGGAATCTCCGCGCTCATCAGTTCATTAAAAGACCTGAATATTCCAAGTGCGCAAATCTTAGAGCAGCTTATGCAGAAATTCTCCCTTTCTAAGGAAGAAGCAAAAGCCTATCTTAATGATAATAATTAATTCTATGTAACTACTAATCTATGTTTGAGATGAAGGATAAAACACATAAAAAACAACATTTTTCACTTACATCACATGTGACGAAGTCGTGAAAAATGTTGTTTTTTTACTTAAATGATTGCTTCAATATGAATATTTTTATCAACAGACAAATCGATGAATTCATCTCCGCATTTTACCATAGGGAATGCCAAATGCATTTTGTTGATAAAGACGATTTCACCCTGTTTACCGTTACTTAAACGTACCTGATTGTTCATATACGTATTTACAATATTTTCGAGGAAAATAATAATCATCTTTGCGTCGTATTTGTCGTAACCTTCCTGTTCAAAAAGCTCGATAACCTTGAACGGACAAAGCGGACCACGGTACACTCTGGCACTTGTGGTGGCATCGTATACATCGGCAATAGCAACAAGTCGTGCAAAGTAGTCGATTTTATTGCCTTTAAGTCCGAGAGGATAACCGCTGCCGTCGTATTTCTCATGGTGCATAAGTGCGGCATTTTTTATATGTTCATCAATGTCCTGTTTTTTCAGGATGTTATAGCCTTCGATAGTATGTTTTTTGATAATGTTATATTCCTGCTCGGTTAAGCGGGATGGCTTTGTAATAATTTCTTCCGGTATCTTCAGTTTTCCGATATCGTGAAGAAGGCCGCAAATGGAAGCAAGACGCACATCCTCTGGAGATAATTTCAGCCATTTGGCAAATACGGTACAAATTAGGGATACATTCAAACAATGCACAAAAGTGGCATCGTCAAATTCGCGCATATTGTGGAGCATATCAAAAACACTGTAGGAAGTCGCAGTGGTATCCAACGTAACAAGACGGTCTACCTCACTGAGTAATGTGTCTGTATTAATTGGTGCATTACGCTCTACTACATCATTGATACTGCTTTTAATTTGGGAAACCTCTTGAACAAAGTTTTTTCGGAATTTTTTGTAGGACTCGCTGTTCGTTATTTTTTCGGAATAGGAAAGCTTATCCTGCTCAATAACTTGTTCGATTTCGGATTTTACAGGTATGTTCTCTTCTTCAAAAGCCTCAACATTTACATATAGAATGGAATAAAATTCCAACTTGGTAATTGCTTTGTCGGTTAATTCAAGACCACGTGGTAATATAAGCTGATTGTTGTAGTTAAACACATCTTCAGCCGTCACCATACCCGGAACCAACTCAGAAGTTTTAATTCTTGGCATATGCACATCCCCCGTATCTGATTACTTTGCGCGTTAAATAGTTATGGAAAAATTATAGTTTTTTTTGTCATAAAAGTCAACGAAATACATTGACTTTTGCCTGTACATAGTGTAATCTTTGTACAGAGTTTCTCTTATTCAGAGTGGTGGAGGTACAAAGGACCTGTGAAGCCACGGCAACCCCCGAGATACGGGAAGGTGCCAACCTGAGCGAGTAATCGAGCAATAAGAGGATTTGATTGAAACAAAGTCGAGTCCGCTTATTGGCGGATTTTTTTATTGTGTTATGGTGACCTATAACACAATAAAAATATATGCGCAGAGACACAGAAAGGAAATTTACTTCGTACTGTGGCTTGCGCCGGAATTCTGCAAGCAGAATTCCATTTGCTTGTAGTTTTGAAATACAATGATTTAGAAAAAGGAGAGTGCAATGGAAAAATTTTTATTTACTTCAGAATCCGTAACAGAAGGACATCCTGACAAAGTGTGTGATGCCATTTCAGATTCCGTATTGGATGCGCTTATGGCACAGGACCCAATGAGCCGTGTAGCTTGTGAAACATGTACAACAACAGATTTAGTAATGGTAATGGGTGAAATTACTACAAAAGCAGAAATTGATGTGGAAAAAATCGTTCGTGATGCTGTTACGGAAATCGGTTATACAAAAGATGAATATGGTTTTAATGCCGATACATGTAAAGTAATGGTAGTTCTTGACAAACAGTCTACAGATATCGCAATGGGTGTTGATAAAGCTTTGGAAGCAAAAGAAAACACAATGTCTGACAGCGAAATCGAAGCAATCGGTGCCGGCGATCAGGGAATGATGTTCGGTTATGCAACAAATGAAACAGAAGAATATATGCCATACGCTATTTCGCTTGCTCACAAATTGACAAAACGCCTCACAGACGTAAGAAAAGATGGTACTTTAAAATATCTTCGTCCTGACGGAAAGAGCCAGGTAACTGTGGAATATGATGAAAACGGTAAGGCATTAAGATTAGAAGCAGTTGTATTGTCTACTCAGCACGATGAAGATGTAACTCAGGAACAGATTCATAAAGACATCAAAA
>CAZMND010000010.1:0-42989 GCA_964567585.1 uncultured Lachnospiraceae bacterium
AGGATATGATTGATTATGAAAAAAAGGAAAGTTTTGACGATGGCGTGGCTTTAGGACGGGAAGAAGGACGTAAAGAAGCACGTAAAGAAGCACGTAAGGAAGGCATTTTAGCATTAATCAGCTCTTTGAAAGACCTAAACATTCCATCGGAGCAAATCCTAGAGCAGCTTATGCAAAAATTCGCATTATCTATGGACGATGCGAAAACCTATCTTGATGAAAACTAATTCTATGTAACTACTAATCTGATTTAAGGATGAAGGATAAAACTTAAGGCTATGACCAAAGCACATCTAAAATGCTAAGTCATAGCCTATCTTTATACATTTATTCTACCAGCCATTCGATGAAATTTCTGACTGCGCCATCGCCACCATTGTGTGTGGCAACATAATCCGCAATATCCAGTACTTTTTTAGCCGCATCTTTTGGGCAGTACTATAATTTCTTAGAAATAATAATATTTTTATATTTTAACTTGTAAGACTATCTACTAATCTAATTTCAACATAATTTCCCTTAAACTAGACATACTACTAAGGGAATATACCCTTAACGCATTGACTTTTCCCTTATTTTGCGATATATTTTAAGGGAAAGTGTTGGAGGTGAAACGATGAGGCCCTTTAATTATTCTGAAATCAAAAATCAAAAGTGGGATTCCGATATACTTGGTCTGATTGCTGCAATATACAAAGAAGCCGGAAAACAGGAACTGTATCTGAAACAGCGTCCGGAGGAATTAGAAAAACTGGTCGAGATTGCAAAGATACAAAGTACAGAAGCATCCAATGCGATTGAAGGTATTGTAACAACAAGTACTCGTATCAAGCAGTTGGTAGAAGAGAAAACAACACCTAAAAATCGTGATGAGCAGGAAATTGCGGGTTACCGCGACGTATTGAATATTATTCACGAAAGTTTTGATGCGATTCCCATTTCACAGAACTATATTCTGCAGCTACATAAGATTCTGTATAGCCATATGAACAATCCAATGGCAGGTAGAACCAAAAGTGTGCAGAATTATATCAGTGCCACATACCCTGACGGTCATGTGGAAACATTATTTACTCCGCTTGCTCCATACGAAACACCGGAGGCACTGGATAAAATCTGCGAAGAATATAACCGAGTAATTGGAAATATGGAAGTGGAGCCTTTAATAGCGATTCCTGTTTTTATCCATGATTTTCTCTGCATACATCCTTTCAATGATGGTAACGGAAGAATGAGCCGTTTGCTGACAACTCTTCTGTTATATAGAAATGGCTTTTATGTAGGAAAATATATATCTTTGGAAGCTAAAATTGCAAAAAACAAGGATTTATATTATGACGCACTTGGTCAGGCACAGATTGGTTGGCACGAAGGTACAGAAGATACACTTCCTTTTATCAAATATTTACTTGGAACTGTTCTTGCAGCCTATAAAGACTTTACAGACCGCTTTTCTTTAGTAGAAACAAAACTTCCTGCTCTGGAAATGGTAAGACGTGCCACTCTGAATAAAATTGGTCGATTTAACAAGCAGGATATCCGTGAACTTTGTCCTTCGCTCAGCGTAAGTTCTATCGAAGGTGCACTCCGAAAGCTAGTGTCATCCGGTGAATTGAAAAGAGAAGGTTTGGGAAAAAACACTTGTTATTATAGATTGAAGTAATTCCCACAAAACTTAAGGCTATGACCAATGCACATCTAAAATGCTAAGTCATAGCCTATCTTTATATATTTATTCTACCAGCCATTCGATGAAATTTCTGACTGCGCCATCGCCACCATACTTCTTCTCCTTGCACATTTTGTCAAAACGTATTATCATCTACATAGGTTTTATCCTTCATCAGGAAGGAAAGTCTATGCACAAATCATACAACACTGATTCCTGTAAAAGGGCGTTCAAGCCACTTCAGGAACTCAATCTTATTGATTCATTTTTATTCGGTGCTTCAACCGAAAAAACTCAGGATGCTGAATTCATTGCAAAACTCATTATTGAAAGAGCCACAAATGAAAAGGTGGACAAAATATCCGTTGTTTCGGAAAAAGGATTAACCGGTATTGATATACACCATCACGGAATCCGAATGGACCTGTATGTGGAGGCTTATGAAAATCAAAGACTGGCAAAGGTCTATGATATCGAACCCAATAAATACAACCCAGCGGAGCTTCCTATGCGCAGCCGCTACTGTCAATCCCTAACCGATGTCAAGCTATTAAATTCAGGCGATACTTACGAAATGCTCCCTGAATACATATCCATCTGGATATTACCATACGACCCTTTTGGTAAGAATCGTATGCTTTATACCGTCAAAAATTATGTAGAAGAATTCCCCGAACTGGTATATAATGATGGTGTGAAAAAGTTGTTCTTATATGTAGGTGGCGAATTTGGCGGAACAAAAAAATTAAAAAGCTTACTACAGTACTTTTCAGATTCCAATACCCCAAACGTAACCGATACAGACCTGGAACACCTTCACAGTATTGTTGAAAACACAAAACACAATCAGAAAGTGGGGAATCGATATATGACACTACAGGATATGATTGATTATGAAAAAAAGGAAAGTTTTGACGATGGCGTGGCTTTAGGCATTCTTGCCTTAATCAGTTCCTTAAAAGACCTAAACATTCCATCGGAGCAAATCCTAGAGCAGCTTATGCAAAAATTCGCATTATCTATGGACGATGCGAAAACCTATCTTGATGAAAACTAATTCTATGTAACTACTAATCTGATTTAAGGATGAAGGATAAAACTTAAGGCTATGACCAAAGCACATCTAAAATGCTAAGTCATAGCCTATCTTTATACATTTATTCTACCAGCCATTCAATGAAATCTCTAACTGCGCCATCGCCGCCATTATGGTCAGCTACATAATCTGCTAACTCCACAATTTTCTTAACGGCATCTTTGGGACAGCCAACAAGACCACCGTTTTCTTTTACCAAATTCATACAGGCAAGATCGTTGATATCATCGCCGATATATGCAACTTGGGATAAATCGGTAACAATTGATTTTAAAACGTCTATCTTGTTACTTACACCCTGATGAACTTCGGTAATACCAAGTTCTTTGCAACGATTTAACACTATATCCGATTTTCTGCCTGTAATAATTACAGGTACGATTCCTGCCGCAATAGCAATATCGTGAATGCCACAACCATCTTTAATACTAAATGCTTTGCATAATTCTCCTGTATTGCCCATATAAATTTTACCATCAGTCAGGGTGCCATCTACATCCATGACTAAAAATTTGATATTGTTTTTATTCAAATCTGAACCCTCTTAACTTTCCATACAAGTATTTCTCTATTTAATTATGTCAGAATATTTGCTTGGAGTAATAAACTCAAATTGACAATTTGGAGCCATTGTTTTAACAATTTCATCAAACATACTTGTGATTTCTTTATTCAAGGTTGAGAACTCCCCTATATGCCTTTCATTTTGAAAAGAATCATCTGTATAATTCTCCTTGGTTTCCTCATCGAATCCATCAAAACCCGCTATTGCGATCTTAATCGGATTTACTCTTTTTAATAGATTCAGTAACATAATAGTTGAATTTTCAAAATACTTATATCCACGATTGATTAAACTATGATAATTTACAATAACATCATTTGAATTATCCGATTTCACATTAGATGGAATAATGATATTTCTTCCTTCACGCTTTGCCTGAAGTCTTGCATAACGTTTTTGATTTCCAAAAAAAGCATAGGCAGACAATTCGTCGGCTACAAAATTTACACTAATAATTATCGGTTGTTTTTCATTAATATAGGCATCTATAATTTCTCGATGAGTATTTAATGTATTTCCCGGAACCAATATCAAGACCTCTTTACCCTCAAATACATTTCGTAAAGAACTTATAGCATCATAATCATTTATTTTATCCGCCACATATTCTGTATATAAATTTTCAATACTATTGTAATCATATCTCTGACGCGCACTTGGCTCAATCATAGCTAAAAGCTTACCTATATCTTTGGTATCTAGTCTGAATTTTTCACTCAAATAAATAACATTATTTGGATGAGACTTATATATTCCTGCCATTAATGAAGCGGTGGAATATCCCCACTTATGCTCCAATGCATATTTGTATATATAATCATCCAACATATCCAAAATATCTTCGAATTCATAATCATAATGCATCTTTCTAACTAAAAAATCCACTATGAGTTCTGTATTTAGATTACCTGCAACTTTACCCATTCCACCAAGTGTTCCATCAATAATAATTTGACGATTGCTTGTACCACTTAACTTAATAACTTCCTGAGCAAAAGCAAATGAAAGCTGATAATTATTATGCGAATGAAAATTGATACATATGTCAGGATGCATATTATGGTCAATCAAGCCGTAAATTCTATCAACATCATCCATGTACATAGCACCATAAGTATCTACAATACCAAAACTGTACGGATGAACCTCATTAACCATATCTACAATTTCAAGTAATTCTTTATCAGAATAATTCAGCGAATTAACCCCTTGTACAAATAGCTTATATCCTTTTTCTTTGATAATATTAATCCACCTAAGAACATCATCTTTATTTTCAGAATAATCTTTCTTGGTAAATCCTAAACGTATAGCATCGATTGATGTTCCATCAAATGGCTTTAAAGTATCTATATCACACATTCCATAATCAATAAACGCTGCATAGAGGATATTCTTCTTATCTCTATTTACAAAAGGTCTGATCTGATCAACATCAGTAAAAAACGTACTATTCCCCTGATAGTCGACCTTTCTCCAATCACGTAAAAAACCCACTTCTACTATATCAATTTTGGCTGATGCCAGTTTGTTTGAAATTTCTTTAATTTCCTGATCATCAAATGCACAATCAATAATACGTCCACCATCTCTTAATGTGCAATCCAAAACACGAACATTCTTCATTCTTTATACCTCATTATTTCTTGTCCAAATAAGCTGCAACCGCTTTTGCAAATTCGAAATCCTCTGCAGTGTCAATATCAACCGCTTCGAATTGATCAATTTCGTAAATATATGGTTTATTTCCGATTCTCTGACCAAGTTCAGCAAATACTTCTTTACGGAAAATAAAGAAAGCACCGGTTTCCATATAAATCGGATCTAAATCCTGCGTTCTAACGATATTTTTCATATCATAATTAAACGGTTTACCGTTCATCCACATATAATCCTGTAAAACCACTGCCGAAAAGGCCGAATCATATTCACCCGAAACAACCTTTTCAAGTGCTTTTTTTATGGATTCGCTCTTTGTAAATGGTTGTGTTACATGGGTGAGTACATAAATATCTGCATCAACATCATTTACAAATTTCTCGATTATTTCTAACCCTTTGACCATATATCCGTCCAGATAAGTGTCTCTTTTCAAAAACCGTAAACCTTTTTCTTCATATGGCGCAATATATTCTTTGATTGCTTCATCACTACAATAAACATATTTCTCATCAATCGTATCTACATTACTGATTGTCTCAAAAATATAATCACATGTAGGTCTGTTATTTAAAAGCATCGTATTTTTGCCCGGTAATCTCTGATTATTTAATTTAATTGGTATAAATGATACTACTTTCATTTTTTCTCCTTTATATAAACTTACATTATAATACAATGTTTACTTTATAAAACTTTGTAATACATTATTTATATTCCCCTCTGTCCATGGCGAAGCATATTCTTCTCTAATTGAATTTATATATTGCTTTTGCTCACTAATACTCTTTAATTTCCATTTGCATATTAAATCTATTGCGCAATCAACTGAATCAAATTCATCTTCCTTTGTAGCAATCGGGTATCTTATCTCACTATTCATTTTTAAACATTTAAGACCATACATATACACATCTACATACGTTGCTGAAGCATGTGTCATACAGATGTCTACATTTTTAAAAGTTTCATTAAGTGTTGTTTCTTTTCCATATATACCAACGCAATTAACATCTATTAAATCTTGATAGTTCTCAATCGAGTCTTGCGGATGACATTTAATGAGATAATTCATTTTCAACATCTTAGCAATTTGTTTAGCGCAATTAATCATTTTTTCATTATTAATTTTTGAAAATGGATTGGTTGGACAATCAAGATATATTCCCATACAGTTAGTATTTTGAATTGGAATTTCTTTATTCGAAGCGCCTATACATCCAACAACTTTTATCCTGTCTGAATCATAACCAGCTAATACAAATTGCTCTTTTTGTTTATGACCTCTCCCCAAAAAATAATCACATTTAAAATTCAATATCTGACTTTGATTTAATCTATCATATTCATAAGATTGAAAAATACACAATCCATGTTGATTAGTAACTGTAATAGTCCCTATAGATTTAAAGTACTGCATTATTACATTTTCATCTGGGGAACTATCAAAAAAACACATTGCAACTTTTGCATGCAATTTCATTTTCTTTACTTTTTCTAATGTCCACTTTCTAGCTACTAACTGTGCTGCTAAATATTGCCGATCTTTTTTATTCTTTATTTCTTTAAATTCCTTTACAAAAGTTAAATACCATCTCAATTTGGACGCAATTGAAAACCAATCAATTTTAATTAATTTCCCTTTATATTTCCCAATAAGTGTAATTTCATCATGCTCGCCCAAATCTTCTAGAATTTTTTGCCAATATTGATCATGATCATTTCTATAATTTTTTGTATAAAAAGTTATAATGTCTCTATTATTTATATTTTTATCTATTCGGCATGGCTTTAAAACAATATTTTTTAAAACAGTTTCATGGACTTTTCGTTCATCAAATTCCATACAGTAATATGCTTCATTAAATAAAATCTGTTTTAAATTGTATCCTTTAAAAAATTTAGAATTTATTTTTTCTATAATACCAAGATATTCTCTATGTCGTTCATCTTTCACCGTATTGGGATTATACATATTATTTACCTTTCTTTAAAAATTCTAAAATCCATTCTTTCTCTGTAAAAACAACAATAATAACTACCATTAATGCTATTAACCATCTAGCTATCCATAATTCGACAAATAAATAAAATAAAACAACGCCTCCCATTACACCTATCACCGATAATATAATATGTCTTATAGGAAATAAAACATTATTTAATTTTCTTGCATATATATAATGTAATACTAAAGAAATCATATACGATGCAAGAGTTGTATAAGCAGCTCCTACATATCCAAAATATTTTATGAAATATAAATTCAGAACTATATTTGAAGTAGCTGCAATAATTGTATTGACTGAAATAAATAATGTTTTTTTATAATAATGTTCAATATTAACATATAATGTATATATAAAAATCAAATAATTTGCCAAAACTATTGGCGGAATAATAACAATACCTTCCCAATATTCTTCCGTTGCCAAGATTTTTACTACTTCAGGTGCGATTAATATAACCCCTAAAATAACCAGCGAAATAAGTTTTAAATATTTTTTAGCAAAAATATTAATCTTTTCATATTCACGTTCTTTCATTTTATTCGTAAAAAAAGGAATCCATATTCCATCCAAAGCAGTCGTAAGTACAGTTGCAATCATACTAAAATTATAAATCAATCCATAAATACCCGTTTCTCGTGTATCTCGTATAATTGTAATCATCGCCCTATCCGATTGTGATAGTATGCTAAGTGCTACCCCATGCAAAATCAATGGCATTGATATTTTCAAGCCATATCTCAAATATTCTCTATTTAATCCTATTTTTGACTTTTTAAATGTATATAAAGTAACAATAATGCCAAAAAACACTGTAACTATAACATTGGGAACTATTCGTCCTAAATACTGGTTATTATCCATAGCAAACTTTATAACAACAATTGCTATAATAGTAGAAATCAAACTAGGTAACACCATTATTGCCGTTCTTGCTTTATATTTATATTGCATCAAAAAATACATAGATACGTTTTCTATCAATGCACTTGCCAGTGCCTGAATAAGGCAAAAAACAACTAAAGCCATATCAATTGAAATTGGTAATAAATATACGACACTCACAATTAATATTGACAAACAAGAACTATAGAGAATTGTAAATGTAATAACAACCGCTAAAAAATCATCGACTTTCTCTTCATAATCTATAAAAGAAGCTCTTATCGCCATATAGAGCGCCAAACTCATAAATATTCCCAGCATAGACACCCACGAATTATATGTAGTAACTATACCATAGTCTTTAACTGTTAATATCCTGGTAAAAATTGGAACAGTCAAAAACCCTATTCCCTTATTAAAAAGTGTCCCTACTAAATAATATGCACTTACTTTCTTCATATTTATTTTTGTATCACTCATCATTTTTTATCCTATTTACAATGCATTTCATACTTTTTTTCCATATTAGACTAATAATTAAAGTTATTAAAAACAGTATTATAGTTGCCACAATTGCTCCTACAAAACCAAACAATACACGTTCTAATACTTGAATTCCTCCATAATATATAACAACATAATGTATTAAGTATACTTCCGTAGTCATCTCACTCATAAAGAACAATTTACTTTGTGCTAATTTTTGTGAAAAATAGCCTCTTTCAAACGAAAAAATATATATCATAAACAAATTCGCAATAACATATAAAATTGACTTGTAATCTCGAATAATAGCAGGACCATTAATTCCTAATAAATAAGTGATTATAGAAATAACAATACTTAAAAGTTCTAACAATGTATAATTTTTTATATCTATTTTTATTCTAGATATGAGCATACCTGATACATATGCCGGAATCCAGTAAAACGGAAATACATAATTAAGTAATTCTCCTGTTTCTGAAGTTATCAATCCCACTTCTTCTATCTGCATAATTGTTATGTCCATTATTGTAATACTTAATAACAATACCACTAAACATAAAATAATATACTTCTGACTAATTATGTTTACAATTCTTATTAATATTGGTGAAATAAGATAAAGAATAAATAATGTACTTAAATACCATGCAACACTATTAAGTATTCCCCAATATTTAAGTGTAGATGTTTGTAGTAGTGTAAATGATAAAATAATATTAATTACTATCTTCTTTAATGATACACCTTGAACAAATTGCATAATTGCAACAAATAACATTGTAACTATATATAATGGATATATTTTTTTCATTCTATCATATATAAATTGAATATAATTCTTCTTATTAATATCTACATCCGATTTACTTCTATAAAGACAAAATGCTGACAATACAAAAAAAAAGGTTACTCCAAATCTACCATTGTGAAATAATGTTTCAAAAACAATTTCACTCATTGTTCCACATTCTCTAAAAAATGTACAATGATTTAAAAAAATTGTAATGCAAAAAATTACTCTTAATGCATCAAAAGATTTAATTCTATTCATATTTTTTCGGCATCCAATCCAATTGTTTTTTTTCTTTTAAACTAACATATAAATCATCAATATGTTTTTCAATATCCTCTCTACAAAGTTTTCCATAATCAATCCTAATTAATTCCGCTATCATCTTTGGTTCAAATCTGTATTTAATTATTTTTGCCGGTACTCCACCGACTACCGCATATGGTGGAACATCTTTAGTAACAACTGAACCTGCTGCCACAATGGCTCCTTGCCCAATATGTACTCCAGATAATATCGTTACATTATCTGCCAACCACACATCATCATCTATTACAATATCTCCTTTTGATACAGCCTCTACTGGTTGCGTTCTAAGAACTTTTGTTTTAAATGGATATGTAGAAATTGTGTCACTACGATGTTCTAATCCTAATAAAAAAAATACATTTCCGCCTATTGATACATAATTTCCTATCATAAGTTTAGAATTCGTATCATTACCTACATATAAATCACCATATGTCTTATTACCTACAACAACATTTTCAATATTAAAAATATTACTGGGATATGTCTCATTATGTTTATTTAATTTGCGCCACTTCTTTATATGTTTCTTTTTTGCAATGTATTGTCTCATTGTATAGATCATTTTATTTTCCTACCAGTTTATTTTTTAATTTTTTTAAACGTGCATATATTTTATAATTTATATTTGATAACTTAATTATTGCCCTTGAACAATTTTTATATGTTCGATAAAAATATTGTAATGATTCCATTGACCATTTTTCAGACTGAATATTAAAGTCATTTTTAGCAATTGTTGCACCATGCTCATGAATAATCTCTACTGTATCTAAAAACCATACCTCATAATTATATTTTTTTAATCGTTCACTTAAAATCATTTCTTCTGCAAACAAAAATGTATTTTCATCAAACATTCCAACTTTATTAAAAGTTTCCGCCTTTATAACCATAAAACACCCTGAAACCCAATAACACTTTTTCGTCTTTCCATTATAGTCTAAATCAACGTCTTTTCGAAATGGCCATGTACTAAGCCATATAGAAAGAAATAATTTTTTAACAACTCCTACTTCTTTTCTAGGACTTTGAGGCACTCCGTTAGTCGTAATAATTTTTGGTCCAATTATTGCAATTTTTTCATTTTTCATAAACAACTCTTCAAACACTGCAAAATCAAACCGATTTTGAAATTTCATATCATTATTACATATAATATAATAATCAGAACCAAATAATCGTTCTGAAATCTTTACACCTAAATTATTTCCTTTTGCATATCCCAGATTGCTTTTAGTTCCACAATAATACAACTTTCCAAATTCTGCATAAAACATATAAATCACCATTGTCTCTTTTTCAATAGTAATATTATATTTTTCATAATTTTTATATTTTTTACACAACTCTATTTTGGCATAGTCACTCAATGAATTATCAATTATAACTGGAATAAATTGCTCCCACGATTCACAGTTTAAAGAGAAATATCTTATATATTGTAAAGTCTTATCTATTGAATTGTAATCAACTATTATTATAGGAACCATTTACTTTTCTCCTATGATCTACTATTAAATCTTCCAAAAAAATACAATAAAAAGGTATCAATCTATATGACAAAAACTGATCATTAATTATATTCGCTATAACTACTGCCACTAAACATATTAATAAATAAACTTGTCTTTTCTTTTGTGCAATATAAATTAATCTTGACCATACTATTATGAGAATTGTGGAAATTAATACCCCCCTCTGTATAAACATTTTAATATAACCATTATCCACAATATAACCCAAATTATCTATTGCCGTACCTGCTGTATCACCATATCCAAATAAAGAAAATGTATCTTTTCCATAATATAAAAGCATTTGCTGACTCCATTTTAATCTATTGCTGAGAATTTCATTAGCAACTGCCATTGTCCAATTGCTTGAATCATAAAATATGGCTGTTACAAATGACAAAATGGTAGCAATAGGTACAGTAATCCATATCATTCCACCTGTTTTTTTATAATAAGTTCTTTTTAAATCCACTCTTTTAAAAATAAAACTAAAAATTATTATAAAAGTAGATAAAATAAATACCACCCTCGAGTTTGTATTATAATATATTATGTAATTTATTATCATTAAAACTATATATGTAAAATTCTTTAATTCATTCTTTTTGTAACAGATGTACAAAATTAATATATCAAAGAAAGTTAATGGAATCTGATTTAAATTAATGAATCCAAAAGTATATCGATTATGCTCACCTGCAAAAAAACTACCAGTATATATTGATAATTCTCTGCTATAATTATCATTAGAAATAACACCCAATAAACTCATCGAGATTATAACTATTTCAGTAATTACTGTTATCACAATTATAGAATATAATACTTGTTTAAACGGAACTTCACTTTGTATATATGCAATCGCTATTAAAATCACAAAAAATAATGAGTTTCCACCACTGAAAAAAAACATATTTATGACAACAAGAGCACTTCCAAGTAAAACAATCAAAAAATTATCCTTCTTAAATTTTGATTTCATAAATATATATATAGTATACATACCTAAAAGGCCAAATCTTATTATATATAAAATACTATCAACTAACTTAAAACTTGTTAAATTTGACTCTGACACTATTTGTACAATAATAAAGATAGATATTAATACCAAAAATGGATTTTTATATATTTTAACTTTCATATTTTCCTTTACTTAAATACTTTGGAATATACTTAATTGCATTAACAACTCCTATTTTCTTTATCTTATCAATTATTCTAAATGGAGCTGTATAACATCGCGCAAAAAAATATAGTATTTTACCCTTCGCTTTAAACTTATTTTCTATCTTTCTATAGTAAGCTTCTATACCCGTATACCATGAAGCCGTATAATAATGAATTGTTCTTGTATTTTCTGTAATTATTGTTTCACCCGTTAATACATTTTTGGGGCAAAAAAAATCTGTTGGATATATATATATTCCATTTATTTGTTGAACACTATCTCTTTTCTCTAATCCATTATTTTCTAACAATCTAGTAATATGTTCACCCACTGGTTTTTGATTATAATCTCCATTTGGCAAAATAAAATGAATTTTATTATAATATTCTAAAATTGATAAATAAAAGGCATTTTTCTTATCTGCAGCTATTCCTAATCCCGGTGCAACATTCAATCTCCCATCCGCTTCAAAACCCATAAACGGACCTTTTTCTATAATATCATCAATTCCTTGTAGAATTTCTACATCTGTATCAAAATATACTCCGCCATAATTATATAAAATCCAAAAACGTGCATAATCACTTACAAAAGCCCATTTTTTAGCTTCATATGCTTCTTTGACATAATCACAACATTGCACATCAAAATTACTCTCATCCCACAACTTTAATTCATAATCAGGACATTTTTTTTTCCAACTATCAATACATTTTTTTGCAAGCTCAGGCAACTCATTTCCACCAAACCAGCAATAATGAATCACTTTAGGTATCATTCCTTATTTCCTTTCAAAATCATACATCATATACTTTTTCTAATTTTTCGACCGTACACTGAATAGAATAACCGCTTTCATGAATTAATCTAGCATAGGATAATCTATTTATACTTACCGATTCATTCAAAATCTCATCTATCCATTTTGAATTAGATTCAGTAAGGGGAATCATTTTTGCTCTATCTGTAATAATTATTTGTTTGTCTATTTGATCCGAAAACAAACATCTTAACCCCATTGACTGCGCTTCTATTCCAACAATTGGAAGACCTTCATATAATGACGGCATCAAAAAAACATCAAAGGCAGAATAATACAATTCTATTTCATCTTGTAATCCAGCAAAAATAACATTCTTTTTCATATCATATAATCTGACTAGCTCTTTTATTTCTTCTTGTTTCTCGCCAACTCCAACCAATATAAGTTTTGAACTATTGTCTCGATATAATAAATCTCTAAAAATTTCTATTATTCTTTTATGATTCTTTTGCTCTGAAAACCGTCCTATATGTCCTATTACTAATTCATTAGTAATACCATATTTTTTTCTTATTATTTCCCTATTATTTTCATTAAAAGTAAATCTATTTATATCTATTCCATTATTAATAATTTGAAAATTTTTTCTTTTATTTCCAAAAAGCCACTTGGCAGCAACTTCAGAACACGCTAGTCTTTTGTGTGTTACCGCATTTAATAGAGGTCTAAATATTGCATTTATTATAGGACTATACCCATTACCATTATGACTATGCGCTATTACTTTAATTCCATATATTAAACAAAACGGAAATGCATAAATAACTTCTGACGCTGCTCCTGTTTGTAAATGAATATAATCATATTTGCAGCCATTCCTTTTATAAAAATTCTTCATATCAAGAAACCATTTATATGGATTTGCTTTAATTTTTTCTACGAAAAAAATATGGCCTTCTCCATAAAACTTATTTATCATATTTTGAAAAACACATATATTGGCTCCATGAACCAAATAGTCATATTCATATTTTGTTTTATCTGAAAAAATAGTAGTGTTATAAATAAACGTTTCTACCCCTCCCATTCTTTCAGTCAAACCGATAATCAGAATTCGCTTAGGAGCCTTTTTATTCATCATCCCATACTCCTTCTATTTAAATTTTAATAAGAATCTATATATCGACATATAGGGCATATTGATTTTTATCAATTGCTTCATAAAGCCTATTTTCCATCTACTTAATAGAAAATCTTTTTTTAACGTTTTAATATGGGTTATATAAAATAACGCACTTCTTGGAGACGCTAATCGCCCCATCTCTCCTTCATCAAAAAATCTAAAATTACTAAACATCTTCAAATCATTTCTTTTAGGGCTTAATCCAGTAGCTTCTATTCCTGAAAACAATACCTCTGCCATACACTCGATTTTATAACCTTTAAATCTATCTACAAAATCCAGTGCTCCTTTTTGAATTTCCTGAACACACATATATTCTCTCGTGTATTCTCCATTTTCAATATATTCATATGGCATTCTACAGGCATATATTCTCCCATCTATTTCTTCGTAATTTTTCACAGTTCCGTCCTGCTCTAAAAATAAAGTTTCAAACAATCCCA
Organism: uncultured Lachnospiraceae bacterium; assembly: GCA_964567585.1. Classification (GTDB taxonomy): domain Bacteria; phylum Bacillota; class Clostridia; order Lachnospirales; family Lachnospiraceae; genus CALZKI01. The sequence continues at coordinate 14,549 of CAZMND010000010.1, forward strand.
CAAACGGACTACGCTTATCCACTGCATTACAATTATGCAAAAAATCAAACAAATATCCATTCAAATCTAGCTCGGGCAAAACTGCTGTATTTCTTTTATAATAATCCGCCACTCCAATATAAAATCCCTTAATACTATGCTCTATCTCCATTTTTGTAAGAGTCTCATCAAGATATCTCTGCATACCTCCCGACCAACCAATATCAACAACTGCAAACTTTCCTTGCAACTTATTTTGATTAATATACTTACCTAATAATTCATATTCCTTTTTTGAAATATATACTACATCTTCTTTTATCTGCTGATATAATTGATTCAATTTTTCATTATTTAATAGTGTTTTTCGTTCAAAAGTGCTGTCTAAATCAAATCCATATTGATTAATTAAACTTGTATATTTCACTATATCCAATCCAACACCATCAAAAATTGTCCTTAATGACACTAATTTTGATGGTGAAATCATCTCAACTACATGCTCTAACTCACAATTCATCCATAAAATTGGAATGCGCAAACTTCTTCTAGATACTTCTAAATAATGAGAACGTATATCCTCCTTCTTATTTATCATATCAAAAGCCTGCTTCATAATTAAGCCATCTCTTGAAAAAAAATACACATTTTTTATATTTTCATTTAAGAGCGAATCCAGTAACCATTTTGAATATCCCCATAAAAACATTCCAAATTTTTCATATCCAAAACGATAATATTCACTAACTTCTATTGGTGATGTATTATCCAAAAATGAATTTAAAATATTTTCATTTATTCCTTTTTGTATTATATGGAATTGACTCTTAGGAGTATGTGTCGGTATATGTATAGCTTTGATACCAAGTTTTTGTGGCATCAGATAATCAGATTTAAACGAATCACCTATATGGACTATCTTTTCAACATCAATAGCGAGATTATTTATTACATATTCAAACAATTCTCCACTGCTTTTTGTTTTATTTATTGTAGAAGATAAAAATAACTTTTTATATCCTACTATCCCCTCTCTTTTTAAAATGTCAACAATAAATTCTTCCGGAAGGTACATATCCGAAATTAGAACTACCTCCTTATGCTTTATACACTCATAAAAGACTTGTAACATTTCATCATTAACTATAAGTAAATCCGATTCTGCTTCTAATTCTTCCACCTCATAACTATCACTCATTTTTTCATAAATATCTTTTAATGTAATTTCGTTTTTATTAGACTCTTCTCTGGCTTGCTTTTCCGCAGCTATTCTTTTTTTAGCAAACTCGGGAATCAATAACTGACTTTCCATATAATTAAATACATCTGTTGGTTTTTGAACATTTCTTTTTAAGAGTGTATCAAAAATATCAAATGAAACGACATCATATTTCTCTATTTTCGATAATATTATATCCATATTACATAATTTACCCGTATTAATTCTTTGCTTAATAGTATCTAATACATTCATCAGCATCTCACCTAATTATTAATTATCTCATGAGTAAGTTTTTCAAATTCAACGCAAAACTGGCTATTATTACCTTTTATTTTAGTACAAATTTTAGAAATCGCCACATCATAATTTTTAATTATATTCGCCAGTTCACTCACTTTTTCTACATAAATGATACTTTCTTTTCTCGTTGCTACTTCCTTACAAAATTCCACTTGATGATCATTCACATGCTCTCCAAACTTTTTCTGTCTTGGAACTACAATCGGTACTTTTCCTTTTTGAAGTGGCATAATGAAACTGGACGGACCTCCATGCGTGATTACAATTCTAGCCTCCGACACATTTTTCATCATTTCTTCATAGGAAAATAACATTTTCCACTTACAATATTGGGGCTTGTATGTACTATATCCTGTTTGAATAATAACATCCTCTGTTATTACCCCATCTCTTTTTAACTTGTCCACTTCTTCAATCAATCGATTGAATTGCTGCTCATGTGTGCCGACAGTTACAAAAATCATGTCGTTCTCCTTCTATCTCATAACAAATCTACAATTAAAAAATACTTCCCAGATTAATTGCCTTTGGATACACCTTTTTCATTTCTTCCCATTGTACAATAAATTTATCTACGATAGGATATACCAGTTTCCCGGTCATTGTAGGCTTGTCAATTCGGTCAAACACCTCTATATAGATTAGTTTTGCACCAAATATTTTACCTAAATAGAAGAAAGGCACTGCAACAGCAGCACCGGATGAAATAATCAAATCCGGTCTCTCTTTTCGAAGTACCTTCCAAGCAATTATTGTATTTCGTATTAAATTTTTTAAATTACGATTGGTTGGATAGTAACATGGATAGATTTTCTCATTTTGCAGAATGCTTCTCGCATCTTCTTTGTCAAAAGTTACCCAGAAGCGTTCTTTCTCATTCCAAAAAGGCTTTAACATATATAAATGAGTAAGATGCCCTCCGGATGATCCAACTAAACAAACTTTCATCTTTATATCTCTCCTACATCGCCCCATCCCGCTTAAACAGCACCACGATGGTCTTCAAAATAATCTTAATATCTTTTCCTACACTCCACTCACTGATATACTTCGTATCCAGTTCTACGACTTCTTCGAAGTCAGTGATGTTGCTTCTGCCACTGACCTGCCAAAGTCCGGTGATTCCCGGTTTTGTCGCAAGACGTGCTTTATGACGGTATTCATATTTTTCCCATTCATCTACCGTCGGCGGTCTTGTCCCAACAAGACTCATAGAACCCGCAAGGACATTAAAGAACTGTGGGAACTCATCCAAGGATGTTTTTCTAAGGAAGTTTCCAAAGCCTTCCTTCACCGTTCCGTCAGGTAACTGTTTTGAACCGATGACTCTTGGGTCAAAGTCCAGTTTGAACATTCTGTCATCCTTCATCTTGTTCTGGCTCATAAGCTCCGCTTTACGTTCTTCCGCATCCAGATACATCGTTCTGAATTTGTATAAATAGAATGTCTTACCATGCTTACCAACTCGTTTTTGTTTAAAGAAAATCGGTCCCGGTGACATAATATAGATAACCGGTCCAATAACAATAGTAAGAATAATGGTAATCAAACAACCTACCAAGGCACCTAAAATATCCATAGCACGCTTTATAAAGAGTTCTGACTCAGATGCATTGTTAATACAGGTTGTAATGACCATATCATTCCCCAGCTTACTTATGTATTTGCTCTGTCCATACATATCAAGCTTTTGTACCAAGCTGAAATGTACCACAACGCCCATCAGAAGGAGTTTTTCCATAAGGGCTTCTACTTTAGCTCCTTCATTATCATCAATAAGTACTTCTTCAATATTGTTCGCACTAATATATTCCAGGGCATTGTCCATATTGGCTACAATATTCATACCGCATACAATCCCACCCTGTAAATCTTCATCTGTTACAATCATAGCTGCCAAATTATAAGGGAAGTATTTACCCTTTTTCTTGGCCTTGGCAATTTCTTCAATTCTTTCTTTATTTGTAATAACAAGTAACGGTCTTCCTGTACTGTTTTCCAAACTACGGTTGACATAAATCTTCCACAAAATCCTTATTATATAACTAATGACGACATAAATTGCCGCCATAATATATAACACCGTACGCGAAAAAGCCGCACTGGTCTTTAAAGAGAACAGTACCGCAATGACTACAGCTTCTACAAGACAGACATGTTTAACCGTCTCTACAAGTTCCCTGTAATAGCCTCTTCGTAGTACATTTTTATAAGAATTAAACATAATTGCCACTAAAAAGTCGACAACAATCAAAGCAACTGCCATAAACTGGTAATTTTCAACGGCATAAATATGAAAGTTGCCGTGTCTTAGTGCATACGCCAGTATAAATGCCACCTGCAAGCAAATAACATCAATCAATATAAAATCAATATGTTTTTTCCATCCCTGTCGTCTTCTCTTATACATGTCTTCCCCATACCTTATAGGTAATCATTATTCTTTATTTAAAAGTACGCCCTGTACCAGGTATCTGTTATTTGGTTTGTTTCCGATACAAGTGGAAAGCGTAATAATCTTGTCTTCCTTGGTAACAACCGAAGTTGTTCTGATATGCGAGTTCATACCGCGTGTATTAAATACAGACTCCAAATACACTTCGAAAACTGCCGGATTGTCCATATCATATCCGTAAAGTAAGTGCAAATCTGAAAATTCATAAGCTGCAAATATTTCGTACACAAAGGTTTTATCCGGTGTATATATGTACGCATATTTGTTTTCATCAAAGAAAGCCTTATCTTCAAATTCGTGTAAGGTTCTGAACATAGAACCGTCTTTCATATTGTGTCCGTAAATAACGGTATTGTTATCCGAAAAATCCTTTGCATTTATGTAGTCTGTATAAATGCATCCCGGATATCCTTTGCTTCCGTCAATATTTGTGTCCAGATAGTAGGACTCTTCTGTCGGGTGCTGTAAAATCGGGTAATCTACTTTAGTTCCCGGTATATATATCCATGCATAAATATGCTCATTTTCTTCCTGTAATGCGTTCCAATCAAATGTTTTTTCAGGAATGGTAACACCAAGCTGTGTGAGGATGTCAGGCTCCTCTTCTTCTATTTCTTCCTGAACAATCGGCTCTGTTTCTACTATATCCTGTTCTAACTGCATATTGGCAAGTTCTTCAAATTTTTCCTTGGCCTGTTTTTCCACGATTTTATTGCGGATGAAAAGGCCGGCAAATACTATAAATCCGATAGCAAATACTATCATAAGGACTGTGTAAATCTTCTTTTTGAAATTCATAATTATCCTCTTTTTGAAAACCGGCTGGAGTATAAAATACTCCAGCCTTAACCACATGTCTGGTTTCCACTTATACATCATAGATGATATATAAAATTTGTTTTTTAATTAATTAATTAATTTTTTGCTTTGTAACCACAAACAGCAACACCTGCTAAGCAGATTAATGCCATAAGAGGTAACACAGCGTCTGCACCTGTTTTAGCAGATGTAGCACCAATTACGAAAGCAACCGGTGAAAGTGAGCCAAATTCAGCAATTACCTGACCGTCTTTAACTTCAACATTCTTAATTACTTCCCAAGCTGTTCCATTGTGGTGTAATACTGTAACTTTCTGTCCAGCTTTTACATCAAGAGCGAATGGAATTTTAACAGTTTTTCCGGTTAAATCAGCGCCGTTGATTCTAACATCAGCAATAGCTAAGATTGTAGCACTGTCGCTAACAACTTTCTTTGCTTCAGCTTTAGCTGATTCATAAACACCGCCTGCAACGTCAGAAGTTGTAACTGTAACAACTGTACCGTCTGACATTGTACCTGAACTAGCTTTTACAGCAGTTGAAAGAGCTGTAGCTTCTTTCTGAGCTGTGCTTGTAGTTGTGTTAGCTGTGCTTGTTGATGGGCTTGCAGCGAATGCTGTCATACCAATTGTAAGAACCATTAAAGCTGCAAGAGCACCTAAAATTCTCTTCTTCATCGCAATCTCCTCCTTTCCAAAATAATCATGTGGTTTATATTAACTCTATGCATAAATGCAATCGAGATAATATCGTAATTATTCTACTTCTTTATAAAAAATGTTGATTATCATATCATACAAGGCTTCTTCATCTACGTAGAATTCTTCGAATTCTTCGCCCATAATCATTTCGCCTTGAACGGTATACATATTTCCTTCCGGAAACTCATATTCTGCCGCCTCTGATAAAAAGTCCGCAAAATCAATGTTGGATACCAGGTATTCCTCTATGGAATGGTAAATACTAAGAACAGTCGCCTGATCACGTTTGGTTACTTCAGCCGCTTTTTTAAAGAAGCTTGTAAGGTACTGTTTCTGGCGTTCCATACGCAAGGATGCACTGTTGAATTCATCCACATCCCTTTTTCTAAGATACACGTATGCTTCATCGCCGTTTAATACTTTGGTTTCGCCCTTTTTCAAATCCACACCGCGGCTCTTATCCTGTAAATCATCCAGCACTGTGACTTCTACACCGCCAATGGAGTCGTTCATTTTATCAATGGCTCCCATATTAATGGACATATATCCGTTAATCGGCAGGTTATAGAACAATCTTGATACGGTGTCAACCGTTCGGTTACAGCTGGTTTTCATTCCGTCGCCATAGCCGTGTTGTAAGCAAAGCTGCAATTTCACCTGACCTACATAGTCTCCGTTTGTATCATATACATCAACCATAGTCATTGTGTTTCTGTTAATGGCTATAATGGAAAACTCTTCCTTCTCGGTATCTTCTACCAGTAAGAATATGGCGTCGGACTGGCCGCCGCTGATACCATCTTTTGCTTTACTGACAGGATTATCATTATCAATACCTAAAAACAGGTATGTCTTAATTTTATTATTAAATTTGTACTGTTTCCCATTATAGGAAATCACACCTTCCTGCCATTTCTCAGTTGGTTCTGTAGAAACATCCAAAGTGGTCGGATTATATTCTGTTACTTCATCTTTCGGAAGCGATGCAATAAAAATTACTGCTCCCAAAACAACGATCAAACCAATAACCGCTACGGCTATTATGCTTTTTTTCATATCTCCTACTCCATAGAATCCATTTTCAATGTAAGGATTCTGCCTACACGTTCATCCACTTCGTCTTCGGTAATATCACCGTTTTGTACCGCATTTAAAATTGCGGTGTATGACTTCACAAAGTCAACCGGATCATATATGATATCTACACCCGCTTCAAATGCCTTAAGTGTGGCCTCTTCCACAGTGTAGTTGTTTGCAATATGTTCTTCTGCAAGAGAGTCTGTGATTACAATACCTTCAAATCCCATCGTCTCGCGCAAATATGTAACCGCATCGCCTGACAAACTGGCAGGAACTGCGTCTGTAGTAACACCTTCGTCTACTACGTTGGAAAGCATCACCACTTTGGCGCCTTCATCAATTGCGCCCTGACAAACCAAAAAGTCAGTTGTCAAATGTTCTTCCAATGTTTTTGTTGCAGTTAAAAATCCTGTATCCGCATCCAAAGAAGCACTTGATTTTTCCGGAAAATACCGTACAACCGAAGTAATCCCCTTGTTTTCGTATTCCTTCATCGTGGTAACCGCAGCACTCTTCGCAAACTCAGCTTCACCGCCGAAGCATATGGCATCGTATTCTGTATCCACGCCTGCGGCAATGTCCGTAACAGGAGCAAAGTTCATATTGATACCTGCATCTTTCAGATACGCACCAATCTTCTTTGCAGTATTCTGTACCTGTGTCACATCGCCTGCATTCGCAAGTTCAGCAGCTGATTTTTGAATCTCAAGCCCTGTATTCTGCGCCAATGGTGAGTAGTTCTCTCCACCTTGCTCTTTTACGGCAAGATACATAGGAATCCCTATTCTATCCATACCAAACTGCATAACTCCCGTAACAAGTTCCTTTGTCTGTTCTTCATCTTCGAAATTCAGTTCCGAATAAACAAAGCCACCCACAGGATATTGATTAATTACATTTTTCGTTCTGTTCCCCGCGGCCACAACCTGTCTTATATTCATAAGTTGTTCCGGCCTTACAATATACATTTGTGCTATTTTTTCTTCCAGAGTCATTTCAGCCAATTTCGCTTTCGCCTCGTCCGATACCTCATAGTGATATCTGTGAAGTTCTATAACGACTTCCTCCGGCTCCTTTTGCAGTTCCTCTATAGGTTGCTGGTTTTCTTTATCCAGCAGCTCCTGCATATCCTCTGAAACAACCTTCTCTCTTGGATTTACCAACGCAAATATAATAACAAATACCAGCACAAAAGCTTCTACGTACAAGATAAGAACGTTAAACTTCTTATGTTGCTTCATAAAATCTCCTTTTGCCAATTCTAAGTCTCTTCTGTCGTGTTCTTATAGTAATTACCGTAATATCCGCCGTAATATCCGCCATAATATCTTCCGTAATATCCGGCTTTTCTCATACTTACTTTATTGAGTACGGCACCTAAAATATTAACTCCTGATGCGTCTAACTGCTTTTTCACGCTTGCAATCATACGGCTGTTTGCCATACCCTGTGCAATAACCAAAATCGCACCATCACAGTGCTTTGCAACAATTGCCGCATCAATAGCTGCTCCGATTGGTGCACAGTCAATTAACACGTAATCAAATTTTTCTTTTGCAAAAGCAATTAAATCTGCAAAATATTTCTTTTCCAGAATTTCTGTAGGGTTTGGTACAGAAGGTCCCGCAAAAACCATATACATCTTAGGAAGTGATGTGGAATACACAACTTCGTTAAGCTGTTTCTGTCCTGATAAATAGTGTGAAAGTCCGAAAATTTCTTCGTTGGTTTTAAAACCTTTTACACGAAGTCTTCCCATCAGGACTGACTTTCTCATATCTGTATCAATAACCAAAACACTTTTTCCCGATTCTGTTAAAGAACGTGCCAAATCAATTGTAACCGTACTTTTTCCTTCGTCAGGAATAGAGCTGGTAATCATAATCGTTTTGATGTCATCACCGCAAAACTGGATGTTTGTCTTCAAAGCTCTCAGAGATTCTTTCATAGTATAGCTCTGTTCTTTGATGTTAGATAATCTGACTGTTCCCATAAAACAATCTCCTTTCTACTTTCTTTTGCCTCTGACTCTCTTTTTCTTCTTACCTGTTGCTTTCAAATCATCCTTATCATCTTCATAAGGAAGTGTACCAAGCAAGTTGAGGCCAAGTTTTCTTTCTACATCCTCTGCTGTCATAATTGTATCATTGAGCAGATAAGAAACTACTACGATAGCTATTGCCAAAAATGCTCCGAGTAATGCTCCGATTACAGTATTTTTCTTAATACTTGGGCTGATAGGCTGTCCATCCGCATAACCACGCTGAATGATTGTCGGTGGGTCCTGGTCCATTTTCTCAGCAATAAATGCCGATGAAACTTCTGCGATTTCGTCTGCTATGTATTTTGCTCTGAGCGGATCCGGATCTGTCACTGTAATCTGTAAAATACGCGAGTTGGTCGGATTGTTCAGTGCTACCTTGTTGCTTAAAGATTTATATGTTTCTTCCAATTCCAGGTTGCTGATAACCTGTTCAAGAACCGGTCTGCCCTGTACAACTACTTCGTAGTCGTGAGTCAAGTTGGTACCCATCTGGATATCCGCCAAACTGGTAATAGATGTACTTTTTGACAATACATACAACTCGGAAGTTGATTCATATTGCGGAGTAATAACAAAAGCACTTATCACAAATGCAATAGCCGCCACCAATATAGTGGAGATTGTGATAAGCTTCCAATGTCCGATTACTTCAAAAAGTAAATCCTTCAGATCTATTTCAATTTCATCATCTTTGTATTCTATTTGCTGTCGCATAGTTTTTCCTTTCAAATGACTTTTAAAATTTACAAATCAAATCAGTTTATTATAGTCCTTTTTACTAATTTATTTCAAGTCTTTTTGTGCATTTAGTACCATTTTTGTACAATTTGTATACCCCCCCCCGAAAAATTTCGAGCCTTTGTTATATATCTTCAACAATTTTCAAAGGAACTTCTAGAAAGAGGTAATTTGCATACTCTTCTCCGTACTTTTTCTCTATAAAATCACGTGCTTTTGCCATATTATTTGTTCTGTGTTTGATTCCGTGGCTATCACTTGCCACAACATCTACCCAGCCTTTTGACAAAGCCTTTTTGCAGAATTTCTCTGCTTTCTTATCAACCAGTCCGAGCACGCTGTCCGCATTAATCTGAATGTATGCACCCATATCGGAAATCTCTTCACAAAGCTTTGGCTTTTTGAGGAAACATTCGTATCTCTCCGCGTGTGCAATCACCGGTGTATAGCCACAGGCAATCAGTCTTCTGGTTTTTTCATATATATATTCGTATTCTGTTACATAGGAATATTCCGTCAACACATAGCTTGATTTACCAAGCGTATAACAACGCTCTGTCTGTAAATATTCGAAAATCGAGCTGTCTACGTGAAATTCGCAGCCTATGTAAATCTCAATACCGATTTTTTCCGCTTCTGTTTTTAATATTTCAAAGTGTTCGTCAATTTTTTGTTTATCGTACGGAAACATTCCGTGTCTGTAATGTGGTGTCAAAATACATTTTTCAATGCCCTGCCCTTTGGCATCTTCAAGCATCGCAACGGATTCTTCCAAGCTCCCTGCTCCGTCATCCACCCCAAACAATAAATGTGTATGTATATCTATCATTTGCTTTCCTCTTCCTTAAAACTACTTCACTTCTTTTACGGAACTAAATGTCCATACTTTGATGTTGTATTCCACTACAGGAGTACCGCAGTATCTACAATTCTTTGACCCCATATGTTTAAGCGGTGCGCCACAGTTCGGACAGTTTCTGCCCACTACACCATCTATGTCATTTCCGGCAATTTCTCTGTCCTGGATATAAACAAGCTCCACGTTATACCGGCTCTGCTCCAATGCAGTCTCACTTCCGCCGATTCGGTTTCCGTGCATATCCATTATATAGTGCTTATACTGTATGGATGACTGGAAAGTAACGGTACATCTGCCCGCATTTTTCGTATAACTTTTAATCTCGGTACGATGAATTCTCGGTTCATCAAAATATTCCTGCTTTCCGTTGGCTTTCAGGGCATTGATGCGATGTTCCAGACTGTTTTTCAATTCGCTGTTCGCATCCTGTAGATTTTCCGTACTTCTAAGCGAAACACAAGATAAATATGACAACAGTACATTCTCTGCCCTGCGTTTCATTTCCTCATAATGAAAATCCGAAAAATCCGCAGTAATCCTTGGCAGGCAAATGTTTGTAGCACCTGCTACGCTCTTCGGTGTTGTGGCATAATCCTGCTCAATTTGTCTAAATCCCTGTCTGATATCACTTGTCCCCAAAAATTCCCTGGAAAATGACTGCACCTGTCGTTTTACCCGTCTTACTTTCTTTATTACCAAGTAGGCCCCCAAGAAGACAAGTCCTAAAATCACTAAAATCATCACTAAAATAATAATTATAAAGATATATCTGGCTTCCATATTGTTTTCTTCCAATCTCTCAAAAAGAGAGCGTCCCTGCCACAAAGCAAATGCTTCCAGCCTTGGGACACTCTCCCTTAATTAAGCTTAACTATGTACATATTTTATTTCTGTCCGATTATTTAATATCGCTATCATCAAAAGGATCGCCACATTCAGGACAGAATTTTGGTGGATTCTTAGGATCTTCCGGTTCCCATCCACATTTATCGCATTTGTAAAGTGGTGCTTCAGCCGGTTTCTTTGTACCACATTCTACACAGAATTTACCTGTGTTTACTGCGCCACAACTACAAGTCCAACCAACCTGTGGTTCTACTCTCTTAGCACCGCATTCCATACAGAACTTGCCTGTATTACCTGTAGCGCCACATGCACATGCCCAGCCTGCTACAGGTGCTGCCTGTGGAGCCGGCTGCTGAGGTGCCGGCTGCTGTGGAGCTGCCTGAGCCGCGCCGCCAAATGCCATATTCTGCTGCTGAGCTTGTTGCTGATTCTGCTGTGCCATAGCAAATAAGTCATTGTGATTCATACCACCTGTCATCTGCGCCATATTCATACCTGCAAATGCCATCATTGGTCCTGTTGACTGATTGTTAGCCGCATCAACCATAGCCTGACCCTGTCTCTGAGCAAGCATAGCTGCTGCCATTGCCGGATTCGTGTAAACAGCTGTTTTCTGCAAATCCTTAATCATCGCTTCGTCTTCTTCAGACAATTTTGGTGTCTGCAAAGCAACATCAACAATTGCAATACCTCTTTTGTTGACCCACTCTTCTGTAAGCTGTTTATTCAGTGCTTCACCGATTTCTGTTGGATATTTGGATACTTCATTGTATCGGATACCCATTGCTGAAACTTCTGCAAGTGCCGGTGCTAAGCTGGCTGCAACTTCTTTCTTCATGTAATCGATAATTAAGTCTTTTGTATATCGGTCTGCCTGATTGCCTGCCACATTTTTGTAGAATAAAATCGGGTCTACAATTTTGAAGGTATATTCACCATGACAGCGGATTGTTGTATCAATATCCAAACCAATGTTCTTATCTACGATTCTGAAAGGAATCGGTGATGGTGTTCCAAACGGATTACCATAAATTTCTTTCAAGTTAAAGTAGTAAACTCTCTGGTCTCTACCTGTGTCACCACCAAACTGAAGACGTCTTAAGTAAGTAGATACACTACCTTTAACATTTTCACCTAATTTACCATACAATAAAGATGGTTCCTTTGATGTGTCGTATACGAATTCACCCGCCTGGGCACAAAATTCCACAATCTGTCCCTGGTCAACAATAATCATACACTGACCTTCGTTTACTGTAATAACAGAACCGTTTGTGATAATATTGTCCTCACCGTTTTTGTTCTTGCTGTTTTTCGAATTACGCTTCTGGCCCTTTACCATTAATACATCGTTTCCAAGTGAAGGACACTCAAAAAACTCAAGATACTGATCGCCAAGCTGACTGCTAAATGTACTTTTCGCAGCTTCCCATATGCCTAAACCCATTTCCTTTTTCCTCCCTTTATGTCAAGGACTTTGTCCTTTGTTTTTTCCGCGTTACTATTCACGCATAACAAAATTATATCACATTTTCAGACAAAATCCACTATCTGATATAAATATTTATTCAATTTTTTCAAATATATGACCTTGCGACCTTTATCTGTTTTCATTGACATAGATTTTTACTCGTCCCTGAATGATGGTTGCTACATCCTTCGCGCTCTTTTGACCTTTAAAGAAGGGTTCTATTTCTTCGTTAATTATAAGCATAATATCTTCTTCATAAGAGGCAAGGACGATGGCTCCTCCCAAGATTCCTTTGTACTCTGCAACGTCTTCCTCGGTGGCGGCATATACCGAAACCTGAAAATTATCCCAACCGTAAGTCATCTTAGGCGACTCTACTTTTTCTCCATTTTCATCCGTATAATATTCGGCTTCCATAGCGGATTCCATCTGTTTATCAAAAGCCGCTTTATGAATCGGATTATACCAACGCACATAATTACACTGATAGTCTTCTGAAATCATATATTTTACAAATTCCCATGCACCTTCCCTGTTTTCACTCTGTGCAGAGATTGCAAACAGACTACCCATATTCTGGATTAATGCACCGTTACCGTCTACTCCCGGATAACCTACAGCAGTAATTTCATCGTCAAAAATTGCTTTTGTAACCTGATAACCACTGACGTCATACCAGTTGTCTCCGTACAACAAAACCTTACCTGCCTGTATTTTTTCAGGAGTTCCCATGGTTTCGCTCTCATAGTCGTATTCTTCCGGGAATTTATCTGCCATTTCCAATATACTTATAAATTCTTCCGAATCAAAAGAGCATTCACCTGTTTCCCAGTTGATAAAATTACCAATTGTTCCCTGCAGATTCAAAAATAGCCACTGCTGCTTTGTCATCATATCCATAAGCGCAACATCACTTGGTAGTGAATTCATAGTCTGTACAAGTTCATCCATTGTAACACCGGATTCTTCTCCCCACATAGATGTTTTTCCTACCAATGTCGAAACGGCAAATGCCATCGGCATCGCATACAGTTTTCCGTCCACTTCATATGCATCCAATACATTTTGGAAATAATCTGAACGGTTAATATCTGCATCATTATCCATATATTCATTCAAATCAGCATAAAGCCCTTTTCTTGCAAGTGACCTATACTGTGACCAGTCCACATTGATAATATCAGCCATTTCACCGTTTAAAATTGCTTCGTTATAAGCATTGAGCCCTGTTTCATAATCTTCTTCATTATAATAATCCACTAACTTAATACGATATTCTTCACTGTTCTTGTTGAATCTGATAATCGCCTCTGTAACATCCGAATCCGTTCCAAAAGTCGCGTAAGTAAGAATTGTTTTATCATTTATTGGTTCATCTGTTTCCTCTAAAACAATAACTTCATACTCCCACTGTTCTTCACCATAGCTTTCCGTGTAAGCCACAATTTTCCCGTCACTCATCTTTTTCATCAGGCGGATATCATTACCGTTGACATCATAATCAATCCAGTTTAAAACTTCTGCTTTTTCTTCCGATTCAAAATTGTATGTGCTTAAAGTTGTCTCATCCGACATCCACAATACCCGGTTCTCGTCTATGTAAAAATTGGATGTATTCATCGTATTGAGTTCACCCATCTTTTCACCGATTTTGCCACCTTTTATATCTACCGGTGCAATAACCTGTTCCCAGTTTTGTTCGTCCATATAAGAATAATATACGGCTCCGTCTTCTGCTACGGTTAATCCGTTGCCCCAGCCACTCAATTCAAACTCAGTAACTTTATTTCCGTCCGCATCAATGGCCATAATAAACGACTGGTTGTCAGTCATCACAAGGTTATTGTCTTGGTCACAAACAAGGCTTGATATATAGCCCGGATAGCCTTCTTCACCTTTGTCCGCTATATCTTCTGTAATGTCAATTGTTTGAATCATCTTCCCTTCAAAATCACACTGGACTATCTCACATTCTGTTTCCAAAAGTGTTTGATATTCATCATCCCATTTTGTATATTGCGATACAAAATAGATACCCGTATCATCGACAAACATATCCATAACATAGTGATTCTCTTCTATCGCCGTAAAATCAACTTCCGTTACGGAAAAATCTGCCAGCATCATCTTTTTTAATTTCGAGACGCTTTTTCCCGTTTCCTCCATATACTTCTGTGTTATAAAATATATCGCATCTTCATATAACGAAACGTTTGCAACATATTCTTCCTTTTCTAATGTAAAATCGTGATACTGTACCTTATACCACGGTCCATCCCCGGCATTGGCAGTGCCCTTACCACTCTTACCTGTGTCGTCGCTTCCACAGCCTGTCAAAAGCGTTGATAACAGCAAAACGCCCGTCATAAGTAAAGCCATAATTCTTTTTTTCATAACATTCCCTCCTAATTTTATCATCCTCATTATAAACTTCCCGCCCGGTGTAATACAATTAAGATTATTTTAATTTTTCATTAATTTATCGTGCTATTTTTGTGCAATTTGTCACCTATTTTTTTGGGATAAATATAATAATTAAAAAGCGCTATATGCAACACACGAGGTAATTATGAAAAAATTCATGTCTTTTTTACTTACCGGAATACTTCTGTTTTCCTGCTTCGGCTGTGGAAAATCAGATGCTGATGGCCTTACAAAAATCACACTGAACGAAGTAGCACATTCTATTTTCTACGCGCCAATGTACGTTGCCATTGAAGAGGGATACTTTAAAGAAGAGGGAATTGATTTAACGCTTGTCACAGGCTATGGTGCCGACAACACAATGACTGCACTTTTGACAGATGAAGCCGATATAGGCTTTATGGGTAGTGAAAGTTCCATCTACACCTATGCACAGGGCGCCGAGGATTATGCGGTAAACTTCGCCCAGCTTACACAAAGAGCCGGAAACTTCCTGGTTTCCAGAGAACCTGTCGATAACTTTACGTTTGATATGTTAAAAGGCAAAGAGGTTCTAGGCGGACGCGCCGGCGGTATGCCTCAGATGGTTTTTGAGTATATTTTGAAGAAAAATTCCATCGACCCCAAAACAGATTTATCCATCGACCAGAGCATTGATTTTGGCTCTACTGCTGCCGCATTTTCAGGCGGTCAGGGCGATTTCACGGTAGAATTTGAGCCACACGCCACTGCTCTTGAAGAAAAAGGTGACGGTTACGTAGTTGCTTCTCTTGGCGAAGCCTCCGGTTACGTTCCATACACCGCATTCTGCGCCAAAAAGAGTTTTATGGAAAAAAATCCTGATGTGATTCAGGCATTCACAAATGCCCTCCAAAAAGGGATGGACTATGTGAATTCCCATACGCCGGAAGAAATTGCAAAGGCTATCCAGCCTCAGTTTAAAGAAACAGAACTTGACACAATTACAACTATCGTGAAACGTTATAAAGACCAGGATACATGGAAAAAAGATTTGAACTTTGAAGAAGACAGCTTTACACTTCTTCAGAACATTTTGGAAGAAGCCGGAGAACTTGAGAAGCGAGTGCCTTACGAAGATTTGGTTACAACCGAATTTTCCGAGAAAGCAGCGAAAAAGTCGGAGTAGTCCGACTTTTTCCCTTGTTTATTCTTCTGTTTTTTTAGTTTCTTTTTTGGCTTCTTTTTTGGCTTCCTTCTTAGCTTCCTTTTTGTCCGCTTCTTCTTTCTTAACATCAGTCATAGCCGCCAATTCATCCACCATTCTCTCAATCAAAAGTTTCTTTGCGAACACATCCATACTAAGCATACAAATAAAAGAAAAGGTCTGTAAAAAATCTTTATCTCTATCCGCTGCATCTTCAAAGCTTCCCATAGCTGCTTCGCATTTATCTTTCAAATCGTCTTCCAATTTTGCAAGTTGGGGCATTTCAAGCTTCAACACCTCTGTGTAAATATCCTTCATACACATACTGCTTTTTCCAAAGTAACGCTCTGTAATCGGATTCAAAATCACCTCGATATCACCAATGGACATAACACTCTTGAAATAATAAATAAAAGTCATCACCAAAAGATGTTCCTTGGTATATTTCTTACGTACAGGCGGTGGCAATAAATCACTTTTGGCATAATTGTTAATCATCGTCTTTGTAAGAATCTTGTCTTCTTCTGGATTTCTCGTAGTATTTTTGAGTTTAGAATCCATAAAGGTAGTAACCTGATCCATATATAAATCAATCGCCGGAATATCCCCGGTTCTGATATAATCAATTTCACTGAAGCTTTCTAAAACTTTTTCTAAAAGCTGTTCAACATTTATATCCATTTTTCTTCACCTCACTTTGCATTATATAGTATTCAAAACTACATATCAAGCCAAAAAGAGAGTTTTTTTCATTTTTCCGAAATTTTGATAAAAACCCGTAACTTTTAACTTTACTTTAAGACTTTAATATGCTAAAATACATTTTGCTAACACTGTAACGTATCACAGTATAAAAGTTATGGAGGTTTCTTATGAACGAAAAAATTAAAACGGATGCGGTCGATTATCTATTCGAAGCCATCCTCTGTTTGGAAACAAAAGAAGAATGTTATAGCTTTTTCGCAGATCTTTGTACTGTGAACGAGTTGTTATCCCTATCACAGCGTTTTGAAGTAGCCGCTATGTTGAAGGAGAAAAAGACATATTTGGGTATTGCTGAAAAGACAGGTGCTTCTACTGCCACAATCAGCCGGGTAAATCGTTCTTTAAATTACGGAAATGACGGTTACGAACTGGTATTTGGACGTATGCAGCCAAGAGAAGAATAAATGAAAGCATAAAGAAAGCCGGCACACTTATTTTTATAAATGTGTCGGCTGTTTTTTGCAATAAACTTATGCCGTAGACTTATTTCGTTTCCGCATCTTCCATACGGTTCATATTACAAACGCCCTGGAATACTGCGTGTTCGTCTATACAAAGACTCTTTGTGGTAATATTTCCTTCGATATGTGCCGATGATAAAATCTCAATACGGTTCTGCGCTGTCATATCGCCTTTAATCATACCTGCAATGCTTACTTCTATCGCGTTAATATTGCCTTCCACCTGGCCGTTGGTTCCAATAATAACAGTGCCTTCTGACTGGATGTTACCACGGATAACGCCATCAATTCTTGTAGTATCCTTTGTATTCAAATCTCCTACAAATTCTGTTCCCGCCCCAATTACAGTATTTACAACCATTGAATGATTTGTCTTCTTTGCCATAACTACTCCTTATCTATCCTTGTATTTCTATAAGTGACATTGGTGATATGTATGTTCCATTCTCAATAATCTGGAACGCAACGCTTGTATTAAAGCTTCCGATTTCAAAAAGAACTGTGTCCTTGGTAACCGTATCACCTTTTTTAACCATCGGATTTCCACCATTGTAATACAGTGAAATATAGCCGTTGCCGTGGTCAATAGTCAGTTTAAATCCATAATTTGCATCCTGTTCCACATTCAGTACCGTTCCGCTTCCCGCAGCCACTACAGTAGCTCCTTCGCCACCTGTAAATACTGCCACCGGACGAACCGAAGTACTTGTAGCATCCAATGCCACAACTTCTTCACTCTCCGTCACCGAAGATGCACCCGTAACAGGATAGTTGCTCGGAACATATAAAAGCGCATCTATCGCTTCCTTCTCCTGCTCCGCCATAATCTTCTCGTCCAGGCTCACCTGAATTTCATCCTTCTCACTGTTAATGGCTTCAATCTGAGCCGTCAGTGCCTGAATTTCCTGGTCCTTTTCCTGCAGTATTGTAAACACATAAGAACCTGCAAAAACCAAAAGCCCTACTGAAAGAACCAAACAAACAATTCCCATTGCAAGGGTCTTTCTGGCACTGCTACGTAGCTTTTTAAAAGATTTTTTCCCCAAGTAGTATTGTCCTACTTCCTTATCCGATGCGGTAGAAATTTCCACAATCGCATAAGTAGCTTTTTGTTTCTTTTTCTTTACCCTCATACAATTCCCTCCAAAGATAGTAACATTTTACCATATTTTTGAAAAATGTACAAGTTTTGATACTACACGTCCAATTTCATATCGCCATACTTGATTAATTTGGCTTTTCTCATCGCTTCCGCAATACCGTAAGAAAGAACTGCCGGCAAAACAAAGTGCATTAAAATAATCTCAAAAAGTACAAATCCCGGTTCCACACCTTCTGCCACCATAGTCTGGTACGCATTGATTTGTCCGACAAGACCGGCTGTTCCCATTCCGGAACCTGTCGCATTATTTGTCATTTTAAAAAGCATTGTGGAAACAGGTCCCAAAATGGCACTGGTTATAATAGCCGGCAACCAAATCAGAGGTTTTCTCACAATATTACTGATTTGTAGCATACTGGTCCCAAGTCCCTGTGCCAAAAGTCCGTTTACACCATTTTCTTTATAAGAAGCCACCGCAAAACCAATCATATTTGCACAACAACCTACTGTTGCTGCACCGGCCGCAATACCATTTAATCCTAAAATAATACCAAGCGCAGCCGAGCTGATAGGCAGGGTTAAAACAATACCCATAACAACCGATACGATAATCCCCATCAAAAACGGAGCCTGTTCGGTGCCCCAGTTAATAATGGAACCAAGCCATAGCATAAATTCTGAAATCGGTGGTCCGATAAGAAGTCCCACCGCTGAACCGCTCAAAATACAACAAAGCGGTGTAATCAAAATGTCTACCTTTGTCTTTCCACTGATAAGACGTCCAATATAAATACAAACCATTGCTGCAATATAGGCCCCCAGTGGTTCACCTACACCGGCAAACGTCATAATGCCGTCTGTTAAAACGGCTCCCGCAATAATTTTACTTGCAAAAGCTCCGACCATACCTGCTGTTGCTGCCGAAATGACAACCAACGGACTTGAATTCAACTTTGCTGCCACAGAAGCACCAATTCCGGCACCTGTGATTGCTGCCGCCAATTTTCCGATTAAATATAAATAATCACCCACCACTCCCGGTACAATGAGTCCTATCTGCTGGATAATTGTTCCGATAATCAATGTGGCAAAAAGCCCCGTGGCCATCCCGCTAAGTCCATCAATAAATAATTCACGTAAAAATTTTCCTAACCATTTCATAATATGTACCCTCATTTTTCTCCAAAGTATTTTTTACATACGGATTTCATATGCATTGTATCACAATCCCTTTATAAGAAAAAGTATTAATTTTATATAAACTTTTTTCGATTTTGTTCCCTCTTCTTTCTTTACTTTTCATATTCATTGTGCTATTCTAAACGTGTCGCAAGGGGTTGCCCTTTCGCAAGGGGAATGCCTTTCAGTCATATTTTTATGGAGGTATCTTGATATGAACAAAGGTACAGTAAAATGGTTTAACAACCAAAAAGGTTACGGATTCATCACAGATGCTGAATCAGGCAAAGATGTATTCGTTCACTACTCAGGATTAAACATGGATGGATTCAAAACTGTAGAAGAAAATACAGAAGTAGAATTCGAAATCGTTGATGGTGACAAGGGTCCTCAGGCTGTTAACGTAACAAAGTTATAATCAATTTATGATTATAACATCTAATCCGTTACACGATGTTCCTTTTTAAATATAAACTGACTTAGCTTTTATTTGAACTCGCAATATTGTAAAACAGATTAAAATGAAATAGGCGTGCTAACTTATGTTAGCGCGCCTATGTTATTTTTCAAAACAGAATGTTTGTTAAAACGAGTTGCTTCCGACGAGAGAATTTAATTCAAAGATTTAGTCGGGGCCAGAAGACCTGTGCTTCCGACTAGTGAATTTAATTCAAAGACTTAGTCGGGGCCAGAAGACCTCTGCTTCCGACTAGTGAATTTAATTCAAAGATTTAGTCGGGGCCAGAAGACCTGTGCTTCCGACCAGTGAATTTAATTCAAACACTTAGTCGGGGCCAGAAGACCTGTGCTTCCGACCAGAGAATTTAATTCAAAGACTTAGTCGGGGCCAGAAGACCTCTGCTTCCGACTAAACCAATTAAAAACTTGATTTAATATGTAATAAAAAGAAAAATTCCCCGACTCAATCAATAAAAGACTCTTGGAAGTCGGTATGTATATAAAAAAACACCCGACTAGATAAATAGAACCGCTAATCAGTTGAGTTTTTTGCTTATAGATGAAAAATTCCGGTTATAATTGCCTTTACAATTTCTAAAATGCCATCCTTTGAAAGGTCGCATACAACAACTCCTACTAAACGCTCCTTATCAATTTCTCCACAATAACGGGAGTCATAAGAATGTTCTGAGTTGTCACCTAATACATAATAACCATCTGTGGAATATTCTGCATAATATCTTTTTACGATTTGTGTAGCACTGTTTTCCCATCCCTTCATATCGGCTGTATCAAGAATCAGTACATCACCATCTTCTGGAATCACAGTAAAATTAACCAGTAATAAATCACCATCTTTAAATGTTGGCTCCATGGATTTTCCACTAGTCTCAGTAAGTCCGAAAGTTATTAAAATCATTGCTGCCAATACTAAAACAATTCCAATCGGTAAATCGTGTGTTAAGAATCTCTTCGTAAAAATCACCTCATTTTTATCGCATTAATTGCACCAGTTTCTCAAACTCCAAACTTCCCCCAAACAAATCCAGTGCACTTCCTACCGTCACATGAATCTTTCCTTGCCCGAGTCGACCTACCGTCTCAATATCTTCGTATGTGTGGATTCCGCCGGCATAGGTTATCGGTAGACCATCCCAGTTCCCCAGATAAGCAATCAATGCTGTATCTATGCCCTGCTGTTTTCCTTCCACATCCACCGCATGAATCAAAAATTCACTACAATATGCGGACAATTCGTTTAAAACTTCATATGTCACTTCCACATTGGTAAACTTCTGCCATCTGTCTGTCACAATGTAGTACTTGCCTTCTTTTTTACGGCAGCTTAAATCCAGTACAATATGCTCTTTTCCAACGGCCGCTATGAGTTTTTGTAGATTGTCGTATTGGATTTCTCCGTCTTTAAATACATAGGACGTTACGATAACCTTGCCGGCACCATTCTCGATGTACTCAGCGGCATTTTCTGCAGTTATGCCGCCGCCCACCTGAAGTGCTCCCGGATATGTACGAATTGCAAGCAATGCCTGTTCTTTGGTAGCCACGTAATATTCACTATCCGAAGCATTTAACATAATCACATGGGCACCTATCAAATTTTCTTTTTTATACAAATTGGCAAAATAAGAAGCATCAAACTCGGAAACAAAGTTCTCTCTCGCCTTGTTTCCTTCGTCCTTTAAAGAACCGCCTACAATCTGTTTTACTTTGCCGTTATGAATATCTATACATGGTCTGAATTGCATGGTTTTTTCCTTTTTTTACTTAGTTTTCTTAGATTTTTTTATTGTAACATATTTTCAATTTTTTAATAGTATATTTTTAATTTTCATGCACAAACTAGTTTTGAACGTAAAAAATTACGTTTATATTATCAAAAAAGGAGTGCAGTTATGAAGGCTATGAAAAAAATCGTACTTGCATTGCTTGTTGTGTCTATGCTTACAACATTTACAGGTTGTAGAAGAAATGACGATAACGCAAACGACAATACAAACAATACTACAAACGGTACTGACAACAACGGTACAAACAACAATAACGATACTGTTACCCCTGACAATCCGGTAGAGCCTGACTATATGGATACAACTCCTGATGACACAATGAATAATCAGGACGACGGCACAATTATGGATGATACAGGAAACATTATTGACGATGCCGGAAATGCCATTGAAGACACAGGCGATGCCATTGATAACGTTTTGGATGACGTAACAAACGGTGTCGAAGGCGGTGCCACAGGGAACCCAAACACAACAAATCAAAACGCCTCTCCAACAAGATAGTTGGCATAAAGGCAAACGAAAGGAGCTACTATTCACAGTCAAATCTATGATAGTAACTCCTTTTTTCTTAAAATTATACTGTTTTTTCTACAATCAGACCTTCGCGATATGCTTTCAGCAACGCCTCCAACTGCGCGATGCTCTGCTTAATTTCGGTTCCGATATCCGTATCTTCTACCCTTTTACGAATCAGATATTTTTCTACGGAAATGTAATCCGAAATAATGTCTGTCTCTTTCAAAATAGCCGCCTCACTGGACTCAAACGCCTCGTGAGCAACCAAATGCATTCCGCGGGAACTGGATACAAGCGTGTAGCCTGCGATACCTGTTTTTCCCTGATATGCACGCGAAAAACCGCCGTCAATAATAAGAAGCTTTCCGCCACATTTTATCGGTGACTCGCCGTTCTTTTGCTCCACCGGAACATGACCGTTGACAATGTGTGAATTGTCAGCAGAAAGGCCAAACTCTTCCAAAATACGGTTAATAACCTGCTCGTTGTCCAATAAGGAATAATAAGTGTTCTTCGTTTCCTTGTGAGTGGTCTTATCCTCGATAAAATAACGTTCAAAGGTGGTCATTTTATCTTTTCCGAAAACAGGCGAATTTTGGTTACACCAGATATACCACATAATATCCTGGCCGATTTGCTTCTCTTCGCTTCCGTTTTCTGCAATAAAACCTCTTCTTGCATAAAATTCCAAAATATCATATAAGGCTTTTCCGCTGTAGGATTTCCCAAACAGCTCCACCTTTTTAAACTCACCGTTTTCATCCAAAGGAACACAGCCGTGGTATAAAAGATTGGAATTGTATGTCTTGTAAAGGCCACCCTTTAAAAATATAAAACGAATGTGTTTTTGAAGTTTTTCGCACTTGGTAAATGCGTGCACCAGACGCTCCACAACCTTCTCTTCTTCCGGTGTGAGCTTGTATGGGTCTCTCGGATCGATAGTCGGGAAATCCGTATCCTTCATCGGATATTCCACGCCTTCTACCACTACCGTACCATTTTCCAAGTCAATTTTGTCAAGAAGAAGCCTTTCCTCCATGGCAAATTCCGGCCGACGCTTAATCAGCTGCCCTTCCAGTTTGAACTGTATAATGGCGATTGCTTTGTGCATCTTCATATCCATAGCCAAGTCGTTGGTGTTATAATTTTCATCAAATTTTATTTTAAAACAACTACAGTCAGAATTCATATAAGTATCCAGGGCAAAGGTTGCCAATGGAATTAAGTTGATTCCGTAGCCATCCTCTAACGTGTCAAGATTGCCATATCTTGCCGCAATACGAAGCACATTGGCAATACAAGCCGGGCTTCCGCTGGCAGCGCCCATCCAGACCACATCATGATTGCCCCACTGGACATCCACGGAATGGTAGTTACAAAGAGTATCCATAATAATCTGTGGTCCCGGACCTCTGTCAAAAATATCGCCCACAATATGTAAATGGTCGATAACCAGTCTCTGAATCAGATTACTGAGGGCAATGATAAATTCCGGTGCTCTACCAATATGAATAATCGTCTGGATAATTCCGTTGTAGTACGCCTCTTTGTTTTGCACCTCGGCTTTTTCCGTAATCAGTTCCTCAATAACATAGGCAAAATCCTTAGGCAGTGCCTTTCTTACCTTGGAACGGGTGTATTTGGAAGAAACCCTTTTGGTAATCTGTACCAAACGGTGCAAGGTGATTTTATAAAAATCATCCAAATTCTCTTCTTCTTTTAAGGCAATATCCAGTTTTTCCTTCGGATAATAAATAAGGGTTGCAAGGCTTCGTTTATCCTTGTCGCTTAGCGTATTCCCGAACTCTTCATCAATTTTGTTGCGAACAGACCCCGAGCCGTTTTTTAACACGTGGTTAAACTGCTCACTTTCGCCGTGAATATCCGTCAAAAAGTGTTCTGTGCCCTTTGGCAGATTCAAAATCGCCTGTAAGTTAATGATTTCCGTACTTGCCGCTGCAATGGTCGGATATTGTTTTGCCAAGCTTTTTAAAAATACTAATTCAGTATTGTTCATACAAATCACCCGATTACGTCGCTCATATCGTACATTCCGGCTTCTTTTCCGGCAAGGAATTTGGCCGCCTGAATAGCTCCTTTTGCGAAAACTGCTTTAGAGTATGCTCTGTGATTGAAAGTAATCACTTCGTCTTCCCCTGCAAAAATCACGTCGTGGTCACCTACAATTGTACCGCCACGAACTGCCGAAATACCGATTTCATTTGTTTTTCTCTTTTCTCTTGTCTGACTTCTGTCATACACGTATTCGTATGTATTATTTAATTCATCGTTGATGGAATCTGCCAACGCAAGGGCTGTACCACTTGGAGCGTCCACCTTTAAGTTGTGATGTTTTTCTACGATTTCGATGTCAAAACCGGCAGGAGCCAAAATCGCTGTAGCTTCTTTTACCAGCTTTAAAAGCATATTGATACCAAGTGACATATTCGCTGATTTAAGAACTGCCACTTTCTGTGACGCATCAGACACTTTCTGAAGCTGTTCTTCTGAAAGGCCTGTAGTACAAAGAACTACCGGAACCTGTTTTTCCACGCAGTAATCAAGAAGCGCATCTACCGCCTTTGCAATGGAAAAATCGATGATTACATCTGCGTCCACGGTACATTCTGTGATGGATGAAAATACCGGAAACGGATTCTTTCCTTCATCAAATGCATCAATTCCTGCTACTACCTGTGCCTGTGTATCGTTTGCTAAAAGGTTTACAATGTTTTTTCCCATTTTACCATTGCAACCGTGCATAATTACTCTAACCATAATTGTAAGTCTCCTTTTATATCGTTCCTATCATCAAATCCGAAGCGTATCTTGTGAAACCGCTTCATCTTACATATTTTATCACAAGATTTCTATCAGTGCATCAATTTCTTCTTTTGTGGCCAGATTTTTGGAAAATGCACTGGCACTTCCGGCCGCAATTCCACGCTTTAAGGCCCTTTCCATATCCGCGCCATTTACATACTCAGCCAGGAAACCTGCCACCATGGAATCCCCTGCGCCGACTGTATTGACCACTGCGCCTTTTGGAGCCTTTGCTTCATATACCGCTCCGCCATTTGTTAGAAGTATGGCACCATCGCCGCCTAGGGAAACCAGCACATTCCCGGCACCCATTTTTTGAACCTCCCCGGCAAGTCTTAAAACAGCTTCCCGGGTATCTGCCTTTATGTCAAAAAAACTTTCCAGTTCCTCTTTGTTTGGTTTAACAAGAAACGGTTTGAATGGCAGAACGTTCTTAAAATTCTCGCCTATGGTATCCACCACTATTTTCACATTCTTATCTTCTAAATGCTTCATAATCTCCGCATAAAAATGCCCACCAAGACCACTTGGAACACTGCCTGACAAAATCAGATAATCACCCTCTGAAAGTTTATCAAGTTTCTCCATTAGAGCGTTTTGTTCCTCTTTTGACATCTCCGGTCCGTCAGCGTTTAACTCCGTTTCTGCCCCTGCAAGAACCTTTACGTTAATGCGGGTATCGCCCTGTTTTAACTTGAATGCATCATAGGTGATTTCTTTTTCCGAAAGCAGACTTAAGAGTTTGTCGCCTGTAAAACCCGCCACCGGCAAAACCGCCACGTTTTCTACGCCAAGGCTTTTTAATACCCGAGACACATTAATGCCCTTTCCTCCGGGCAACAAATAGGTATTTTTGCTCCGATTCATTTTTCCAACCTTCAGTTTATCCATTTCCATCACATAGTCTAAAGATGGATTGATTGTAAGTGTGTATATCATATGTTTCCCTCTTTATGTGCAATAGCGGCGGCACCTCATAATACAAAACAGGCAATCCCTTTAGGAACTGCCTGATTTTCACCTTTGCCTAACCGCATATGCGGCTTTAATTCTATATTATTTTAAGATACCAAAGTTTCTCATTTCTTTTTCAAGACGTGCGGCATTTTCCGGTTCCATTTCAGTAAGAGGTCTTCTCATCGGACCACATTCCATACCCATTAAATTGAGGGCTTTCTTTACCGGAATCGGATTTACTTCGCAGAATAAAGCTGAGATTAAGTTCTGAGCATTCAACTGGATTTCCAAACTGCCCTGTAAATCTCCATCAAAGAATTTCTGGCAAATATCGTGAGTTTCCTGTGGAGCAACGTTTGATAATACAGAGATTACACCTTTTCCGCCAAGGGATAATAAAGGTACGATCTGATCATCATTTCCCGAATAAACATCTACTGTGCCCTTTGCCTGTGCCATCAATTCAACGATATGACTGAAGTTGCCACTGGCTTCTTTTACACCTACAATGTTTTCTACATCGTTGCAAAGACTTACGATAGTCTCCGGTTTCATACCAACGCCCGTTCTACCCGGAATGTTGTATAAAATAATCGGAACCTTTACAGAATCTGCAATCATTTTGAAGTGCTCATATAAGCCCTTCTGAGTCGCTTTATTGTAATATGGTGTGACTACCAAAAGACCGTCAACACCGTATTTCTCTGCTTCCTGTGAAAGATAGATAGCTGTTTCCGTACAATTAGAACCTGTACCTGCAATTACCGGAATACGGCCTGCAACCTTTTCCACACAAAACTTAATAACTGCCAAATGCTCTTCGTGAGATAATGTAGATGCTTCACCGGTTGTACCACAAACGATAATCGCATCAGTATTGTTTGCAATCTGGAATTCAATTAAATTAGCAAAACTATCATAATTTACTTCTCCGTTGTCATAAAATGGTGTGACAATTGCAACACCTGCACCTGTATAAATAGCCATTGCTTTTATCCTCCTTAATGCTTTATCCTAAGCAAAAAAATTCTAAAACTTTGTGTTGTATCATACCACATTCCTGTTTTTTTGGCAACTTATTATAGACATAAAATTATTCCCAAGTTTCGATTCCATTTTCTTCCGACTCTGTGCCATCCAGCATTTCCAGCTTACTTACCGATACTTCAAAGGCAATTCTTTTTTCCATAACATCTTCGGAAAGTTTTTTCACATATTCCCTGCTCTGGATACGTCCCCAAATTGCGCAACGCATTCCCACCTGGAATCTATTGGCAAATCTGGCATTTCTTCCCCAGCAGATACATGGAATGTAGTCTGATTTCCCGTATGGACGGTTTACCGCAAGGAGTAAATCTGCAATTTCCCTGCCCAGCGGTGTTTTACGATAAATAGGTTCTTTACAAATGTAACCATCCAGATAAATCTGATTGGTTTTGGCGCTCTCTTCAATTTCCGGTACAAATGTAATTTCTCTTGCAAATACGGAAAGCACCAACTTGTTTCTGTGTTCTTCATGCCTGTTGTACGAACGGAATTGCCCGGTCACCGCAACCTTGTAGCCCTTGTAATCCGCAGTCACATCGATTAGTCTTTCTGAAACCATAAGCGGAATCAAATCGGAAGATTCACTAAGCCTTTCTACCATGATGTCGACCATATAAAATCCCTCTCCGAAAATCTGGTGACTGAATTCAAAGTCGCTTACAATTGTTCCCATTACGGATACCTGGTTGTTTTCCATTACTTTTTCTGTCATTGTTTAGTTCTCCCTTCTTACACTAAGAATTTTTTCCTGTAATACATAACTACTATATTGGATTTTTCTTCCAATGAACACTATTTTTTATCGTCAAATATTCTTATATATACCAATATATCTACATTTCCTCTAAAAATCTACTATTATTTTTAGTTATTTTGCTTATATTTTGTCGAAATTTGTTTTTAAGACTGTGTTTTTGTTACGTTGCAAGGAAAAAATGCGGGTGTTATACTGGTTTCGTTTGTGAAACTATAGACTATATATGTCCGTTTTGGACATACTGTATAAAATGAAGCGGAGACATTTATGAGACAAAAACGAGAAGACATTAGAAACGTGGCAATTATCGCCCACGTTGACCATGGTAAAACAACCCTGGTAGACGAACTTTTAAAACAAAGCGGTGTTTTCAGGGAAAATCAGGAAGTGGCGGAACGTGTTATGGACTCTAACGATATTGAAAGAGAACGTGGTATCACTATCCTTTCCAAAAACACTGC
>CAZMND010000011.1:0-39771 GCA_964567585.1 uncultured Lachnospiraceae bacterium
TATTAAATTGATGCTTGGTAGCGCAATGAAAAAATTATAAATTCCATTTTCCCTTCATATATAGTATAATCATTCTCATGAAAATACTTTTATGGAGGGAATTTTTATGTCAAAAACTACAAAAGACATTATTTCGTTTATACAAGAAAACGGAATTCAAATGGTTGATTTTAAAATAGTGGATATTAACGGACAGTTCCGTCACGTTACTATTCCTGCCTCGCAGTTCACCGAATCTACAATGACAGACGGTATCGGTTTTGATGCTTCCAACTATGGTTATGCAGTTGTAGAAAAAAGTGATATGGTATTTATTCCTGATTTGGATACTGCCATTATCGACCCATACTGCAACGTTCCAACGCTTTCCATCACAGGAAATGCAATGGTTATTGACCATCCGAACAACCGCCCTTTAGACCAGTATCCAAGAAATATCGTACTGGCTGCTGAGCAATATATGAAAAACACAGGTATTGCTGATACAATGCTTATTTTGCCGGAATTTGAATTCCATATGTTTGATCAGGTTGGCTGGTCTGTACGCCCCGACTCCATAGGCGTAGAATTAGACGCAAAACAGGCTTACTGGAACAGTGCCTGCGAAGGCTTAGGTAATGTAGTTCCTCACCAGAAAAACTATCACATTGCCAAACCTTTTGATACAACTTACGAATGTCGCTCCGAAATGTGCTTAGAACTTGAAAAAATGGGCATTCAGATTAAATATCATCACCCGGAGGTTGGTGCCGCAGGTCAGTTTGAAATTGAACCTATGCTTGGCCAGATGTCAAAAATGGCTGACGCATCTATGATGATTAAATATGTCATCCACAACACCGCTGCTAAATACGGTCAGGTAGCAACCTTTATGCCAAAACCTGTTTACGGCGAAGCAGGAAACGGTATGCACGTGCATATGCTTTTATTAAAAGATGGTGAACCTGTTTTCTCGGATGATAACGGTTACTCTCACTTAAGTGAAACAGCCCACTATTTTATGGGTGGCCTTTTAAAACACATTGCATCTTTATGTGCCATTACAAACCCAAGTACCAACTCCTTCAAACGTTTAGTACCGGGCTTTGAAGCACCTGTAACAGTGGGTTATGCAACTTCAAACCGTAGCGCAGTTATCCGTATTCCTGCATATGCAAAGACTCCGAATTTGCGTCGTTTTGAAATCCGTAACCCGGATGCTACCTGTAACCCATACCTTTGCTACGCTGCTCTCTTAATGGCAGGTCTTGACGGTGTCAAAAACAAAATAGATCCTCACGAAAATGGCTGGGGACCATACGATATGAACCTTTACTCCTTATCGGATGAAGAAAAAGCAAAACTCTCTTCTCTTCCAACCCGTTTGGAAGATGCATTAGATGCACTGGAAAAAGACCATGACTACTTAACAGCCGGTGGCGTTTTCCCGGAACAATTAATCAAAAATTTCATCTCAATGAAACGTAAAGAATGTTCAGAAATGTCAAAAATTCCACATCCTGCGGAATTTGATAAATATTTTAATATTTAAAGAAAAAGCCAAAAGGAGCCTCTACCCCAACTTTGAGTAGAAGCTCCTTTTATACTAATTTTCTATCGTATACTGAAAACACTCATATTTCAGTTTCATACCTTCCGCAATTTCATCCGGAAGCAATGCTCTTGCAACCAATTTTGTTTCTGCATTTTCTGAATCCATAAGTTTCAAATTAGCATAATCCCCATCTATACTGTCTACCACATAATAACTTGTTCCTAACATAATTCTTCTCCTAATATCTTCACAACTTCCATTGGCTCTTTGACAAAACAGTCTGCTCCGTATTCTTGAAGCAATTCTCTGTCACGAAATCCCCACAAAACCGAAATGCAAGGAAGACCCGAATTTACTGCCGTCTGATAATCCACTTCCGAATCACCTATATACACCGTGTCATCTTTTGTGGCTCCTATTTCTTCCATAGCCAAATACACAAGGTCCGGTGCCGGCTTTTTGTTCATTCCTTCTCGTTCCCCAACAGCTACATCAATGTATTCTCCAAAAAACTGCTTACTCAAAACCTTCAACGTCGCATCTGCTTTATTAGATACAATGGCCATTTTATAGCCGGCTTTTTTCAAAGAATCCAACATTTCATATATACCCTCGTATGGTGCCGTAAAATCGGCACAATGAATCATATAGTGTGCCCTAAACATAGAAAGAATTTCATCA
The DNA here is from genome assembly GCA_964567585.1 of uncultured Lachnospiraceae bacterium. Lineage (GTDB taxonomy): Bacteria > Bacillota > Clostridia > Lachnospirales > Lachnospiraceae > CALZKI01. Next base: position 2,216 of record CAZMND010000011.1, read on the forward strand.
ATTTTTTCATCTGAAGTTCCCTTTGGAGCTGCTCTTTCAATCAGTTTTCTTAAACCATTTCCAACAAAAGAACGGACTTCCTGATAATTCCTCTCAGGAAATCCAACTTCCCTAAAACAATAATTCAATGTATTTTGTAAATCTGTCAGGGAATCAAGTAATGTCCCATCCATATCAAAAATAATATATTTAATATTCTTCATACTCTTACCACTCATACGGAGTTCTCTGGTAAACGTAATAATTTAACCAGTTGGAATAAATGTTATTACTGTGTGAACGCCACTGTAATAATGGCTTCTGACTCGGGTCATCATCCGGATAATAATTGTACGGAATATGAATCGGGAGGCCTTTATCCAAATCCCTGTGATATTCCTTATCCAAGGTATATCTGTCATACTCCGGATGCCCGTTTAAGAACACCTTTTTACCGCCTTCAGCAATAGCAAGAAATACGCCTGCCGCCTCTGATTCCGCCAATACAGTCAGTTCCTTGCAGGCATGAATTTCCGATGACGGAGTTTCCGTATGTCTGCTGTGCGGTGCCAAAAAGACATCGTCAAAGCCTCGTACCAACGGTTCTTTTCTCTTATGTACTTTATGTTCATAAATTCCAAACAACTTCTCAGAAAGCTGACGCTTCTGAATGCCGTAATAATGATAAAACCCGGCCTGAGCCGCCCAGCAAATATGTAATGTACTGGTTACGTTTGTCTCCGCCCAGTCCATAATTTCACACATTTCTTCCCAGTAATCCACCTCTTCAAAAGTAATGTTTTCAAGCGGCGCACCTGTAATAATCAGACCATCGTACTTGTTTTCTTTGAGCTGGTCAAATGTCACATAAAACTTGTTCAAATGGTTTGCTGACGTATTTAGAGATACGTGTCCGCTGGCCATAACAAATGTCACATCAATCTGCAAAGGTGTATTTGACAGTGCACGAAGAAGCTGCAATTCCGTATCCTGTTTAATCGGCATCAAATTCAAAATTGCCACCTTCAAAGGACGGATATCCTGGTGCATCGCCCTGTTTTCATTCATTACGAATATATTTTCATTTTCCAATATTTCCGCTGCCGGTAAATCACTTTGTACTCTGATTGGCATTGTCTTACTCTCCTACCATTGCAAGAAACTCATCCTCCGAAATAATCGGCACCGAAAGTTCCTTGGCTTTTTTATTTTTTCCCGACGTACTGTTCACATCGTTATTGATTAAATAGGTGGTCTTTCCGGTCACACTTCCCGTCACCTTTCCACCACGGCTTTCGATAAATTCTTTTAGTTCACTACGGTTTGCAAAATGATGCACATCTCCCGTGATAACAAAGATTTTATCAATTAATGTCTGCTCTCCTACTATAACCGATGGCGCAGTTGTTTGCAAGTTTTGTAATAAATCTGCCAAAATAGCTCTATTATCTTCTCTTTCAAACCAGTCCACAACCGCCTGGGCAAGCACATCACCCATACCCTCAATGGCACTGATGTCCCCTTTGGAGGCAGTCATAATCTTGTCTATGTCATAATCAAAATGCTTGCACAAAACCTTAGCATTTGCAAGGCCGATACCCGCAATACCAATTCCGTATAAAATACGCACCAGTGTAGTATCTTTTGCCTTTTCGATACTTTGCATCAAATTATCATAGGACTTACATCCAAAGCCCTCCATCGATACAATTTCCTCTCTGTGCTCATCCAATCGGAAAATATCACCTAATTTTTGAATAAAGCCTTTGGCAATGAATTTTTCCAGCGTAGCTTCGCTGAGCCCTTCAATATTCAGTGCGTCGCGGCTTACAAAAAGCGAAAACGCCTTAACTTTCTTCGCAGGACACTCAGGATTGATACAATACAAAGATTCCACATCATTTAACTTTTGAATCTTTGTAATGCCGCCACAGGCCGGGCAACTATCCGGAATTTCCAAATTTCCGCTCTTTGTCAGGTTTTCTGCAATCTGCGGAATTATCATATTGGCCTTGTAAACCATCACATGGTCACCAATTCCAATCTGCATATTTTTCATAATGCTGACATTGTGAAGTGACGCTCTGGAAACAGTCGTTCCTTCCAGTTCCACCGGCTCAAAGATCGCCACCGGATTGATAAGTCCCGTACGGCTCGGACTCCACTCAATCTCTTTTAAAATTGTTTCTTTCGTTTCATCCTGCCACTTAAAAGCAATGGAATCCCTTGGAAATTTCGCAGTTCTTCCAAGGCTTTTTGCATAGTCCAAATCACATAAAGTCAGTACCAGACCATCGGATGGTACATCATATGTGACAATTTTCTCTTCATAGGCTTTTATACCTTCTAAAATAGAATTTGTCGATACCCTGATATAATCTACAATCTCAAAGCCCTGCTCCTTCAAGAAAAGGAACTGGTTTTCCCTGTCATTTTTCCAATCTTTTTCCAGTCCGCCTTCCTCTGCCTTCACTAATGAAAACGCATAAAAACGTACATTTCGTTTTGCAGTAATTTCATTATTAAGCTGACGCACGGAACCGCTGCAAAGATTCCTAGGATTTTTGTATTTTTCTTCATCCTCTGCCATCTGACTGTTGATTTTTTCAAAGTCCGTGTATGTGATAACCGCTTCGCCGCGCAGTACCAACTGCCCTTTAAAAGGAATTTGAAGTGGTACATTTACAAATACCTTAGCATTCTGTGTTATAACTTCTCCCACTTCCCCATTACCTCTGGTAACGGCCTTTAAAAGTTTGCCGTCTTCATAAGTTAATACAATAGTAAGCCCATCCAATTTCCACGAAAGAAGCGCTTCCTTTCCATTAAGCCAGTCCCGAAGTTCCTCCCTGTCTTTTGTCTTTGCAAGGGAAAGCATCGGTTTTTCATGGGGTTCTTTTGGAAGTTCCTCCACTGCCTCATATCCAACATTTACAGTAGGACTGTTTGCAAAAGTAACGCCGGTTTCTTCTTCCAGCTTCACCAGTTCATCATACAACGCATCGTATTCAAAGTTGCTCATAATTTCTTCGTCTTTTGCATAATATGCTTTTGATGCTTCATTCAATTTATCTACTAACTCTTTCATTCTGGAAGCCTTGTCCATCTATTTAAGTCCCACCGTTTCATATAAATTTTCTTTTTCTCGTTCGGTCAGTTCCCGATACTGTCCGATTTTCAATCCATCTATTGTAATTTTTTCGATTCGTATACGTTTTAAACTTGTTACATTATATCCAAGGCTCTTTGCCATACGCCTGATTTGTCTGTTGAGCCCCTGTGTCAAAATAATTTTAAAGGTAAACTTACCCACCTGTTCTACATGGCATGTTCTTGTGGTTCGGTCCAGTTCACTTAAATATACTCCGGAAGACATTTTTTCCACAAATGCCGGCGTAATTTCCTTGTCAACCTTTACCACATATTCCTTCTCATGCTGATGGCTTCCTTTCATCAGTGCCTGAATCAAATCACCGTCATTTGTCAATAAAATAAGCCCTTCCGACTCCTTATCCAGTCTTCCTGCATAAGTAACCCTGACCGGATATTTTACATATTCCAAAATCGTTTTTTCGGCAAATTTATCTTTTTCCGTACAGGTAATACCAATCGGTTTATAAAAAGCCAGCACCACCTTATCGTCCTTTGCCTGAATCACTTTCCCGTTCACGCAGACTACGTCCTTACCCGAAACACCCATACCCTGCGATGCAATCTTACCATTGATGGTCACTTTTCCTGCGTCTATCAGTTTGTCGGCCTCACGTCTTGAACAAACTCCGGCACTCGCTATGTACTTATTGATTCTAACTGTTTCCGACATAGTTACTTCTTTCTCTTTCTTAACTCTACCTTGTCTTCTTCGCTGACGCGGTAGGATTCACACATTTTTTGTATAGCCTTGTTGAGTGTCGTTTTGGGCCAATCCCACCCAAGCGCTTCGCCTGTCTGCTTTGGGAATTTGGCATAAGCCGTTGCCAGTGCCCACGCAATTCCCATCATAGCATAATAATCATCCTGTTTCATGGAAAAAAGCTGCTTAAGTACTCTTTCTATGTATTCTTCCGTCAAAAAGTAATCCATATACATAACAGCAGCTACACGAATCTCAAATTCTTTTTCACTTTTTGCATAAGGCAACAAAAAATCCCATACCCTGTCCCTATGCTTTGGGGCATCCTTAAAAGTACTGCAAAAACCGTCATTTACAGACCAATCCTTTATTTTGGGAATAAACCTTTTGGCATAGAAAAGTCTTTCTTCAATATCCATTTTAGCATAACCGATGACAAAACCCTGAAGCATCACTTCTTCAAAATAATCTTCGGCCGGATTTTCCAAATACTTTCTAAAGTCCGACTTACAAATCTCTTTTGCAAGTGCTCTCAATTTGGGAATTCTGCATCCGAGCATATTGTCGCAGTCAGGAATCAAACTACTTGAAAATACCTTGTAATTATTCTCTGCCAGTTCAAATAAACAGTCCTTCACTTTTTCCTGCGTATAACAATAATCCTTCATAACTATACCATATTTTCCTTTTTTCTTCCATCGAATGTACTAAAAAAGGACATTTCTTAGTTAATAAAAAATGCCCTCTTTGATTACTATTAATCTACAAATTCAGATTTTACATAAGCCGTCTTACCGTCATAACGAATCTTTGTCCAGCCGTCAGAACGTTTTTCCAACAAATCCAGTTTTTCACCTTCATATACAACACCAAGTTTTTCTCCGTTCTGGCTCGCTGTACTTCGGATATTTACTGTTGTATTGGCTGTTACAGTACCGATAACATCACCGCTTCCTGTTTCAGGTTCCTGTGCCTCTTCAATAATAGAAACATATTCTGATTTAATAAATCCGCTTCCGCCTTCGTATTCAATTTCCGTCCAGCCGTTTTCCCATACCTTGATAACATCAAAGATTTCACCCATCTGGGCTTTACCTTTTTTATCAGCTGTCTGACTTGCGGAACTTCTAATATTAACAACATCTGTTGCTTTTGCTTTCATCTCTATTATAACTTCCGGTTCTACCACTGTTTCCGGAATTTCTTCCGTAACCTGTTCCGGTTCAATTTCTACCAGTGCCTCGCCTACGCGAATCGTAAGCTGCGCAAGTAAATCACTGTAAAACTGTGAAAATACCAAATCATTTGTAATCAAATCATTAAACTCAACGCTGACACGATTATTTAATTCCACAACGTCATCCTGAAGTGACATTTCTTCAATGTATTTTGTAACTTCTTCAGACTCATTCGGATCTTCGTTGATATAGTACTTACCTTCTTCATTACAACAAACATAGTATGCTGCCATACCCGGTCCTTCTACATCAGAACCTACAAATTTCACTTCATAATACACATATGCAATATATGAGTTTTCAACCGGTCCCGGCTTTGTATACACTTCAATGGTTGTAAATCTGTCAATAAATCCTCCCATCTCAACGATATACATCTGTTCTGATTCCGATAAAAATCTGTTAATTTCAAGTGCTGCTACTGAATCACCATTCTCTAACGCATCATAATATAGCCCAATCAAATCATTTACAGCAGGATATGCGTTAAGTTCCATAACCGGAATTCCTGTTTCATCCTGTGCAAGTTCAATCGTTTCAAGTGCTTCTAATGCCTTGTCATCCCTGCTAAGTCCCACCGCAACCAATACCGTAATAACAACGAGAATTACAAGAGCAATCGGCATAATTATCATCTTATGATCTAAAATCACGTACTTAAGGTTTTCCCTGATTTCACGGAAACGCTCTTTTCGTTCTTCCTTTTTCTGATTTTTGTTGTACTCCATAAAAACACCTTCCATTGTTTGTGATGATGCACCCGACAGGAATCGAACCTGCATTAAAGGCGTCGGAGGCCTCCGTTCTATCCATTAGACTACGGGTGCAAATATTACAAATTTGTTACATCATCCTTTTTATGATAGCACATTGCCCTATGAATGTCTAGTAAAAAGCATTTTTGAAGTACTATATTATCAGTTAAAACATCTTATATCCTTGAAATAATTCCACCACTGCGTCTGAAAATATAAATAGAATCCGAAAGGATTTCCTCCTCGGAAAGTTCCGAATGATTTACCTCATATACCATATCCTTTAATCTGGCAGCTTCATTCTCCTCATTTCCGACAGGAACCAAAATCACCTCATGAATGGAACTTGGCAAAATATAAAAATCCGATTGAATTTTCTTTGCAAAATCTGCAAGAAACGAATCGTATAAAATAACCGCCGCTCCAAAGTTCTTACTTTCATTTCCCGCCACATACATCTGCGGCCCCTTTGCCTCTGTATAAATCTTTCCCATCATCTCCCTGATAATCGGGTCAATCATATCATCCGTAATACTGACGTGCGATGCCACCTGTTCTTCAATACTGCTTTCAATCTCCAGAATCATCTTCTTTTTCATCAGTTCACAAATAACATCTTCCATCGGTACGATTTTTCCTGTTAACATTTCCGGTGTGTTTTTGAATGCAAATTTTTGAATTTCCTTAACATCCACATTCCACTTTTTCAAATGCTCATTTCTCACTAGAATATTACCGTTTCCGATGCACTCGTTATTTACAATGCAATAAAATACGATTGCCAGATCCAAATATGGAATGTAGGGAATCTGCTGCAATAAATCTTTGTTTTTTTTATAATTAATGATCCTGAAACATAGTGTTTCCTTTACGAATTCGAAATTTGAAAAACAGTCCATATCGACATGTCTTTCGATTTTATGTTCTTCGTAATATCTGACAATTTCACATACAATATCACATAAACATCTTCCGCTTTTGTACTGCTCATAATATCCGTTTAAATAAATATTCGGGACACAGTTCTGCTTTTCCTTCAAAATAACAATACCCGTAAATCTGATACCATTATTTTTCAAAACGGATTTATCCTCCACTCTTACAGTATCACCCAAATATTCTTTTACCATTTTTTTGATTTCTTCAATAAAACTTTCAAAATTCATAGACTTAATTTCCTCACTTTTCGATTTGTTTTTAGATTTGTTCTTAGATTGGTTCTGCATTAGAAATGCTTAAATTGGAATAAAAAAAGACAATGGGAACTTGTCTCATTGTCTTGTAAGCAAAAAAAAGATTTTTTAATTAAGCTCTTGAAAGGTATTCACCTGTTCTTGTATCGATCTTAATTCTTTCACCCTGTTCGATGAATAATGGTACATATACAACAGCGCCTGTTTCAACTGTAGCAGGTTTTGTAGCACCTGTAGCTGTATCGCCTTTGAAGCCAGGTTCTGTTTCTGTAATTTCCAATTCAACAAATAATGGTGGTTCAACTGCGAATACATTACCATTGTGTGAACAAACTTTACACATTTCGTTTTCTTTAACGAATTTTAATGAATCGCCAATTGTTTCAGCATTTAAAGCTACCTGATCATATGTTTCAACATCCATAAAGTTGAATAAATCACCATCAGAGTATAAATACTGCATATCTTTTCTATCAATACGTGCCTGAGGGCATTTTTCAGTAGGTCTAAAAGTTTTTTCTACTACACCGCCACTTTTAATGTTTTTTAATTTTGTTCTAACAAAAGCAGCACCTTTACCCGGTTTTACATGCTGGAATTCGATAATCTGATAAACGTTACCTTCTAATTCAATAGTAATACCATTTCTGAAATCACCTGCAGAAATCATAAATAATCCTCCTAAAATTGTTTTACATCATAATCCTTATATAGTGTATACTAAATTTTTCCCTTTTTCAACCATTTTTTTGTAAAAAGTCAATCGCTTCCAAATATCCGTCAAGTCCGTGACCGCAAATCTGTAAATCACACACTTCTTTTGTTACGGAAATCTGTCTGAAAGCCTCTCTTTGTGAAATGTCCGATATATGAATTTCCACCTTTGGAACTACAATACTCGCAAGCGCATCTCTGATTGCATAACTGTAATGTGTGAACGCTCCCGGATTTATCACAATACCATCCGTTCCGTCAAAATATGACTCCTGAAGCCTATCAATAATAGCGCCTTCATGGTTACTCTGGAAGCATTCCACTTCAAAATTCTCATTTTTCGCTTTTTCTTCAATCATATTTACAAGATACTTATAGTCTTGTTTTCCATAAACGGAAGGTTCTCTGATTCCCAAGAAATTTAAATTCGGTCCGTTAATTACTAATATTTTCATCTACATATCCCTCACAATTTCCGACAATTCATAAAAAACATCGTCCAGAGTTTTATTTTCTTCCAAGAGCACATAATCTGCCGCCGCTTCATAAATCGGATTTCTAAAATCCAAAAGTTCCTTGATTTTCTCCTTTGGATTTGGAACCTGCAAAAGCGGTCTTTCGGTATCGTTTTTTAGTCTTCGGTAGGCTTCCTGTGGACTTACCTTCAGAAAAATAACATACCCTGCATCCTTTAAAAGCATTCTGTTTTCCTCACGAAGAGGTGTTCCCCCGCCAAGAGCCAACACCTTTTTGTCTTCCGACTCCAAAAGCTCCTTCAAAGCTTCCGTCTCTGAGTTTCTAAAATATTCTTCTCCATCATCTGTGAAAATATCACTGATTGTACGGCCTTCCTTTTTTTCAATATAATGGTCCGTATCCACAAAAGAACACCCCAATTTGTTGGCAATCAATTTTCCCATAGTGGACTTCCCGGAACCCATAAAACCTATCAAAATTATATGTTTCATCTTTTTAACAGCTCCTCTAACATAGCGTCATAAACCTTGGCTGCCGCATCATCGGTAACAGACACTTTATTCCAATACTCATATGCAATAATTCCCTGGAATAAAAGCATTTTCAGCCCATTATACGACCTCTTACCACATTCCTTTGCCAGTGCCATAAATTTGGTCACTGCGGGATTGAAAATCAGGTCATACGCCACATCTATATTCTTGTAAAATTCCAAATCTTCTATCGCAGCCGCGTCTACGTTCGGATACATTCCCACATTGGTGGCCTGAATAGCCGTCGCACCTAAAAGTACAATCTTTTTATAGGATTGTAAATCCCCATAAGTTACTTTTGTCTCATATTCACCGGCCAAAGCCTCAGCCAACATTTTCGCCTTATCTATGCTTCTGTTCAAAATATGTATCCTGTCTGCTCCATTTTCCAAAAGCATAAGAAGCACCGCCCTGGCAACACCGCCTGCACCAATCAAATAAAAATTGCCATCTTTAATTGTAACACCGTCATTTTCCATAGCCCGCTTAAGCCCCGGCATATCCGTGTTATAGCCCTTATAGCCTTCTTCACATCGAACCAGCGTATTCACTGCGCCGATTTTCTTTGCAAGTGGGTCAATATCCGTCAAATGTGCAATCACATCCTGCTTATACGGAACCGTTACGTTCATTCCCTGAATATTCAATTCATACGCACCTTTAACGGCACTTTCCAAATCACGCTTTACATCAAATGGAACATATGCAATTTCATGTCCTAAAATATCCGCCAGCGTGTGGTGCAAAACCGGTGACATACTGTGTTCCACCGGATGACCAATCAGTCCGAAAACCTTTGCTCTCCCTGTTATATTCATTTATTTTACATCTCCCTGCTTCTTTTGGTATCTCTTATACGACGCCAAAACAATTTTTTCCAGATATCGTTTCAGAACAATCTGGATTTCCTCTTTTTTATCAATAGGCATAACCAAAACATTGTGAATGCCTGTTCTCTTTGCACCCCAAACATCAGTAAACAACTGGTCTCCAACAAACAATGTATTATTTTTGTTTGTTCCCATCATTTCCATAGCTTTCAGATAATTTTTAACCAGTGGTTTCCCTGCCCTAAAAATATAAGAAACCTTTACCACATCGTTAAACATTTTTACACGTGGTTCCTTGTTATTGGATAACAAAACCACCTGATATCCGAGTTCTTTTAAATGTGCAAAAAGTGCCTTACTTCTTTCATCCGCAGGTGCTCCATGTGGCACAAGCGTATTGTCTATATCAAAAATAATGCCCCTATACCCTTTTTCAAAATAGGCATCAAAATCAATTTCATATGTCGAATTCATATAACAATCCGGGTAAAAACTTTTAAACATATAAACTCCCTTCAAAGTCTTTCCTTACTCAATTTTCACTTAAAACCTTTTTTATCATAACAAAACACCCTGCCATTTGGCAAGGTGTTTCCCTTGTAGTTTCTATATTTAAAAGAATTTAAAAAATTGCACTTCTGACAAAAAACTGATACTGCTTGAACAAATTATCTTTTTGCATATCAGAAATTGCTTTTTGCATATCAAGTTGCTCGATATTGGCATCTTTTCCAATATAGGAATAGTCGTCCTGTTTGTTAAATCCGATGGATATATTTTCAAGATTTGTAATGACAGGTTGTCTTTCTTCCTGTACTTGTGTGACTGCTTCCGTAGCCTTGGCATTCACCTGTTCATTTGCAGATTCTACTAAATTCTGACCGGCTTCTTGTGTCTTTGTAATATTGGGCATTCTGTAAGTTTGAATACCAATATAACCATTGATCATTCCTACGCTCATTGTCACACCACCCTTCATTCTCTAAAAATATTTGTGCAAATCTTATCGACAAATTTTTCAAAAAACATTAGGGCTGTTTTTAATTATTTTTTCCTAATATTGGCAGCAACTAAAAGTTTTTTTGTATACTCTGATTTTGGATTCTTATATACTTCTTTCACATCGCCGCTTTCCACCACTTCGCCGTTTTTCATAATGTAAATCCGATTGCACATGTTATATACTACTCGCAAATCATGGGAAATAAAAATAATAGAAAGATTCATTTCCTCCTGCAGATGCAAAAGCAGCTTTAAAACCTGCGCCTGAATGGTCACATCCAACGCCGAAACCGGTTCATCCGCTATCAAAAGCTCAGGGCCTGTAATCAATGCCACACCAATACAAACTCTCTGCCTTTGTCCGCCTGAAAGTTCACTTGGATAATGCTCCAAAAGTTCCTCATCGATTTCTACCTTTTTTGCAATTTCCAAAACCCGTTTTCTTCTCTCTTCTTTCGTAAGTTTGGTCTGCATTCTGAGCGGTTCTTCCATAATCCAGCCTACCTTTTTTGCAGGATTTAAGGAACTGTAAGGGTCCTGAAAAACCATCTGGATTTTGTCGGTATTTTTTGTAAGGTTCCCACTGATATGTGGAAGCATACCGATAACGGCTTTTGCAAAAGTGGATTTTCCACTACCGCTTTCACCTACAAGGCCGACAATTTCTCCGCGGCCTATTTCAAAGTCCATATTGCGGACTGTCGGTTTTTCCTGCCCTCTGGAATAGGAAATATTCAATTTTTCAGTTGATAAAATTGTTTCCTTCATAAAATCTCCTAAATCTCACAAATCGGAATTGCTGCCAAAAGGTCTTTTGTGTACTGCTTCTGCGGATGTTCAAAAATATCCTTTGTGCTTCCGCTTTCCACAATTTCTCCGTCCTTCATAACAATTACCTGATTGCAAAGAGTTTCCACAAGACTCAAATCGTGGGAAATAAACAAAATAGCCGTACCTTTTCGCTGATTTAACTGCTTCATCAATTCGATAATCTGCTCCTGCGTGGTTACATCCAGCGCCGTTGTAGGCTCATCCGCTATCAAAATCTTCGGCTCACAAATCATTGCCGCCGCAATCATAACTCTCTGTCTCATACCACCCGATAATTCGTGTGGATACATATTATATACAGCCTCCGGATTCTCAAGTTCCACCTCCGAAAGCATTTCAATCGCTTTTTTCTTACATTCTTCCTTTGACAATGTGGTGTGAACCCTTAAACTTTCTTCTACCTGCCATCCGATTTTTTTTACCGGATTTAAAGACGTCATAGGTTCCTGGAAAATAATCGCAATATCCTTACCCTGATATTGTCTTAATTCCCCTCTCTTTAACGTCAGTAAATTCTTTCCGTCAAATAATATTTCCCCTTTTTTTGCCATATCGTGGCGGTTTAAAAGCCCTGCAATTGCCAGCGCACTCATACTTTTTCCCGAGCCCGACTCGCCTACAATCCCAACTCTGTCGCCACTTTGTAATATTAAATCAAAATCCTTCACTACACGTTCCGGTAGTTCATGATCATAAAATTCGATACTTAAATTATTTACTTCCAAAAGTGCTGCCATCTTATTTTCCTCCCTTCAAGCCTTCGCCAAGGAGACTAAATCCCAAAATCAAAAGTACCAGCACAATACCCGGAAACAACACGTAATCGGGCGAAGAAAAAAGATACGTCTGTGCCTCTGACAGCATCTTTCCAAGCGTTGCCGTTGGAGGTTGTACACCGATTCCCAAATAACTCATTCCCGCTTCTGCCAAAACCGCATTATTAAATCCTATCATAATGGAGGATAACAACACCTGTCTGATATTAGGCAGAATATGCACGAAAATAATACGCAGATGACCTGCTCCGTACAATTTTGCAGCTTTTACATAATCGGCGTTTTTCGCCTTTAAAAATTCACCGCGGACAATTCTTGCGAAACTAGGCACAAAACCGATTCCAAGGGCCAAAATGAGCTGATATGTACCCCTTCCCATCACACTGACAATTACCATCGCCAGCAAAATGCTTGGAAATGCAAACATAGTATCAATCACACGCATCAAAATCTGGTCAATTACGCCGCCAAAGTACCCTGTAACAGCCCCTATAATGGTTCCGATTACCGTACCGATTAAAACAGTGCCTGCCGCCACCAGCAAAGTAGTTCTAAGTCCTACCAACACCCTGCTGAATATATCACGGCCAAAGTTATCACAGCCCATAATATGCTTCCATGAAACAGATGCAAACTTAAGCGATGCATCCATAGCATCCGGATCGTAAGGTGTACCAACAATTCCCCAGATGAGTAACACACACATCAGACCTGTAATTATGGCACCAACTATGAAATTTTTATTGTATTTACAATGTTTTTTCATATTTACTCCGTATCAATTCTTGGATCTACCTTATGATAAATAATATCTACAATAAAATTTATCACTAAAATAATCACAGCCAAAATAATGATAATGGCCTGAACAACAGGAAAATCCCTGTTTGAAATTGATGTTAAAAGAATTCTTCCAAGTCCCGGAATTCCAAACACCTGCTCTACTACAATACTTCCTGCCACGATATCCGCCAGTGTCATTCCAAGAAAGGTAATAACCGGAATAATGGCATTTTTTAATACATGCTTATATAAAACCTGCGTAGTACTGTTTCCACGGCTGTACGCAGTTCTTACATACTCTTTTTTATACTCTTCCAAAATAGATTCCTTAAGCAGCTTTACCGTCATAGATATTTTCGGAATCGCAATGGCAATGGATGGGAAAATCAAATACCCAAGAAAACCTGCTACATCCGTTTTGTACGATACAAAACCACCCGGTGTAAAAAAGCCCAGAATCAGACCAAACACCAATGTAATTAAAATACCTGAGAAAAACGGCGGTATACTCATTACAATCTGGTTAAGCACCGTAAGAACTCTGTCCACCACACCACCGGTATGTTTTGCAATAAAAACTCCCAGCGGAATGGAAACCACAAAAATAATAATAAAACTAAAAATCGTTAACATAATGGTAATTGGCAGTTTATCCATAATCAGTGAGGATACGCTCATATGATAACTGTAGCTGGTTCCGAAATCTCCCGTCAGACACCCAAAAAGCCACCTGAAATACTGGACGAAGAACGGGTCATTAAGCCCCATCTCCTCTCTCAGCGCCTCAATTTTTTCCGGAGTCGCCTGCGTTCCCAGCATATTTGTGGCCGCATCTCCCGGTATAATGGAAAGTGCCAAAAACACCAAAAAGGAGACTGCAAGCAGCGTCACCAACATAATTAAAAATTTCTTGAATATACGCTTCATCTTATCGTCTCCTTTCCGTTTTTATTTCTTATTCAACAATATACAATTTGGAAATATCCTGTACATACAAAGGATAAAACTCATAACCTGCATATTTTTTATTGATAGCAACAAATTCAGCCAAATCCTGAATATATACGTTTGCTGCCGAATCATTTAAAATTGTAAGACATTCTTTATAATATTTTGTCTTCTGTGCATCATCTGCGCTTTTCCTTGCGTTATTTAAAGCAGTATCATAGGCTTCATTATTAAAGTTGATGAAATTTTTACCTGCTGTGCTTTCAAAGCGGTCAAGAAGCGCGCCTGCTGTAAGATTAGAAGCATCTACACCAACTACAGTCGCTTCAAACTGTCTTCCTGAATATACATCTTCTACCCATGTATTCCATTCAACCAATTCAATCTTAGCGGTTACATTGATGTTTTTCAGCTGCTCTACAATAACCTGTGCAGTATCAATGTGTGGCTGATAGTTAGATGGTACTGTTACCGTAAATTCAAAACCGTTTTCATAACCGGCCTGCTTTAACAAAGCTTTTGCCTTATCATAATCTACCGTATACACATCGTTTAATTCAGGCATATAATATTTTCCGAAAGCAGGGAACATACTACTACCCAGTTCTGTTCCTTTGCCATCCGCCATAAATTCCATAATTTCCTGTGGATTTACAGCATAACACAGAGCTTTTCTTACAAGTTCATTGTCAAATGGTTCTACCGCATTGTTTAAATACATAGCCTGTACAAGGTTCATGGTGCCTTCATAGATTTCGTAGTCGTCACCAAGCTGGTCTACCTGTGCGCTTGTCAGACGGCAGAACATATCAATACCTTTTCCCTGTAATTCCATAACGATAGAGTCAGCATTCGCACAAATTTTAAATACAACATTTTCAATATGTGCTTTTTCACCCCAGTAACCTTCAAATTTTTCTACAATGAAATTTTCCTGTGGTGAACGGGACACATACTTATACGGACCTGTTCCGATAGGATTTGTATCCGGGTCTGCATTATTTTTGGGAATAATTGCTGTTGTAAAATATGCAAGGAAATCTGTATCACCTTCCACTAATGTTACTTCAACTGTTTTTTCATCCAAAATCGTAACGCTTTCTACATTAGAAAACGCCGGTACCAATAAACTTCCGTTATCAGCATCGGCGCACCTGTCAATCGAGTACTTTACATCCTCTGCCGTAACCATACTTCCGTCATGGAATTTTACATTTTCTCTAAGTGTGAAAGTATAAACTTTCCCGTCATCTGAAATGTCTACATCACTTGCTACTGCAGGGTTTAAATTACCATCACTGTCAGGTTTTACCAAACCTTCAAAGATATTGAACAGAACTTCCTTAGTTCCTGCCGCCACTGCTTTGTGAGGGTCAAGACTTTCTTCCAAATCCTGTGGAATACCGATAGTAATTTTTGAGGAATTCTCATCACCTGTCTTATCACCTGCGCATCCGCCCAGTGCAATAGTTAGTGCCATAAACATTACTCCCAAAAAGATTCTTGTCAAACCTTTCTTTTTCATGTTCTTTCATTCCTTTCTGTATGAAATTTTATAAAGAGTTCGTTTACGAACTCTTGCGCCACCGAAGTGTCGCATTGGCGACAATTTCCGCTACTTCGGTGTGCGCATACTCGCGGAGCGTTTTCAATTCATAGTTCAAACTATGAATTGAAAATCGCTGACGCATCAATACACGTCAGCGATATTATAACACACTTTTCTATTTATTCAAGACACTTTTTAATTCATCCATAAATGTATTGATATCTTTAAATTCTCTGTAAACAGATGCAAAACGTACATATGCTACTGCTTCCAAGTCTTTGAGCTTATTCATAACCAACTCACCGATTACACGGCTTTCGATTTCTTTTTCTTCCATATTGAAAATCTGTGTTTCCACTTCATCAATCAATTGAGTAATCTGGCTTGCACTGATTGGACGTTTGTGGCAGGCTCTTAAAACTCCCGCTTCAATCTTGGAACGGTCATATGTTTCCCTGTTATTGTCCTTTTTAATAATAATTAAAGGAATGGTTTCTACCTTTTCATAGGTTGTAAAACGCTTATCGCACTCATCACAAACACGACGTCTTCTGATAGAATTATTATCTTCAGCCGGTCTGGAATCAATTACTCTTGTATTTTCGTGACCACAAAATGGACATTTCATAGGGAAACCCTCCTTACTTCTTAAAACCACTAATCTTCCTCATAATAGGTATAAATACCTAGAAATAATTATAAGAAATATTCCAAATTATGTCAACGATTTTATGGTAACTAAAATGTGAAAAGCCTATATTTTACGCACTTTTTACATACTTTAGCACAAACAAATATCTACCAAAATAATATCCGGTCCAATCTGCTTAATATCTTTAAAGTGTATAACGATTTCTTTTCCGCCTCCGACGAAAAATAACGGCTTGCAATTTCCCGGGACAATCAATGTATGAATACAACCTGTACACTCGTCAAATTCCATATCCATCACCCTGCCGAGTCTTTTGCAATCTCTGATATTGATGACTTCTTTACACTTAAGGTCGGAATATTTCATAAAATCACCACAAATCCCTTTTATTTAGAATATGTGATTTATTCGATAATGTCATTGCCTTTGCATATTTTTTCATCATTTGGAAATCCTATCTACAAACATATGTAAACGGAGGCTTCTATGGCACAAGGAAAAGTTGAAATCTGTGGTGTAAACACCTCAAAACTCCCTTTACTAAAGACACAGGAAAAAGAAGCATTGTTTGGCCTTATTGAGGCCGGTGATTTAAAAGCCCGGGAAAAATATATAGAAGGAAATTTAAGACTTGTTTTAAGTGTAATCAAACGTTTTTCAAGCAGTAGCGAAAATGTGGATGACCTTTTTCAAATCGGATGTATCGGCTTAATTAAGGCCATCGATAATTTTGACAGTTCATTAAATGTGAAATTTTCCACCTATGCTGTTCCGATGATTCAGGGCGAAATAAGGAGACACTTAAGAGACAACAACACCATTCGCGTTTCACGCTCTATTAAGGATACTGCCTACAAAGTTATTTATACCAAGGAAGACTTGATGCGACGCACTATGAAAGAACCTACTATTGAAGAAATTTCTAAAGAAATCGGCATATCCAAAGAAGATATTATCTATGCCTTAGATGCCATCCAAAATCCAATGAGCCTCTACGACCCAATTTATACAGATGGTGGCGATACGCTCTATGTAATGGACCAGGTCAGTGACAAAAAAAATAAAGAAGAAAACTGGGTAGAACATATTTCCCTAAATGAAGCCATCAAACGTCTCGGTGAACGTGAAAAAGAAATCATCACGCTACGCTTTTTTGAAGGCAAAACCCAGATGGAGGTAGCCGCACTTATCGGCATTTCCCAAGCACAGGTCTCAAGGCTTGAAAAAAATGCCCTCAGAGTCATGCGCAACTACCTGACCGAATAAAAAAACAAGAAAAGACTTTCTCAAAATAAATTACTTACGCAAAAAAATTTTTCGAAAGTCTTTTCTTATAATTCAAATGACAATTCTGTGGTCTCACCCTACGAATAGATATGAAAAATCCGCGGCCTCAGGTCACGAAAGCCGCGGTATTTTTTATATCTATTCGAGTTTAAATTTTCCAACTTCATTAGCAAGATCATCTGCTACGCCCTTATTGGACATTGCCATTTTTTCAATGTTTTCGATACTTGCTGATAATTCAGTACTTGTAGTTGCTACGTTCATTGTGCCTCTCGCACTTTCTTCCATAGCCTCTGTAACAGCTTCTACAGATTCACGAATACTGTCTGTAATCTTTTCAATTGTTTCAGATTCTGCAGCAAAGTTTTCCATAAGTTCATGAATCTTTTCTGCATCTTCGTAGTATTCTTTACCTGTGTTAAGAAGTTTACCATAACCTGCCATTGTAACTTCATCCATAAAGTTAAGCATATTTTCTGCTTCCTTGGCAAGTTCTTCTACTGCCTGGATAACTGTAGCACTTACTTCCTGAATCTTTGTAGCTGCACTAGCTGAATCAGATGCAAGCTTACCAATTTCACCTGCTACTACCGCGAAACCACGTCCTGCTTCACCGGCTCTTGCAGCTTCAATGTTAGCATTAAGCGCAAGCATATTGGTCTGTGCTGAAATACTTAAAATGTTTTCAGTCAATACCTGAATCTCTGTTACAGCCTTTGACTGATTAATCTTTTCATTAACAGTTTCTGAAATAACAGTTGTTCTTTCTCCTGCTTCTTTCTGAACTTTAGCTGCTTCTTCATAAATTGTCTGCGCACGGCTTTGGATATCCTGAGTTAAATCGTCACCTTCCAATGCTTTATTGGATACGTTACGAATCTTTTCATATACATCGCCTACGCTGTCATGAATCTGTTCAAAGGAAACACTTGTTTCTTCTACAGCAGCGCTCATTTCTTCCATAGTTGCAGATACATCTGTAACACCATCTGCAGATACCTGTAAGTTTTCTGCAATTAAAGTACAGGATTCGTGAAGTGATGAAGAATTTGCTGAAATCTTCAACATAATTGTGCGGATATGGTCTAACAGCTCATTCAGATTGTTAGCCATAATTTCCATTTCATCGCCACTCTTAACATTGAGCTTCTGTGTTAAATCGCCTTCATGGTGTACTAATTCATAAAGCTTTGCATTTACCTGTTTAACACCTTTTGTTAACACACTTGCTACAAAGAATGTAATAATAAATGCAAATACAAAACCGATAATACAAAGTACTCCCATATTTACAGCCATACCATTCAAACGTATAGTAATACTACTGGCATCATAATCACTGGCAAGAACTGCAACAACATTACCTTTTGCATCTTTGATTGGTTCATAAGCAATAATCAAATCACCATAGCCATCATTTTCAATCGTTTCTGCAACATAACTGTTACCTTCAAATACACTCTTTAAATCAGCATATGTATGATTGTATTCTTCTCCAATCGCACATCTGCCTTCTGTTTCATCCGTATCAACACCATAGTACACTTTTGTACCATCTGTAGTTAACGTATATAAATATTTTACACCACAGGCTTTCTGCATTTCGCGCAGTGGCTCTACAATTGAATTGTACAACGCTCCGTCTTCATCGCCCGGTTTTAATTTCATTAATTCATCCGCATCAATTTGTCCCAGTGCAAGTCTTGCTGCTACTTGAGCCTGTTCTCCACCCATTTCAATCAAATTGGTCTGCATTGTGATGACAGATGTTCCGCCTAAAAAGCCAAAAACAATTACCATAATCCCAATTACACTGAGAATAATTCTCATACGAATACTAAATTTTCTACATCGTTGTTTCATTTTTTTGCCCCACCTTCTTATAGAACTTTATTTTGCCGGCTCATAAAAGCTGACATTCAAATCCACATCTGTCGAAATACCATTGACCTTTCCGCTTTCAGAATACTGCCATATATCAAATTCATATGGGAAATATACCGATGTATCATACTGGGCGAACCACTTATCATACGCTTCTAACTGTGTCATATCAAGCATAATGAAATAAGTTTTCAAATTTCCGTAAATCATCGGTGTATAGCCAGCCGCCTTGATAGTTTCACAAAAAGCAATACAGTTCTTTGTCCACTGCTCCTGTGTCATATCCGCCGTTCTCGCATCCGAATCTGTCACTTCCTCAATATCAATTACAATCGGATAAGTTACATCATATCCTTCTATCGCTTCCAACACGTAGTTCGCTTCTTCTATGGCTTCCTCTTCACTGACAGCCTGTGAAAAGAAGTAAACGCCTACATCAACCCCATTTGATGTAGCCCCCTTAATATTGTCTTCGAAAGCTTCATCTGTAACTAATTTCCCGCTACTACCATAACCACGATAGCCCACACGGACAAAAGCATATTCCACGCCATCCTCTTTTACTTTCTTCCAGTCAACTTTACCCTGGAATTTGGAAACGTCAATACCTTTCTTTGATGCCACTATACCATCATTATACTCCACAATTCCATTCTCGTCCACTTTGAAATTATCATTTATTAGTAAATTGGGAGCTAAATTTTCATTTAATTCAAAAAAATGATACTTTCCGTCTGCTATAAGAACTGTCTGTTCCGGATATAACTCACGCAAAATGGCAACAATGCTCTTTCCATCCTGTATGGAACTTCTGATATATCCTAAGAGTTCATCAACTACACCGTCTTCTTTTTGGGCTATTAATGCACTGAGTTCCTCTTCCGTATAAATCGCTTCTCCCGATGCTAAAACGACCCCTGTCGGCTCCTTTGTCTTATTTAAAAAATAGGATACCGTTACAATTAAAATTGCCACTAAAAACACAAGTGTAATTGCCATCATGGAAAGCATAAACATCAATGAACTTTTCTTAATTTGTCTTCTTGTTGTACTCACTTATTCCTCCTAATAGGTATATTATCTCTTTTCACTTATGAAAATCTTCACACGGCTCTGAATGGAATCCGCCACCTGCTGGGCAGTCTTCTCACCTGCCAAAAATGCTGCTGCATCTTCTTCTATAATAGCTGTAATATCCATTACGTCTTTCTGTCTGTAATCAATATTCTTTAAGAAACCAATAATATACTGTATCTCTTCTTCAGTCGGCATTTCTAAAGTGATTTCTTCATCGCCAATCCAGAAATACATATCTTCTACAACTTCTTCACCTGTTTCCTCATCGTACCAGGTATCCGGTTTCATCTCTTCCTCCGCTTTTTTATCAATTGAAGATAATTTTACCGGAAAACCGCTACCTATATTATCCTGATATTCATCCTTAAGGAATACACTGACAAACTCCCAGGCTTCTGACTTAAATGCACTTTCCTCTGCAATTGCCATTGTAAAATCAACATACGCCGCCGAACCACTTTTTCCGCTTGTTGGGAACCCAACATAACTTATCGGCTCACCAAAATATCCCTGTGAATTTTCCACATAACTTCTGAACCCATAAATCCATTCATATTTTAAAATGGTACTTCCGTTTCTCCACTGGTTTTCATAATTTTGCCAATAATTTTCCTGATTCCATAAATCCTCTGATATTTCTTCCGGACATGTTTTTAACAATTCAAGGTACTGTATAAACTCCGGTGAATCAAAATTACATTCTCCTGTATTACTGTTATAAAATTCATCAAAAGCAAGATTAATTCCATAGTACATAGCAGTCTGTCTTGCAGTATCCTCTGAAAATAAATTTACATCGTCTCCTTTTTTATCCAGTAATGCATTCAAATCATCATAGGTCCAGCTATAGCCGTCGCCTACATCTGATTTCTTTCCTATCAAAGTTACGGCATTGAATTTTGGAATCAATTCATAAAGTTCGCCATTGTACTCACCCAGTTTTATAATATTATCCAGATAATCATTCAAATTGATTGTTTCGTCCTGCTCCATCAATTTATACATATCTGTAAACAAGCCTTTATTGGCATACATACCCATATCAAAATTGTTTGGTGTTATCAAAATATCCGGCACTTTGCCTGATAAAATATCACCCTTTAAGGTGTCCATACCGAGCTGCCATTCGTTTTCTTCACTGTCAAGGGACGAATAATCCGTCATAGTAATTCTGACATCCTCATGACTTTTATTAAACTCAACAATCTGTTTTCTTACATCTGAATCAATATAATAACAAGCAAGAGTCATGATGTACTTATCTACTACATCCTCTTTTGGAACCTTTGTAAACACACCGGCCTGATAATTCCACTCCATATCATAATAATTAGCCATAAATTTATCATCTGAAATAGCTTTTATACTATAAACATATGTGCCATCAAAATCTGACAAAAGGTAGTCCATAACCTTTGTCATTTCCGTATCACCCCAGTTAAATGCCCAGATTCCAACTGAATTTGTGGCATACATATCCCATTTACTTCCAACTCCCGAATAGTAGCTGTATTGATAATAACTACCCGGTTTCACCAGTGGTTCTTCGTTCATTTTTCCGGTTTTCGTATCAATTTCATAAAAATCAACCTGAGTCCATTCATCATCCCATTGTCCAATTATGAAATTACCATCTTTATTAAGCCAAACTTCACCCGACACATTTTCAGGCGCATCAATGGAAATTCCCTGATTTCCATCTTTATCATAACAGGTATAGGATGCCGTATCAAACACCCAAACATTACCATTATCATCACAAATCAGATTATTAACTCCGTAATAGTTTCCACCGTCTGCAATCTGCTGACTTCCTGAACTTCCGGTTGAAACCTCCCAGAGTATATTTCCCTGATTATCAAATTTAATCAGACTATAAAACTCTTCCCAAATCCACTCACCGGTTATTTCATCTTCATCATTCATATACGAATAACCAATACCGTATATCTCCTGATCTTTTGACATTCTAAATTGGTTGACTCCATAGCTGGTGCCACTCTCTTCATCCCAGCCATTGTTGACTTCAAATCGTGACAATTCATTCCCTTGTAAATCAAAAGTCACAAAATAGGACTTGTATTCATAATTTTCCTCGTTATATTCTCCCATTGTGGCATACATAATATCTCCGGCAAACTGTACGCCTCCGATATTCTCCCTTACTGTTTCATCCCATTCTATAGCGTCATATGTATAGATGGCATCTTTATCTTCTTCAGACATTGTCTGCTTTTCTCTTGTAATGTCTTTTTTTCCGCAACCTGCAACAGAAAATACCATTGAAACTGCTAACAAAAGAACGATACTTTTCTTAAAAAACGTTTTTTTCATGGCTATTTCCTCCTTTTTATTTTTGCAATAATCCAATTGATTCCTCTTTTTATGTTCTTAACCGGTCTGATTGTATTAACAAATAATATCACACCACAGATTAAGCATACAGTCTCAACCAGTAAACATGCAACTAAAATATTTTCATAACCTCTGGCCATATTTTCCCAATACGGATATACAATGCCCGACTTGCTCATAATTCTCTCTAAGTAATCAGGTATCAGTTTATAGAGCGGTATCGCATCAAATCTGGTACTGTTCTCAATCACTACCGCATCTTCCAGAGTCACTACACCGTTTTCCGTTAGAATTCTCTCCCCAAAGCCTTTTACAGGATTCGGAAGAATAAAATCCAGCCACTGGATTCCCGATACGTTTCCGTAACTTTCCAAGGACTCATAAAACATAAACACAATACTCTCATCAAGTCCCGCTTCTTCTGCCAGATATACATCCGACGGCTCATACACGCCTGCCACAAGAAACGGCGTATCGCCTATCATCACCGTCATTCCGGTAACATTAGTTGCACCAAACAGTTTCCACGCAGTCTCCTTATCCAATATGACATAGTCCTTCATCAGATAATCCTGTGCAAGATAAGAACCGTCCAACAAATCAATGGGATGGAAATAAAAGAAATCTCCACCTACGCCAATAGTATCTGCCGTAACAGTCCCTAAGTCCGTTTGCATAGTAACACTGCCATATCCACTGTACGCGCCTACCATCATACGGCTCGTTTTGTTTTCCGGTTCAATGCTTTCGTTTTTCAGTGCCTCCTGCATCTGATACATCATACCGTCATAGGACACCTTATCCGGCATCGTCCCAAGCGGTAAATACACCGCCATCTGGGTATAACCCTCTTTTGCATCCCATCTTTTATACGCATTGATATCCTGTGACAAATTTTTAAAATAACTGCTGATACCAATGAAAACAAGAAGCAAAATAAAACTCACAAGCATTGTACAATATTTGATTTTTTTCCTGAGAGGTATTGCCTTTATATACCCTAAAAATCGTTTCATCTATATGCACCGTACTTTCTAATTATCTTTCAAACGCACCTGCTGTCCTTCCTGAATCGGCTTTGTGGATGTTGTTACAACATATTCATACGCATACACATCCCCTGTAATTGCGCTACGACGATCATCGCTTGCAATCACCTCAACACTTCTTCTTGCCGCATAATATCTGTTTCCTAACGGGCTTGGTCTCTGTTCCAACACCAAGATAAATTTTCCGTCTTTATCTTCTCTGACTGCATTGTTTGGAACCGTATAATCATATCTGGTACTTCTTTGTCCCACAGCCAGCGTCAGACTCTGTCCCGCTACCACGTCACCTTCTATATTAAAGGTCAGCTTTTTACTGTTTGCAGGGTCTGCCGGGTCTGGTTTGATAGATAGAAGTGTTGCTACAACATCCGAATAATACCAGCTGTTGCTCACTTCACCTCTGTCCCCTACATTTAAAGCCGAAGCCTGCTTTTTGGTTACACTGAAGCTGAGTGTATGACCCTTTCCTTCCGGCTGCATTACTGCAACGGTTTCACCTGCCATTACGTTTTCTCCGGCTACATAGGAAATTCCTGAAACCGTTCCCGTGATAGGTGCTACAATTTTGCCACCTACAGATTTTTCTTTCATTTCTGCAAGTTTCTCTTTTAAATCATCCAACTGTTTCTTTTGCGAGATCAAATCAAGCTCCACCTGGACATCTGAACGTAGCTTACTAAGAGCCTGCTCATTAATTTTACGATTGTTCTCTGCTGTCACAAGATTTGCATCACAAAGTTCCATTTGCTTAATAACTGCCACTATAGAATCCGCAATATGAACATCATTCTCACACGCATCCAAGGTTGCTTTAGCTGTTGCCATAGCAGCTTCCAGATTTTCTTTCGTTTCCGTTTCTGTACCGGCCGCAACGTTGGCATCATAATTATCTACTCTTGATTTGTAACCTTCATATTCTGTTTTGGCCGCATCACGGGCTGCTTTAGCCGTTTCTGCTTCTGCTGTAGCTGCCTCCAAATCTTTTCCGGCACCACCGATTTTAATCAAAGTAGATTCTGCGTTTGCACGCTGGGTCGTCAAATCACTAATTGCTTTTTCAATGTCTGTAATGGCATTTTTCAGTGTCTGGACACTGTTTTGATAAGCATTCATATCTGTAGTTACACCGTTTTGCATATTGTTATATACGGTTGTTGATACATCGTCAGCCAAAAGTGCCTGTTTATATGAAATTTCCGCCTGTTCAATCTGGTCTTCAAGAGCCGTTATCTCTGTGCCCTGTGTATCCTCCAGATAGAACAAAACATCACCCTTTTGTACCGCATCGCCATTTCTGACAACAACACTTTTAATCACCCTGTTTTCTTCAATAATAACATTATACGGATCACCGGATTCTACGATTCCCGTTCCGCGTACCTGAAGTGTAATACTATCCGATTGCACATATTCTGTCGCTACCTCCGGCAGGGAATAGTTCATAATTGTATTGGAGAAAAAAGTCAGCCCCAGCATAATAAGCAAGAATACAATTGCAGCTGTTTTCACCCATTCTTTTCTTTTTATATTTTTCTCTTCCATCGTTTTTCTCCTCTCACGGTTATCCTTTTATACCGCCCTGATAGGTGATACCCTCTACCAGATAATCTTCACCGTATAAAAACATCAATAATGTAGGTATCATATAAATCGTTGCCACCGCAAAGGCAAGCCCGATTTCACCCGCGTTAATTTGCGACAAAAATACCGAAAGCGGATATTGTTCCGTATTTGACAGCAAAATAAGCGGCTGTTCTACCATATTCCAATAATCAATAAATACTAAAATCGCCACCGAAAACAAGGAACTTTTACATAGCGGAACACAAATATTTGTAAAAATCCGCCATTCATTAGCTCCGTCAATCTGAGCCGCTTCCATCACCGAAACCGGTATTCTTCGCATAAACTTTGTTAAAAGATATACCGCAAAGGGTGAAAAAATACCCGGAAGCCATATCGCCCACTTTGTATCTAAAATGTGAAGCCATTCCGATACCAGATAGTTCGGAACCAAGGTTACCTGATAAGGCATCAACATCAAAATGACATAGCCAAAGAATATCATCTGTTTAATTCTTCCATTAAATCTTGTAAACCCAAAGGATGCAAGAAGCGCCACAAACAACTGAAAAATTACGATCGGCACAACGTAAATTACCGAATTCCAGAATTTAAGCAAATATTCCGGACTTTTTAACAATACCGTTATGTACTGGCTAAAAGATACGATATCCGGAATAAATTTTAAATTTACCGTCTCTGATACATACACTTTACCGCCCGACTCCGTCGTTTCAAAAATCACACCGTAATTGGAATAGATTTCTGATGCTGACATAAGGGAGTTGGTAATTGTCAAAATAATCGGTGCTAAAAATATGACTGCAAAAAACAGCGCAATCAGAAATCCTAAAATGACACTGATTCGGAATTTCTTCTTTCTTTTTTTCTTAAGCATACCTAGCCCTCCAAATCCTTGCTCATCCTATTCTCAAAGAAGAACAAAATGGCAATAATAACAATCATAACAAGGGACATTAGTATCGCTGCCGATGACAGTTTCTGATAGTCCAGCGACCTGAACGTATTATTCATAAAATGCTGAAGCATATATAAACTATCGTACGGGTAATCACCGGTCATCAAATAGATTTCCCTGAAAACCTTAAAGGAATTAATCAGGGACATAATTGTAACAAAAACAATCGTAGATGCCAGATATCTGATTTTGATTTTCCAAAAAATCTGCCACTTTGTAGCACTCTCAAGCAGTGCAACCTCAATAATTTCTCTTGGAATACTGGACAAAGTCGCCATAAAAATAATCATATTGTAGCCTAAGTTTTTCCACAAAAACAAAAGCACAATAACAATTTGTGCATAATCGGATTTCATCCAGTCAATTTTATCCAGTCCCAATGCCAAAAACCACTCATTTACTACGCCGTTATAATCAAACAAAACCTGCCAGATTAATACAACAGACGCAACCGGTACCATCAGTGGACTTAAATAAAACGTTCTAAGCTGTGTTTTTCCGGGAATATTACTCAGTAGCATCATTGCCAGAAGCAACGATAAAACCACCGCCAACGGAACTGCCACCGCAGAAAACTTAAAGGTGTTTGCGGCCGCCAGTCTGAACGCGGCATTATCCAGAATTTTTGCAAAGTTTTCAAACCATACAAAATTTTTACGAATGGGATTATCAATCATAGAATAGTAGATTACCACAAAAAACGGCACTACCATAAAGATACATACACCAATTAGGCTGGGAAATAAAAATAAGTCCCCGCCTAATCGTCTTTTCAGATCAATTTTCTTTTTTCTTTTCACTCTATTTTTACGCATATTCACGCATCTCTCATCCTGTTATACAATATTGTTTTATGCCAAATTTCGCTCAAAACAATCTATTGTTTATTATAGTCTTACCCCCTTATTTTATCAACCTACTTAAGACATTTTTAAGAATTATTCTTATGCATAATTTTCCTTCACCATCTCTTTTTTCAGTTGCTTCATAATCTTCTTTTCAAGACGCGAAATATAGGACTGCGATATCCCTAAAAGGTTCGCTACTTCCTTCTGTGTCATCTCTTTATCACACCCGTTTCCAAGGCCAAATCTCAAGCTGATAATCGTCCTCTCCCTGTCAGACAATTTACTGACTGCCCTAAGAAGCATTTTCCTTTCCACTTCGCTTTCCAAATCCTTGTAAATCACATCCTCTTCCGTCCCCAGAATATCCGATAACAAAAGTTCATTACCGTCCCAGTCTACGTTTAACGGCTCGTCTATCGATACTTCCAGCTTCGTCTTATTATTCCGTCTTAAATACATCAGAATTTCATTTTCAATACATCTGGAAGCGTAAGTTGCCAGCTTAATATTTTTATCGCGCTTAAAAGTGTTAATGGACTTAATGAGTCCGATTGTCCCAATGGAAATTAAATCTTCCACCATCACTCCGGTATTCTCAAATTTTTTGGCTATGTATACAACCAAACGCAGATTATGTTCTATCAGCAAGGCTTTTGCCTCATCTTCATATTCCGTTCCCAAATCGTTAATCACTTCGATTTCCTGCTCTGTATCAAGCGGCGCCGGTAAAATATCCGTGCCTCCTATGTAATGAATTTCTCCCTGTCTGCTTCCGAATAAAAATCCCGGTTCCCTGTCAAAAAAACGCAGGTTAATTTTCCCCGGCAAGAACACTCTAAATATCATATTTCTCGTCCTTTCTGTATGTTTCATTCCTTATGCGCACCGTAAAACGGCGGCAAAATCATCTGATAGTCTTTGCCTGCAAATATGTCTTCCCTACACACACCAATCCAGACTTTTTCATATGTATATGCCTCTTTGGCATCGTATATGATAATTTCATCCATACAATAGGCGTACAAAATTCCCTTTTGTTTTCCCACACTTTTATAAACAACGGGCCTTGTGAGCAACTCTTCCTTTGCAAACTTTTCAAACAGCCACTTGGAATCGGCAAGTAACACCGGCTTTTTCGAAATACTCTCCACAAGACCATTTCCCGAATCCATAAAGTACACACCTTCCAGCGCCTCTTTGTTATGCATAATCCTGATTTGTCCATAATACATATTCTGCCTTTTTTCCCGGAATATTTTCCAAAGCATTACATATACTCCTGCTCCTGCTATAAGAAAAATTATAACCTTTACTTTAGAATGATTATAAAATGAAAACCTTGGTAAAATTCCCAGAAATATCCCGCCTATAACAAGTGTAAACACCATATATACACTTATTCGTTTTATGTAAACCACACAATTGCTTTTTCCAAAAGCTATACGGATTGTGACAAAACTGCCCAACATATATATGCCCAGCAGTACTATATAAAACAAAACTATTTGCCCGGGGAGCGGCAGCAAAAACAGAAGCACTTGATATCCTCCCGCAAAAACAGATGCTAAAATCAGTCTTTTTCGTGTGGCAGTACTTATAAGACAGATTCTACACAACATTAATACGTAGAAATTGAGAATCACTTCCTGTATAAATAAGCTATCCAAATAAATCCGGTATTGCATACCCAATTCCTCCCGACCAAAACTATTATAGAATCTATCTTCTTCAAATTTTGTCAAAAAAACTGTGAAAATTGCTTTATTCATTTTTAAATTTCGACATAAACTACCTGCGGAAAATAAAAAAGACCCTGCTCATCCTCAAAGCAAGGTCTTAAATGACTTTATTATTTTTTCTGTAAGAATGTCGGAATATCCAAAGTCTTCGGAGATACAGTTGTTCTCACATCAGGTTTATTGATGCCTGTGAACTGTGTAGTCTGTACTTTTGTCTGTGTTCCCGTAACACCTGCAACTCCTGATACGTGAGGAGGTGTTACTTTGAAATTCATTCCCGGCATTTTTCTTTCGGGCTTGTCCGCTTCGATTCCTGTTGCAATAACAGTAATCTTACATCTGTCTGACATATCCTTATCATACATAGCACCGAAAATAAGATTTACTTCTTCGCCTGTCAAACTACGAACATATTCTGCTGCTTCTGAAGCATCTGATAACGAAATATCACCTGAAATATTAAGAATAATATGTGTTGCACCTTCAATTGTAGATTCAAGTAATGGACTTTCAACAGCCATTTTAACAGCTTCGTTGGCTTTGTCATCACCTTTACCTTCACCGATACCGATATGGGCAATACCCTTGTCCTTCATAACAGTCTGAACGTCTGCAAAGTCTAAGTTGATAATTGCCGGTAAATTGATAAGGTCTGTTATACCCTGAACAGCCTGCTGTAATACTTCATCTGCCTTCTTTAATGCATCCGGGAATGTAGTTTTCTTATCTACAATCTGAAGTAATTTATTATTAGGGATAACAATTAATGTATCCACATGTTCTTTCAATCTTTCAATACCGCCGATAGCATTATCCATTCTGGCTCTTGCTTCAAAACTAAATGGTTTTGTAACAACACCTACAGTCAAAATGCCCATTTCCTTGGCAAGTCTCGCAACAACCGGAGCTGCACCTGTACCGGTACCGCCACCCATACCACAGGTGACAAATACCATATCAGAGCCCTTTAATGCTGCTGCAATTTCTTCTGAACTTTCTTCAGCTGCTTTTTCACCGATTTCAGGTTTTGCACCTGCACCAAGTCCTTTTGTTAATTTCTCACCAATCTGTAATAATTTAGGTGCTTTACATAAATGTAAAGCCTGCTGGTCTGTATTCACACCAACAAATTCCACTCCTGTAATTCCCTCTTCTACCATTCTATTAACAGCATTATTACCTGCACCGCCAACACCAACTACTATGATTTTTGCTGCAGAATCTGCATCACTTGTCTTGATCTCTAACAAAGGTATTTCCTCCTTCTTAAGTTTAAACTCATATACACCATAATATAATTATTTAAAAAAATAATCAACCACTTTTTTACTTATCAGGCTTAAAAATTACATTTTTTGAATCTTTCGTATAATTCTCAAGTTTCACGGTCCCTGACTGTCCTTCCAAATCCGGTATGATACTCGCCAATGTCATAACTTTATCATCAATATTTTCGCCTTTTCCCATTGCTGCTTTGATGCCACCGGTATGTACCACAATATTCCCGCCTGTTGTAAATTGAATACGCTCAGCTTTCATTTCATATTTATCGTACAACTGGGCAATAGTCAAGATAACCTCAAAAACATCTTCATCCGAAACCGGAAGTGGTTCATAAAGCACAACCGAATCAAAGGAAAGCCCTGACACCACCGGTACGCCTTCCGTCATATTTTGTGAACACTCCACTACCATACCGTCTCTGTCAAAATAAACATACTCACCCAAATGTTCCACACAGCCTGCCAGGCTTTTTTCATAAACCGTAATTTTGATGGTATCCGGCGACACAATTTCCACGTTCATTGCCGAAATAAACGGTACATCCTCAATGGTTTTATTTTTATATTTTAAGGACAGGTAAATCGAATTGTCACCCAAATCTCCTACCATTACCATATCCCTGATTTCACTGCTGCTGTAATGTACATTTCCGTTCACATAAACGGTTTTTACTTTATATATTTCCAAAAGACACAATACCGTAATAAAAAAAATTGCCACCACAAGGCAGATAACTGCCAATGTCATTAACACCTTTTCATAGGTCTTTTTCGGCTTTTTCTTTTTCGGATACTGTCTTCTTTGTACCTCTTGTTTCATTC
The DNA here is from genome assembly GCA_964567585.1 of uncultured Lachnospiraceae bacterium. Lineage (GTDB taxonomy): Bacteria > Bacillota > Clostridia > Lachnospirales > Lachnospiraceae > CALZKI01. Next base: position 33,215 of record CAZMND010000011.1, read on the forward strand.
ATCAATCCTCATTTTCATATATAATAGCCCCAAGGCTTCTTAAGTCTCTGCAGATATCTTCGTAACCGCGCTTTACATACTTAGAATCCAATACTGTCGTTTCGCCTTTAGCAACAAGTCCTGCCATCACCAATGCCGCGTTACCGCGCAGTTCCTTCGCTTTAACGACGCTGCCTTCCAAATTTTCCGGACCGAAAACTATCACTTCATTTTGGGATATATTCATTTTGGAATTCATTTTTTTGAGTTCACTCACTACGTGAAAGCGGTTTTCATAGATGTTTTCTTTTACCCTGCCTTTTCCAATTGCCTGAGACATTAGAACAAGCATCGGCGATTGTAAATCCGTGGGAAAGCCCGGGTACACACCCGTTTCCACAAAGCCGGATTGCAAAGCCGCTTCCCCATTTATAAAAAGTTCATCATCCCTTGCACGAACCACCGCTCCCATATTTTTCAAAGCCGAGAGCACTGCTTCCATTTCACTAACAGGAGCATCTTTTAATAAAACCGTTCCCTTTGTCGCCAATGCACACATCAAATAAGTACCTGCCACAATCCGGTCTGACGGAATTTTGTATTCACAGGCTTTTAACCGCCTCACACCTTCTATATGAATGCACTCCGTTCCTGCCCCGTTTATTTTGGCACCGCATTTATTGAGAAAATCGCACAAATGCACAATTTCCGGTTCCTTGGCCGCACCATAAACCACAGTGCTTCCTTGGGCCTTGACAGCCGCCAGAATCAAGTTCTCCGTGGCCCCCACGCTTGGAAATTTAAGATGTATGATTGCACCCTGCAATCTGTCAGTATTGGCACAGAGCAGCTTCTGCGTATGCTCAAAACGACATCCCATTTTTTCAAGACCCCATATATGCATATCAATAGGCCTTTTCCCGATAACACAGCCGCCCGGATATTCCATGCAAACCGCACCATTCTCGCCGAGAAGAACCCCCAGTAAAATTACTGAGGAACGCATACTGATAACATGTTCCTTGTCAATTCTGCTATTTAGTTTGTTTGGTGCCTGAATAAAAAGTTTCCCGTCTTGCCGCCATACACTGCAACCTAACCCGCGCAAAATTTCAAGCATTTCATTCACATCCGCTATCTGCGGACAATTTTCCAGCACATTGACACCCTCTGTCAAAAGTGTTGCTGCCAAAACCGGCAGAGCCGCATTTTTCGAGCCCTGTATACAAATGCTTCCTTCGAGTTTTTTTCCACCAATAATATGAATTGTACTCATATTGACACCATCCGGAATAAAATTGACTTATTTTATAAATATGGTGGAAAATCATTTTGTTACCTTGTACGACTAAACTTTAATATTTCTGGAAACGTTCAGCACAAGTCCAATTTCAATCAGCAAACACAATACGGAAGACCCGCCGTAGCTGATAAACGGAAGGGAAATACCCGTGTTCGGAATACTGTTTGTTACTACCGCAATATTTAAAACAACCTGAATGGCAATATGTGCAATCACACCTACAACCACCAGACAACCCGCTTTGTCTCTTGTATTAATTGCCACAAGCATCATTCTCCATAACAAAAGACCAAACAGGAAAATCAGCATAAACGCTCCACAAAGTCCCAGTTCTTCACAAATAATGGAGAAAATCATATCGTTCTGTGATTCCGGGATAAATCCCAGCTTCTGCATACTTTCCCCAAGTCCCTTTCCGAAGATACCGCCGGATCCAATGGCATATAACGCCTGTAAAATCTGATAACCCGTATCATTGGAATATGCTTCCGGATCAAGCCATGCCAACACACGTACCACTCGGAAGTTTCCATCCGAGCTGTTTGCCATATTGATAATAACCATTACCACAATCGCAACCAATGCAATACCTGCTCCTACTACCGTCAAAAACTTGGAATAGTTGGGGCTTGCCACAAACAACATAACAAACGCAATTCCCACTACAATGATGGCAGAACTTAAGTTGTTGGTGATGAAGAAAATCATCGCCGCCCCAACCAGAGCCGGAACAAGAAACGCAAACAGAATTTTCCATTTATTCAAAAGACTGCTGTTATATTTACAAATAAACGTTGCCAAAAGTAAAATAATCGAAATTTTTACCAATTCCGCTGACTGAATGGAAATAGGACCGATATAAATCCATCTGGTCGCACCACCTTCAGATGCCCCAAGCGGTGACAATACCAATACAACCGCAATTAGGGATATTACATAAATCAGTTCCGAGAACTTCAAAAAATACTTTAACGGGAAAAATATGGTGATTATCATAGCCAATATCCCACCAATAATCGCAATCCCCTGTTTTTTCATATAATGGAACGCATCTCCATATTCATTGAGTGCATTATAAGAACTGGTGGAATATATCATTATCAGCCCAAAAATAACAAGAAGAGCTACGATAATTAAAATGTTATAGTCAAAATATTCACCTGTCGTCCTTTTTACTCTTCTTACCCTCGGGTTTCTTGCTTTCGAAGCCACCTTATCACTCCTTAATTCCATTTACAATTTCTTTAAAAATCTGTCCACGCACTTCATAATTCGGGAACATCCCCCAGCTTGCACAAGCCGGTGACAGAAGTACCGCATCTCCGCTTTCGGCATTTTTAATACAAATGTCCATCGCTTCTTCAAAGGTATCTGCCATCACAATATTTTCAAATCCATGTGCTCTCGCGCACTTGGCGATTTTTTCTTTTGTCTGACCAATTAAAACAAACAGCTTCACCTTACCGTCAAAGGCTTCTATCCATTCGTCATATTCGTTTTCTTTATCATAGCCTCCACCGATTAAAACCGTAGGCTTGCACATAGCCTTAATTCCCTGAATTGCCGCATCCGGATTGGTTCCCTTAGAGTCATTGTAATAATCTACGCCTCTCTTTGTCGCCACAAATTCAATTCTGTGTTCCACTGCTTTAAATCGTTTTACCGTAGCTATAATATTTTCATAAGGTACACCCATAGCCGCTGACATGGCGATGGCTGCCATAACATTTTCCACATTGCAGATACCCACCAGATTCATATCATGAATATTCATAAGTGTGGTAGTCACGCCGTCTTTTGCCACCACGATTTCTTCTCCATCCAGATAATAGCCCGTACTAAGCTTTGTCTTGGAAGAAAAATAAACAACCGTAGCATTACAGCGTTCGCCAAATTCCCTTGTATATTCATTTTCATAATTTAAGACACAGGTATCTTCTTTTGTCTGTTTTTTTGCAACAGCTTCTTTTGCCGCCGCATAGTTTTCCATCGTATGATGTCTGTTAAGATGATCCGGTGTCACATTTAAGATTGCAGAAACGCACGGTTTAAAATCTATTGCCGTTTCCAGCTGAAAACTACTGATTTCCGCAACTGTCACAGAATCTTCCGTTGTCTTTAATGCTTCTAAAGTATACGGATTACCGATATTTCCAACCACAAAAGTATTACCGAAATACTCTTCCATAATCTGTCCCACCAAAGTGGTTGTAGTGGTTTTTCCGTTGGTACCCGTAATTCCCAAAAGTCTCCCTTTTGCCACCTGGTAACCAAGTTCAATTTCGCCCAGAACTATGGCACCGTTTTCTCGAAATTTATGTATAAAATCCGTATCCGTAGGAACGCCCGGACTCAAAACAAGCATCTGTGTCTCTTTTATTACATCTTCCGGCAAAGTGCCAACGAAAACATCTTTTATCGCATATTCAGCCACCTGCTCCTTCAAAGTATTCACATCTGCTTTTTCATTTCCGTCAAATAAAATGATATTCGCACCAAGCGTATGAAGCAGAGATATTGCTCCAATTCCGCTTTTTCCTGCGCCCACTACTACTACGTTCTTTCCTGAAAAATCCATATCGTATCTCCTGACCCAAAAAAGTTCATCATTTAATTATAATCCACTAAGTCCAAATAAGGAAGTATATTTTGAAAAAGTTGCTTTACCACCGGTGCTGCCACCTGACCACCATAATACATTCCCGTCGGCTTGTGAATGACTACAAGTGCCAGTACTTTCGGGTCATCCGCCGGATAAAACCCTACAAAAGAAGCAATATATTTTCCGGTCCCTCTCGGAAGCGTTTCACTGGTGGCTGTTTTACCGCCTATACTATATCCTTCCACCGCAGCATTTTTTCCACCGCCCTCGGACACAACCTTTTCCAATATCTGCCGCATCGTTTCTGAAGTTTCTTCCGAAATAATGCGGTTATCTGTCTCATAAGAAAATGTTTCTACTGTGTTTCCTTCACCATCAACTACCTTTACGCCCACATGCGGTGTAATCCGATTACCGCCATTGACAATAGACGCTACTGTAGTGGCCATTTGTATTGGTGTCACCTGAAAAGACTGACCAAAAGATATTGTAGCCAATTCCACTTCCCCAATATTATCCTTTTTGTGCATAATTGTTCCGGCTTCCCCCGGCAAATCCACACCGGTTTTATTTAAAAGTCCCATAGAATCCATAGAATCATAAAACAAATCAGTGCCGATACGAAGTCCTACCGTTATAAAAACCGGATTGCAGGAATTCATAGTTCCCACAACAAAACTTTCGCTTCCGTGTCCCCTCGTCCTGCTACAACGGATTCTTCTGTCTTCCACAACGATATATCCCGGACAATAAAATCCATCATCCACCGTAACTTTTTCATTTTCCAATCCTATAGCTGCCGTAACGACCTTAAAAATCGAGCCCGGCTCATAGGTATCATTAATGCAGGCATTTCTCCACATATAATTCAGTGCATTCTGCCTTTCTTCCTGACTCAAATCATCCTCGCTTTCTATACCCTGAAGCAACAAAGTTTCTTCTGTCAATGTATAGGGATCATTCAAATTAAATTCCGGTGCATTGACCATGGCCATAATCGCACCATCCTTTGGATTCATCACCAATATGGAAACACCCTGTGCTTCTTTTTTCTCCATAACCTCATAAGCTAACTGAGTTGCATAGGTCTGAATATTCACATCAATACTTGTAATTAAATCATTTCCTGCAATCGGCTCTATTCTGGACTCCGAAGCATCCTCAATCTCTACACCTCTTGCATCAGTCACCGTCAAAATTGTTCCCTTCGTTCCCTCCAGATAAGAGTCATACTTTACCTCAAGACCAATAATTCCCTGATTGTCGGCTCCGGTAAAACCAAGCACCTTAGAGGCCAGTTCCCCATAGGGATAATATCTTTTATAGTCTTCATCCACCTTCACTCCATCCAAATCGTAGTTTCTTATAACATCTCCCAATTCTTTGGCTACATTACTCTTTATCTTTTCAATGGACGAAACCTTTTCGACTCTTTTACGCACATACTCTTCACTTAAAGACAGTTCTCTTGACAAAATCTCAATTACTTTTTCTTTATCCGTAATCTGACTATGAATGACGGAAATCGTACAAACCGTTTCATTGTCCGCAAGCACCTTTCCCGTTACATCCAAAATCCGCCCTCTTGCCGCTTTAATACTGCGTTCCCTTTCGTGCAATTCTACTGCCTTCTGCGAATAATAATCCGATCTGAATATCATAAGATACCCGATTCTAATACACAAAACAGCAAGACACAACGTAAAAAGGAACCATACAATTGCAATTTTCTTTCGTAAATACGTATGATTCCTTTGTTCCATCACTTTTTCTAAATTCTTCATAACAATCTCCAACCGGTATTATTATAAATTATTATGAAGATAAATAAGTTATTCAGTTTATTCGTCAATTATTTCCATAAACGGTTCATCACCATAGATTTTATCACCGGTTTCCGGGTCTACAAATTCACCTGTATTCGGGTCAACCGCATAGCCTGTTTCCGGATCAATTGAGAAGGTATACCAAATTTTATTACGTTCTTCCCGCTGTCTTTCTTCTAATTCCTGCTGTTCTTTTTCCGAAAGCTCCTCTGTCATATAAATATTCAGATAAGGTAAAATCTCCGTTAAAATATTTCTAACAATACCCGTTGCAAATTTTGCATCATCCTGCTTTGCGACATTTGGTCTGTCGACAACCACATAAATAGCAATCTGTGGATCATCTGCAGGTGCATAGCCCATAAAAGAAACTACATACTCGCCGTTACCACGAGGAATCGTCTGAGCAGTTCCGGTTTTACCACCAATGGCGTATCCTGCCGGTCTGGCTGTTTTTCCGGTACCTTCTGTTACTACCGCATTACAATATTCAATAATCTTTTTGGATGTTTCCTCCGAAACAGTCTGCTTCAACACTCTCGGTGTAATATTCTGTACCGTTGAACCATCCGCACTAATAATTCTCTCCACCATATGCGGCTCATAATAATTACCGCCGTTAATCAAAGAACAAAATGCAGTAATTTCCTGAATCATTGTTACATTAAATCCCTGTCCGAATGAACTTGTGGCAAGCTCTGTTTCACCTAATGTCTCTTTCGTATGTACCAAAGACGCGGTTCTGCTTTCTCCCGCCAAATCAATATTGGTTTTAAGGCCAAAATTAAATAATTCCTGGTACACCAAAAAATTATCTTTTCCTACAGCTGCCGCCATATGCATAAGT